>NZ_JMCG01000002.1:600000-900000 GCF_000764325.1 Vibrio navarrensis | reverse complement strand
ATTGAAGGTGGAGTACTACAAGAAGTTCATATTGAACGCGAAGCTCGTCGTGGCATCGTCGGTAACATTTATAAAGGGAAGGTCAGCCGGGTTCTGCCGGGTATGCAGGCCGCCTTTGTCGACATCGGCTTGGATAAAGCCGCCTTTCTTCACGCGTCGGATATTGTCCCGCACACCGAGTGCGTCGCGGAAAATGAAAAACAGCAATTTCAGGTGCGCGACATTTCTGAGCTGGTGCGCCAAGGGCAAGACATCGTCGTGCAAGTGGTCAAAGATCCGCTCGGTACCAAAGGTGCCCGCCTGACCACCGATATTACACTCCCATCGCGTTATTTAGTCTTTATGCCGGGCGCCAGCCACGTTGGTGTGTCGCAACGTATTGAAAGTGAATCGGAGCGCGAACGCCTCAAACGCATTGTCACTCACTACTGCGATGAACACGGCGGATTTATCATTCGCACCGCGGCCGAAGGGGCGGATGAAAAGGAGCTCTCACAAGATGCAGCGTTTCTCAAACGCTTGTGGAATAAGGTGATGGAGCGCCGGGCGAAGTACAAAACTCGTTCTACCTTGTATGGAGAATTGGGCCTGGCACAACGTATTTTGCGCGATTTTGTGGGCACTGAGCTGGATAAGATTCTGGTCGACTCCCGTCAGGAGTTTGAAAACCTGAAAGAGTTTACTTCCGAGTATGTGCCGGAGTTGACCGATAAGCTTGAACTCTACGAAGGCGATAAACCGATCTTCGACATGTACGATACCGAGAACGAAGTGCAACGTTCTTTGGAACGCAAAGTTGAGCTTAAATCTGGCGGTTATCTGATTATCGACCAGACCGAAGCGATGACCACGGTGGACATCAACACCGGAGCGTTTGTCGGTCGCCGTAATCTCGAAGAGACGATTTTTAACACCAACATCGAAGCGACCCAAGCCATCGCCCGTCAACTGCGTTTGCGCAACCTAGGCGGTATTATCATTATCGACTTTATCGATATGACTTCGGAAGAGCACCGTAAGCGGGTACTTACCTCGCTAGAAAATGCACTGAGCAAAGACAGAGTGAAAACCAACATCAACGGCTTTACTCAGCTTGGTTTGGTGGAGATGACGCGTAAACGTACGCGAGAAAGTATCGAACATATTCTCTGCTCCAGTTGTCCAACTTGTGAAGGGCGCGGCAGTGTGAAAACGGTCGAAACCGTCTGCTACGAAATTCTGCGAGAGATTACGCGAGTGAACCGCGCCTACGACGCCGACAAGTTTGTCGTGTATGCGTCGCCAGCGGTGGCCGACGCCTTGCACGGTGAAGAGTCGCATGCCTTGGCCGAGTTGGAAGTCTTTATTGGTAAGCAAGTACGTATTCAAGCGGAGCCTCTGTACATTCAAGAGCAGTTTGATGTCGTGATGATGTAGTGGAAAATTTGTGATCTCTGTTGTTACCCGCTTTGGGCGAGCGCTGCTGTGGCTGATTGTGTCAGCCCTGCTGGTGCTGGCTATCACTGTCACTGCGCTGCGGATTGCCCTGCCGCGCATGAACCATTTTCAGCAAGAAATCACCAGTTGGGTGAAACAGGGTACAGGCCTTGATGTGGCGATCCGCAGTGTGGCTGGCGCCTGGCGCAATAGCCATCCTTCGGTGGCGCTGCAAGGACTTGAGGCGCAACTGTCTGGTGAGCAAGAGATCAACTTGTCGGTGGATGAAATCCACGTTGAGTTCGATTTACTCCAGTCTTTACTGACTTTACAGCCAGTGGTCGCCAATCTCGATCTCAATGGTCTGGCTTTGGATGTGCGCTCGCTGAACCTGATTCCGCCGCCATCCGAAAGCAGTCAAGCCGCTGCGCAACCTGCGCTAGACAGTAAAACCTCGCAACTGATTGAACGGCTCGATAGCTTGTTGCTTAGGCAGCTTGAAGAGGTGTCTCTCACGCAATCGAAAATCTGGTATCGCTCGGTGTCGGGCGAAAATCGCCGACTGGATATTGAGAAGCTGCGTTGGCGTAACCAAGGCGCGCACCACTTAGCGGAAGGGGTGGTCAGCATTGCTGGCACCAATCTCAATTCTCTGTTAGTGACCGCTAACTTTGTCGACCATGGTTCGCTCTTGGATGTCAGTGGGGAGTTTTACGTTAATGCCGAGGAGATTTCCGTAACGCCTTGGCTAACCCGCTATATGAAAAGTGAGAGCGGGATTGAATCTGGCAAGGTGAGTCTCAAGTCTTGGCTGACCTTACAACACTCGAAGCCTCGTTATGCCTATGTGGAATTGTTGCCTTCCGAGCTGATTTGGAGTGAAAAAAATCGCCATGCACTGATCCTCGAATCGGGCGTATTCAAGCTTTCTCCCGATAAAGAGGGGTGGAAAGTAAATGGTCACTCACTGAGTCTGCGTACCGACGAAACCGACTGGCCGGAGCTGGATGTCGCCTTTGATTGGCAGCCACAAGGTTGGACGCTAAACCTCTCGCAACTGAGTATTCAGGCCTTGCTGCCACTGGTTAAGCTGATGCCAGACTCTACCGAGGTGACCGATGTGTTGACCAAACTTGAGCCAAAAGGGCTGATTGAAGACATTCGCCTGAAAATGAGCGATGGACTTGATTCACTGCGCTACTCGGCAGAAGTCGATTCCTTAGCCATGCAGCAGTGGGAACTGTTACCGGGTTTTCACAATGTGACAGGAGCAATCTCCGGCACGCCGACGCAAGCCAAAGTCTCTTTGGCGGTGATTGATGATGTGTTTCCGTACGGAGACGTGTTTCAGGCGCCGCTCAATATCAAGCAAGGGCAAGTCGACCTTGTGTGGCAAAACTACGCTGGTGGCTGGCGACTATGGGCCGATAAGGTGACCGCCGCCACGCCAGATTTGCAAGTGCTGGGTGAGTTTCGTTTAGATTTTCCTGACAACCAGAGTCCGTTTCTCTCTTTTTATGCCGAAGCCGACGCTTACAATGCTGGCGAAACATGGCGTTATTTGCCGACGTTGGCGCTTGGGCGCGAGTTAACCGACTATCTCTCCAGTGCAATCCAAGGTGGTAAAGTCAATACCGCCAAGCTGCTTTGGTACGGTGAACTGGGGCAGTTTCCTTACCGAGACAACGATGGCATGTTCCAAGCTTGGGTCGGTTTACAAGAGGGGAAATTCAGTTTTGATACCGCGTGGCCGCCGATCACGGATTTGCAGATGGATCTGTTGTTCCAAAACGATGCCATGTACCTTGATTCGAAATCGGCGACCTTAAAAGAGGTGCAAGCATCACGTATCACCGGACGTATTCCGGAACTGGTCGAAGATGGGCATATTGAAATCGAGGCAAGCGCTACGGCGGAAGGTAATGCGGTGCGTGACTACATGACCGCGACGCCGTTGGTGGACTCGGTCGGCGCCGCGCTCACGGCTTTGCAAGTCAAAGGGCCGGTGGTATCGCAGTTTCAACTCAATATTCCCTTTGAGAGCAGCAAAGAGCCGCGTGCGTGGGGATACGCCGATCTGAAAGGCAATCATGTCGATATTGATGCGCCGCCGATGGCTTTGGAAAAAGTCTCCGGACGGATTGAGTTCGACAACGATGTGGTGAAAGCCTCCGGTTTGTCGGCCAAGTTGCTCAAGCAGAACATCGCCATCGATTTTGCTGGTGAAAGTGCCGATTACGGTTACAGCGTTAAGATCAACACCGTGGCGGATTGGGATGTGAAGCCGCTGGTCCCTTATGTCGGCGAGCAATGGCTAGGGCGACTTTCCGGCCATGCGCCTTGGTTGATGGACATCGATTTGCAGCTCAATGACGTCGGTTTTACTTATCAGTTAGATCTCAGCGCTAAGTTGGATCGCGTTGCCAGTCGCTACCCGTATCCGCTCAATAAATCGGTGGGTGAGAACTGGAATGCGCGGCTGCAAGCCTCTGGCAATCAAGAGTCGATCACCGCGCGTCTGCAACTTCCCAATGCGAAATATCAAACCGAAATCGACATTACCGGTAAAGTGCCGCAGTTGACCGCGACCAACCTAGTACTGGGTAATGGCGGGTTCAAAATCAGCCCAGTGGTCGGGCATCATGCGTTGATCCGCACTGACTACTTTGATTTTGATGAGTGGCTGGATGTGGTGATGGCGAAGCCCGCCAGCAATCAATCCGCGCTCGACGGGATGCAAACACCAGAAATTCCGCTACCGACTCGAGTCAAACTGGAAACGCCAACATTGCGCCTCGCCGGGATCGAGTTCCACGATGTGGATTTCTCTGCACGTAAAAAGAACCTCAGTTGGCAACTGGAGGTGAAAAGTCAGGAAGTCGACGGCAAAGCGCACTATCTTGAACCTTATGACTTAGCGGTGTCGTTGGAGAAACTGCACCTCTATATTCCCGGTTTAGATGAGAAAAAAGCCAAGCAAGAGTCTCTGTTGACCGCAGAAAGTGAAGATGCGCCGCTCATCAGCGATTTTGATCGCCAGTTTCACCAAGCTATGCCGAATTTGACTCTCAACATTGATGATTTTTGGTTGCAAGGCTACAAAGTCGGCACTGTTAACGTCGATTTGCAGCGTCAAGGCAATGCGCTGGAGTGGAAACAGCTTAAGCTCGCCAGTGGCAGCAGTCAGGTGGATGTGAGCGGGCGCTGGATGTTGGATGGCGAGCGCAGTCACTCTCAAATGAACCTCAAAGTGAGCGGTGAAAACAACAGCGACTTGATGGAGCGCTTTGGTATCACCTCTGGGATCCAAAAAGCGCCGTTTGAGATCACCTCAAAAGTGGAGTGGGATGGTGCGCCTTGGTCGATGCGTGTCAGCACCTTAGATGGTGAAGTGCAGAGCGAGTTTGGTAAAGGGGTGATCTCCGATGTGAGCGGCGCGGCGCGTCTGCTGGGGCTGTTCAGTCTAGACTCGATCATCCGTAAAATGCAGCTCGATTTTACCGACGTGTTTGATCAGGGCATGGCGTTTAACTCGATCAAAGGCACTGGCAAAATTCAAGATGGTGTGTTTGTCACTAACGACATTTTTATGGACGCGCTGGCCGGTGAAATGCGCATTCGCGGTTTGGCAGACATGGGGCAGCGTACGGTCGATGCCGAAGTACAGTTTATTCCCGATGTTACCTCGGGCATTCCGATTCTGACGGCGTTTGCCGTAGCGCCGCAAACTGCACTGTACGTGCTGGCGATCTCGACGGTGATCTCGCCCGTAGTTGAGGTGTTTACGCAGGTTAACTACGAAGTCAAAGGGCCGCTGGAAGCGCCGACGGTAAAAGAGATTTCCCGTAGCCGCGGCGAGTTTACCCTGCCAGAGAAAATGCGCAGCGAAGTGCAACAATAGGAGTGTGCAATGGAAAGGATTGCCATTATTCAGATGACCTCAAGCGCCGAACCCGCAGCCAATCTGGCGGCGATTCAGCGCGGCTGTGAGCAGGCTGCCAAACAAGGAGCAAAACTGGTGGTAACACCGGAAAATGCGCTGCTGTTTGCCGACAAACAAGCCTACCACCAGCATGCGGAAGTGCTGGGAGAGGGGCCGCTGCAACGTGCTTTAGCGCAGTTGGCGAAACGCCAGCAGATCACCTTGGTGGTCGGCAGTATGCCGATCCGCAGCGCCACTGGCGTGACCACCACCAGTTTGGTGTTTGGTCCCGATGGTGAGCGTTTAGGCCATTACAGCAAACTGCACATGTTTGATGTCGATGTGGCCGATGGTCATGGTAGCTATCGCGAGTCCGATAGTTTTCAGCCCGGTAATGAAATTTGCGTGGTGGAGACGACGGTCGGCAAACTTGGTCTGAGCATCTGTTACGACTTGCGTTTTCCTGCGCTCTACCAAGCGCTACGAGAGCAAGGTGCGCAAATAATTTTGGTGCCTGCGGCGTTTACCGCCGTCACTGGCGAAGCGCATTGGGAAGTACTGCTCAGAGCCCGCGCCATCGAAACACAAACCTGGGTGATTGCCGCGGGGCAAGGTGGCCAGCACTCCGCCAAGCGAGAAACGTGGGGTCATTCGATGGTGATTGACCCGTGGGGAAGTTTGGTGGCGCAACTCCCACAACAGGGCGACTTGCTTGTTGCCGAGATTGATTTAGCCTATAGCGAGAAGATTCGACAAAACATGCCCGTTGCTCAGCATGGTCGTTTTACCCATTTACTAAATAAAAAAGCAGAGCCAAGCTTATGAGTATTAATCAAGTAGAAGAGGCACTGTTAGCACCGGGAGGTCTAACAGCGCAGGACGTGGCGGAGACGTTAAGCAGTATTGCAACGCGCCAAATTGACTATGCCGACATCTATTTTCAGTCCAGCTGGCACGAATCTCTAGTGCTGGAAGACAGCATCATCAAAGACGGTTCTTTCAATATTGATTGTGGTGTCGGTGTGCGTGCGGTGACGGGTGAAAAAACCGGTTTTGCCTATGCCGACCAAATCCAGTTGGACGGCTTACGCCAAAGTGCTCTTGCCGCGCGCGGTATTGCCCAGCAAGGGCAAAATGGCCAAGTTCAAGCCTTTCGCCGTAGCGACAATCAGCACTATTATGCAGCGCTCAATCCACTCGCATGCTGGGAAAAACAGCAAAAAACCGAACTGCTTAAATCGCTCGATGCCTATATCCGCACCAAAGAGCCGCTTGTCAAAGAGGTGTCGATTAGCTTAAGCGGCGTGCATGAACAGATGTTGGTTGCCGCAACCGATGGCACTTACGCAGGCGATGTGCGCCCGCTGGTGAGATTATCCATTAGCGTACTGGCGGAAAAAGGCGATCGCCGTGAGCGTGGCAGCTCAGGCGGCGGCGGCCGTTTTGGCTACGATTTCTTTATCGGAGAGGAAGATGGCGTGCAACGCGCGTTCCACTTTGCTGATGAAGCGATTCGCATGGCACTGGTCAATCTTGAAGCCGACGCAGCGCCAGCGGGAACCATGCCTGTGGTACTCGGTTCGGGCTGGCCGGGCGTACTGCTGCATGAAGCGGTCGGCCATGGTTTGGAAGGGGATTTCAACCGTAAAGGCTCTTCCGTCTTCTCCGGCAAAATCGGCAGTCAGGTGACCTCGCCACTATGTACCATTGTCGATGACGGCACACTCAAAGATCTGCGTGGTTCTTTGAACGTGGATGACGAAGGGGTAAATGGTCAATACAACACCCTGATTGAAAACGGCGTTTTGCAAGGCTACATGCAAGATAAGCTCAACGCACGTTTGATGGGCGTGAACCCAACGGGTAACGGTCGCCGTGAATCTTACGCTCACCTGCCGATGCCGCGCATGACTAACACTTACATGCTGCCGGGTCAGCACACGCCGGAAGAGATCATCGCCACGGTGAAAAAAGGCTTGTACGCGCCTAACTTCGGTGGCGGTCAGGTAGACATCACTTCCGGTAAGTTTGTCTTCTCAACCTCGGAAGCGTATTTAATCGAAAACGGCAAGATCACTCGCCCGGTTAAAGGCGCGACTTTGATTGGTTCTGGGATTGAAGCCATGCAACAAGTGTCGATGGTCGGCAACGATCTCAGCATTGACCGTGGTGTCGGCGTGTGTGGCAAAGCCGGGCAGAGTATTCCGGTTGGTGTTGGGCAACCGACCCTGAAACTCGACTCCATCACGGTAGGTGGCACGGAATAATCCCACACAGTAATAACAAAAGGGGGCGAAATGATCGCCCCCTTTTTTAAGCTCACTCTTGTCTCGTTTACTCATTTATGAGTAACCTAGCCCCCAGAACCTAGCCCCCAGAACCCAGAACCCAGAACCCAGAACCCAGAACCCAGTTCCTCGCTTTCCTAGTTCCTCGCTACAAATTCTCCTCGGCAAATTCCGCCAAGCGGCTGCGCACCACACCGTTGAGGTGGATGTTGGCACTGCCTTCGAAATTCTTAAAGCGCTCGACCATGTAGGTCAGGCCCGAGGTGACTGGAGTTAGATAGTGGGAATCAATCTGCGCCAGGTTACCGGAACAGACGATCTTAGTGCCTTCCCCACAACGGGTGATGATGGTTTTGATTTGTGATGCGGTGAGGTTTTGGCACTCATCCAGCAAGACAAACGCATTTTGAATCGAACGGCCACGCATAAAGTTGATCGATTTGAACTGAATGTTGGCTTTATCGACGATGTATTTGAGCGAGCCTTCGGTACAGTGATCGTTTTTGTGCAGCGCTTCCAGCGTATCGGTCACGGACGCAAGCCAAGGCATCATTTTTTCCTCCTCGGTGCCGGGCAAGAAGCCGATCGACTCGCCGATGTCTGGTGTGTTGCGCGTCACGATGATCTTATCGAACATCTTTTTCTCTATGGTTTGCTCTAGCGCGGCGGCCATGGCAAGCAAGGTTTTACCGCTGCCCGCCGCGCCAGTGAGGATGACAAGGTCAATGGTCGGATCCAGCAACGCATCCAGCGCCATCGCCTGATAGATGTTCTTCGGTGAGATATCCCAAGCGCGGCGGTGCATCATGCGCTCACGACTGATGTCGAGCAGCGTCAGTTTGTCGCCGTCAATCTCCGCCACACGGCCGGCGAAGTCGCTCTCTTCATCAATCACATATTGGTTAATAAAGGTCGGGTCGAACGGCGCTCTATCGAGGGTGTGATAGGTCCGGCCGCCGAGCGTGCGGCTTTCAACCTGATCCACGTTTTGCCAAAAATCGCCTTCACGCTGTTGAAAGCCTTTGGTGAGGTATTGAATGTCGTCAATCAGTTGGTCGGTGCGATAGTCTTCAACAAAGCGTACACCGGCCCCTTTGGCGCGCAGACGCATGTTGATGTCTTTGGTAACCAGCACCACTTCGCGTGGCGCACGTTTGTTTTGTAGATAAAGCACGGCGTTGAGAATGCGGTTGTCGCCCGCTTTATCAGCAAAGGCTTTGACCGTTTCTTGCAGTTCGAAATCGGCCAAAATAGCAATGGTACCGCGACTGTTGCCTTCCCCGGAGACGGG
The DNA here is from genome assembly GCF_000764325.1 of Vibrio navarrensis. NCBI lineage: Bacteria > Pseudomonadati > Pseudomonadota > Gammaproteobacteria > Vibrionales > Vibrionaceae > Vibrio > Vibrio navarrensis. The sequence goes on along the minus strand of NZ_JMCG01000002.1, from coordinate 891,083 downwards.
AATGCCTTCTGAAATTTCATCCGGAGTGGCATCGCGAAAGAGGTCTTCCAGTGCACGAATCGCCACGCGCGCATCGCGCGCCACATCTCGTTTACTGTCTTTAATTCGGTCCAGCTCTTCAAGCACCGTCATGGGTATCACCACGTCGTGCTCTTTGAACGAGTAGATAGCGAAGGGTTCGTGTAGCAGTATGTTGGTATCAAGTACAAACAGTTTCCGGTCGGTATCGCCCATAGCGTCTCCTTGCCGCAGCGCGGCTTTGCTTGCTCAGTACCAAGCGAAGACAGAGGTCTTCTGCTTGGCCGTATGCTTGCAGCAGAGGTCGAATACTTCCGGCCATTACCGACAGAGGCACCATTGGGGGCGCATATGGCATGTCAACCGAGTAGCGAGACGACTTACTGCAAACCCGTGTTGATCCTAAACGTGTACCGAGAACCTGCATTATCTGTGCCGCTGTCAGCTTTCTGACGAGAAAGGGCGAACAGGTTCTGTTTAAGTATACGCAAATTTGATCACACCAGATCCCACAAATGCCATGAGTTTTTTACATTTTGATTTCATCCACGTTTGGTGAAAAAAAATAAAGTGAATCCCAGTGTTTGGGCGTGACCTCCATCACGGCATCAAGTAAGATTAGCGGCCTTTTTCTGCGGCGATTTTTACAGCGAATTATTCGCCTTTTCCCGGTTGGCGAGGGGCGTAAGCAGAACTAAGCTTTTAGAATTCATAATCAAAACGAGGTAGTCAATTCATGACATTTGCTCTGGGGCAACGCTGGATCAGCGATACGGAAAGTGATTTGGGTTTAGGTACGGTGGTCGCGTTAGACGCGCGAACGGTGACATTAATGTTCGCCGCTTCAGAGGAAAACCGTGTTTATGCCAGTAACGATGCCCCAGTAACCCGAGTGATTTTTAACGTCGGTGATGTCGTGGAGTGTCAAGAAGGCTGGTCACTGCGTGTAGAACAAGTGGTGGAGGAGAAAGGCCTTTACACTTACCTCGGCACGCGCGAAGACACCGAAGAGACCGGAGTCGCGCTGCGTGAAATTTTCCTTAGTAACCAAATCCGTTTCAACAAGCCGCAAGACAAAATGTACGCTGGTCAAATCGACCGCATGGACAACTTCGTGCTGCGTTACCGCGCATTGAAAAATCAGTATGAGCAGCATCGCAGCCCAATGCGCGGCCTCTGTGGCATGCGCGCTGGCCTTATTCCTCACCAACTTTACATTGCCCACGAAGTGGGGCGTCGTCATGCGCCGCGCGTATTACTGGCAGATGAAGTGGGCCTAGGTAAAACCATCGAAGCGGGGATGATCATTCATCAACAAGTGCTGCTTGGTCGTGCTGAGCGCATTTTGATTGTGGTGCCAGAAACTTTGCAGCACCAGTGGCTGGTGGAAATGATGCGTCGTTTCAACCTGCATTTCTCGATTTTTGACGAAGAGCGCTGCGTCGAAGCATTCGCCGAATCGGACAACCCATTTGACACCCAGCAGTACGTGCTCTGTTCACTGGATTTTTTGCGCAAAAGTCGCAAGCGTTTTGAGCAAGCGCTGGAAGCGGATTGGGATCTGTTGGTGGTCGATGAAGCGCACCATCTGGAATGGAGCCAAGACAAACCAAGCCGCGGCTACCAAGTGATTGAAGGGCTGGCTGAGCGCACGCCGGGCGTATTGCTGCTGACCGCGACGCCCGAGCAACTTGGCCGCGAGAGCCACTTTGCCCGTCTGCGCCTACTTGATTCAGATCGTTTCTACGACTACGAAGCGTTTGTCGAAGAAGAAGCGCAGTACGCGCCAGTTGCCGATGCGATCACTGCCCTGTTTTCGGGCAAGCTGCTGCCTGATGAGGCAAAAAATCAGATCACTGAACTGCTTTCGGAGCAGGACGTTGAACCGCTGTTTCGTATTATCGAAAGCAACGCCGATGAAGAGAGCAAAGCCGCTGCGCGCCAAGAGCTGATTGACAACCTGATGGATCGCCACGGTACGGGGCGTGTTCTATTCCGTAACACCCGTGCGGCCATCAAAGGCTTCCCAGTACGTAACGTGCACCTGCTGCCGATGCCGATCCCATCGCAATACACTACTTCAATGCGTGTCTCTGGCATGATTGGCGGTAAAATGACGCCGGAAGCGCGTGCGATGAAAAACCTTTATCCGGAAGAGATCTTCCAAGAGTTTGAAGGGGACGATTCAAGCTGGTGGCAATTTGACTCACGGGTAAACTGGCTGCTGGAAAAAATTCTCGCCAAACGCAGCGAGAAAATTTTGGTTATCGCCTCACGCTCCAGCACGGCATTGCAACTAGAGCAAGCGCTGCGCGAGCGTGAAGGCATTCGCGCCACCGTCTTCCACGAAGGCATGTCGATTCTCGAGCGCGATAAAGCGGCGGCGTACTTTGCTCAGGAAGAGGGCGGCGCTCAGGTGCTGATCTGTAGTGAGATCGGCTCAGAAGGCCGTAACTTCCAGTTCGCTAACCAGCTGGTGATGTTTGATTTGCCGTTTAACCCGGATCTGCTTGAGCAGCGGATTGGCCGTTTGGATCGCATCGGACAAAAACGTGATATCGACATTCATGTCCCTTACCTGCAAGGCACTGCGCAAGAGGTGCTCGCACGTTGGTTCGATGAAGGCTTGAACGCATTTGCTGAAACCTGCCCAACAGGCCGTGCGGTGTATGACCAATACGCCGATACGCTGATTGAGATCCTCGCATCCGGTGACAGTACGCCGCTGGAAGAGGTGATTGCCCAATCGGCTAAAATGAACCTCGAGCTAAAAGCGCAGTTGGAACAAGGGCGCGATCGCCTGTTGGAAATGCACTCTAACGGCGGCGAAAAAGCGCAGCAGATCGTGGCAGAGATCGCGGGCAAAGATGGCGATACCAACTTGGTGAGCTTTGCGCTGAGCCTGTTTGATACCATTGGCCTTAACCAAGACGATAAAGGCGAAAACGCGATTGTCGTTACGCCATCCGAGCACATGATGGTGCCAAGCTACCCGGGCTTACCCTACGAAGGAGCGACCATCACGTTTGACCGCGATACGGCACTGTCGCGTGAAGACATGCACTTTATCAGTTGGGAACACCCGATGATTCAGGGCGGTATCGACCTGTTGATGAGCGAAGGCGTCGGCACATGTGCGGTGTCGCTGCTGAAGAACAAAGCGTTGCCGGTTGGCACAATTTTGCTCGAGCTGATCTACGCTGTGGATGCCCAAGCGCCTAAACGCAGCGGTATTGGCCGCTTCCTACCGCGCACGCCCATCCGTTTGATGATGGATGCGCGCGGCAATGATTTGTCGGCTCAGGTTGAGTTTGAAGGCTTTAACCGTCAACTTAGCCCGGTTAACCGCCATCTGGCCAGCAAACTGGTTTCATCGGTGCAGCAAGATATTCACCGTTTGATCGAGTCCGGTGATGCGCTGGTGGTTGAGCGCGTCGAAGCGATTCGCCAGCAAGCACAGCAAGAGATGCAGCAAAGCCTCAATGGTGAGCTGGAACGTCTGCAAGCGCTGAAAGCGGTCAACCCGAATATTCGTGATGAAGAGCTGGAAGCGATTGACGCGCAAATCAAAGAGCTGAGTGGTTACATTGGCAAAGCGCAGTACCAGCTTGATTCACTGCGTCTGATTGTGGTCAGCCACAACTAATTCGCGTCGCCCATCGGCTGGATATGCCATGCGATGGGCGACCTTGATTGATTTTGTTATGAGACACTTTTATGTCTGAGTTTGAATACCATCCGCCGACCGACCCTTGGATAGATATCGTCTATGAAGATGGGCATATCTTGGTGGTCAATAAGCCGTCTGGCCTGCTGTCGGTGCCGGGGCGCTTGCCGCAATACAACGACAGCGTCTGGAGTCGTTTGAAACAGCAAGATCCAGACATTCAAGTGGTACACCGTTTGGATCTCGCCACCTCAGGCTTGATGCTGCTCGCCAAAGGCAAACATGCAGAATCGGCACTGAAGAAGCAGTTTCAATACCGTTTAACGCACAAAATCTACTACGCTCGCGTTTGGGGCCATGTGGAAGCCGATGAAGGCATGATCGATCTGCCGCTGATTGTCGACTGGCCAAATCGTCCGTTGCAGAAAGTGTGTTATGAAGAGGGCAGGCCATCGCAGACTAAGTTCCATGTGGCCAAGCGTGAAGTGCACCCTAATGGTGAGAAAACCACCATCATGCGCCTACTGCCGATCACCGGTCGTACGCACCAACTGCGCGTACACATGCAGTCCATCGGTCATCCGATTGTCGGGGATGAGTTTTACGCCAGCGGTGAAGCGCGCGCCTTTTCTGCACGTTTAGAGTTGCATGCCGCTGAGCTGAGCTTTTATCATCCGAAGAATCGTTGGCTGCGCAGCATCTTTGTGCCGTGTGATTTTTATCCGCAGGCGCAAGAGATGATCTTTTCTTATTACGATCCTGCGCGTAAATTACCGGATTACAAAACGCTGTCCAACCCTTAATCAACGAGCGATGGGCAGTGCATTACAGGAGTTGCTATGTCACTGCCCACTATCGTTTTTCTCGACCGAGCCACCATTCCCGCTCACATTCCACTGCCGCAAGTTGATTTTGCTCACCACTGGGTTGAGTACCCTCTCACCTCGCCAGAGCAAGTGGTGGAGCGCCTGCAAGCGGCCGACATGGTTATCACCAATAAGGTGGTGTTAGACCAAACGGTGTTAAGTCAACTGCCCAATCTGCGCATGATCGCGGTGGCAGCCACCGGGTTTAATAACGTAGATGTGGACTACTGCGCGGCCAAGCAGATCGCAGTGAGTAACGTGCGAGGCTATGCGGGCAACTCAGTGCCGGAACATGTGATGGCGATGCTGTTTGCCCTAAGACGTAATCTGTTTGCTTATCATCAAGATATTGCCGCTGGCGTCTGGCAAAAAGATAAGCAGTTCTGCTTTTTTACCCATCCGATTGGCGATATTGCTGGCACAATCTTAGGCATTATTGGCGCAGGTGCACTGGGCCAAGCCACCGCCAAACTGGCGCGAGCGCTGGGTATGCAGGTGCTTTTTGCTGAGCACAAAGGGGCGACGCAGTGCCGCGAGGGGTATCTGCCGTTTAGTGAAGTGCTGCAAAACAGTGACGCCATAAGCTTGCACTGTCCGCTGTCTGAGCACACGATCAATTTGATTGGCGCGGATGAACTGGCACAAATGAAGCCATCGGCGATTTTACTCAATGCTGGCCGAGGTGGTTTGGTCGATGAGCAGGCGTTGGTCGCTGCGCTGAAAAATGGTGTGATTGCTGGTGCGGGCGTGGACGTGTTTAGCCAAGAGCCTGCCGATGAAACCAATCCGCTGTTGGCGAACATGGCGTTGCCGAACTTGCTGCTCACGCCGCATGTGGCGTGGGGCAGTGATTCAGCGATCAGCAAACTGGCCGAGATCCTGATGGAAAACATTAACGCTTTTTGGCGCGGTGAAGCGTTAAATCGCGTAGTGTAACCTCACGCAGAGACAAAAAAGGGTGACCTCGTGTCACCCTTACTTTTTGCCGCGCTCTGTGAGCCGACTCAATCGATTATTTGCGTACCGCAATCGCTTCGATTTCGATGCCAACATCTTTCGGTAGGCGAGCCACTTCTACGCAAGAGCGAGCTGGGTAGTGCGCCACGTTGTGCTCGTCAAAAAACTTGCCGTACACTTCATTCACTGTGCCGAAGTCATTTAAATCTTTGACGAAAACCGTCATTTTTACGATGTCGCCCACGCTCAGGCCAGAGGCTTCGACCACGGCTTTGACGTTGTCGAGCGACTGACGTGCTTGCGCTGCGATCTCTGCTGGGATTTCGCCAGTCGCAGGGTTGACGGGGATCTGGCCTGAAGTTAGGACCATGTTGCCAAGGTCAACGCCTTGAATGTAAGGGCCGATGGCCGCAGGCGCCGAATCAGTGTGAAGTACTTTAGTCATTGTTATGTTCCATCTTGATTGAAGGGAAAACAAAAGAGGCTTCAGTGTGCCGCGAAAGGGATGATTGGTAAAGAGAAAATCCCCAGCCGCGAAGGCTGGGGAAGTGCTTGTGACGATTAACGTTCGGTGACGATTTCGCGTGAAAATACTTTCTCGCAGTATTTGCATTTCAAGCGCACATCGCCTTTCTTTTCAAATACGCGAAAGCTGCTGGCCACGGGCTCGTTGTGAGAAATGCAGTTGCTGTTCGGGCACTCGAACACATCGCTGACAAACTCCGGCAACTCTAGCGCCAGTTTCTTCACCACGTGGTAGTTTTCGATTTGGTTAACGGTCGCGTGCGGGGCATACAGCGCCAGTTTGCGCGCTTGTTCTTCACTGATGAAGACGTTCTCAATTTTGAGCAGATCTTTACTGCCAAGCGCGGAAGAGGGCAGATTGAGGCCGATGGTGACGCGTTGGGAAGAGTTGTGCATATCGAACAGTTTCAGCACCTTAATGCCCACTTGTGCCGGAATGTGGTCAATCACTGTACCGTTTTTAATCGCTTCAACCTGCAATTTTGTCTCTTTTTCCATGCTATTTCTCTCCGATTACAGTGATTCATTCAAAACTAGGGCCAACAGGGCTTCACGCGCGTACACGCCGTTGCCCGCTTGCTGGAAGTAGTAGGCGTAAGGCGTTTTATCCACATCGGTGGTGATCTCGTCGACGCGTGGCAGCGGGTGCAGCACTTTCAAGTTATCGCGGGCATTTTCCAGCATGGCGGCGGTGAGAATGTAGGCCGATTTGATGTGCACGTATTCCGAGGCATCGAAACGCTCTTTTTGCACGCGGGTCATGTAGAGAATATCTAACTCAGGGATCACGCTGTCCATGTCGTTGTGCACGCTGTAGGCGATGCCTGCTTCATCCAACTCTTCCAGAATGTACTCTGGCATCGCCAGTGCATCTGGCGCGACAAAGAAGAAACGGATGTTGTTAAACTTCGCCAGTGCTTGAGTGAGCGAGTGGACCGTGCGGCCATATTTGAGGTCGCCGACAAACGCCACGTTGAGCTCGTCCAAGCGGCCTTGGGTTTCAGAAATGGTGAACAGATCAAGCAGGGTTTGTGTGGGATGCTGGTTAGCGCCATCGCCCGCGTTAATCACGGGCACGCCGTTTGAGAACTCCGACGCCAAACGCGCTGCGCCCTCTTGCGGGTGGCGCATGACAAACGCATCCACATAGTTAGAGATCACTTGCACGGAATCGGCCAGTGTTTCGCCTTTTTTCGCCAGCGAGGTGTTACCGCCATCGTCAAAGCCAATCACGTCGCCGCCGATGCGCTGAATCGCCGTTTCAAACGACAAGCGGGTTCGGGTTGAAGGCTCGAAGAAGCAGCTCGCCACCACTTTGTTTTTGATCAGATCTGGATTTGGCTCTGCTTTGAGTTGACCAGCCGTTTTGACAATCAATTCCAGCTCAGCGCGGCTCAGCTCCGGAATGGAAATAATGTGCTTTTTATAAAGCGAGTTTGTCATAGTCGTCTTCCCTATCTGAATGTTTCAGGCAATAAAAAAGCCTCCCATTACGGGAGGCTTTAAAAATCAATCGGATTAGTCAATGCAACGACAGAAGAAACAGCGCCATGCAGGTGAGATTGAGTGCCTGCTCGTCGTGCTGTGTTGGTTGTCAAACGCGTTGTCATTTCATAACCCTCGGACAAATTGCCGGGTATTATACGCATCAAGCGCGTGAGCGCAAGCGATTACATCAAGCTTTTACGCGCCAATGTAATCGATTAACTCACTCGTGTTTCCGTTAGCTGCCCAGCGTTGCCACCATCACCGCTTTGATGGTGTGCATGCGATTTTCTGCTTCATCAAAGACAATTGAGTGGTCTGATTCAAACACCTCTTCTGTCACTTCTAGCCCTTTCATCCCATATTTTTCCGCCACTTGTTTGCCGATGACGGTTTCATCGTTATGGAAGGCGGGTAAGCAGTGCATAAATTTCACCGCAGGATTGCCCGTTTGCTTGAGCATCGCCATATTGACTTGATACGGCTTCATCAGCGCCACGCGCTCATCCCACGCTTGCGGTGCTTCGCCCATGGAAACCCACACATCGGTGTAGAGAAAATCACACCCGGTCACGCCCTCTTCGACGCTTTCGGTCAAGGTGATTTTCGCCCCGTTTTCGCTGGCAATGGTTTGGCAAAGGGCCACTAACTCCTCTTCCGGCCAAAAGGCTTTCGGCGCGACTAAGCGAATGTCCATGCCCATCTTAGCTGCGCCAACCATGAGTGAATTACCCATGTTGTTGCGCGCATCGCCAAGATAGGCAAATTTGATTTGATGCAAGGCTTTACCTTGGCCGTGCTCTAGCATGGTGAGGAAATCAGCAAGAATTTGCGTGGGATGGAATTCGTCGGTCAGGCCGTTCCACACTGGCACGCCTGCGTAGGCGCCAAGCTCTTCAACAATCGCTTGACCAAAGCCGCGATACTGAATGCCATCGTACATTCGCCCGAGCACCCGAGCGGTATCTTTCATCGACTCTTTGTCACCGATTTGCGAACCGGATGGACCGATGTAAGAAACCTGTGCCCCTTGATCAAAAGCGGCCACTTCAAAGGCGCAGCGTGTACGGGTCGACGCTTTTTCGAAGATCAGCGCGATGTTCTTGCCTTGTAAGGTTTTCTTCTCGGTTCCGGCGTACTTGGCTTTTTTCAGCTGCGCGGAGAGGTCCAGCAAAAACTGAATTTCCTTCGGCGAGAAGTCCAGCAGCTTGAGAAAATTGCGATTGCGAAGATTAAATGCCATGAGCCAGCCCTTTTTCTATGAAGAGTTATGGCGCTAGTAAAACATATAAATGCTATATTTGTGAATAAATATTTTTATTTGCGTAAGGAAAAACCGATGCGCAAACATCGGTTTTTGTTGAAACGACTGGGAGTTAGCGAGATTAAATGTCATCGCGCTCAATCGGGCAACTCATGCAGCGTGCGCCGCCACGGCCGCGTCCCAGTTCATTGCCGGGAATGGTTAAAACCTCAATCCCTGCCTTGTCATACTTCTCATTGGTGTAGACGTTGCGCTCGTAGCCAATCACCACGCCCGGTTTGACGGTCAGTACGTTATTGGCATCATTCCACTGCTCGCGTTCGGCTTCGTAATTGTCACCACCTGTGGTGATGATGTTGAGCTGATCCAAACCAAGAGCGGTTTCGATAGCATGCAGATAGTTATGCGATGCCTCGACGCGCATTTCACCATTCCCTTGCGGTGTGAGGCGCCAAGTATCGAGATCTTTGCGCATGATTTCTGGATAGACCGAAAAAGTATCGACATCCATGTGCGTCATGACGGTGTCTAAATGCATGCAAGAGCGGTGCTTTGGCAGATCAATGGCGATCACCTCTTTTGCTTGGCCGGACTTAAACAGGCTCGCCGCGAGGTTTTCTACCCCTTGTGGCGTGGTGCGCTCAGACATACCGATTAACACCGCGCCTTTGCCGATCACCAGCACATCGCCGCCTTCGATATTGGCGTTGTCGTAGTGCAGGTCTTCATCACCGAAGTATTTGATGAAATCTTGCCCTGCAAACGTCGGGTGCCAATGATAAATCGCGCGCAAATGGTTGGTTTCGCGTTGGCGCGCCGCTTTCATCATTGGGTTGAGTGACACGCCTCCGTATACCCAACACGAGGTGTCGCGGGTGAAGAGATGGTTGGGCAGCGGCTCAATGACGAAATCCAGCGGGCGCTTCATTCTTGGTAGCATAGACGCGGATTTGATCGGCAACTCAGAGTAGGCTAATCCGCCAAGTAGAATGGTCGCCAGATGCTCATCGTCCATATCAGAGAGATAGTGGCGCAGATCGCGGGCGAAAATCGGCCCGTAGCGAAAATCCGAAATTTGCACATTCAGCAGCCAGTGTTTGGCTTGCGGCACGGCTAGGGTTTGAACCAAGAGATCGTGCAGCAGTAACACTTCAACCCCTTGGCTGCGCAGCGTGTTGGCAAACGCATCGTGTTCTTGGCCCGCCGCCTCAACCGCTAACACATCATCAAACAGTAACTCGTGGCAATTGGAGGGGGTGAGATGGGTTAGGGCTCGTTCTGGGCGGTTTAACAACACTCGTCGTAGTTGACCGACCTCGGAGCCGACATACAGCTTGCTCATTTTGCATCCTTACAATTTATCCTGCCGCTATTTATGACAACCTTATCTATAAGATGCAAATCGCTTTACTTTGTTTAAATTCTGCATTTTGTTTTAATTTTGGTTTTTGTTGCTAATTTTTGTTTACATCTTGGAGTTATGGTCTGTTTTGGTGTTCTTTATTTTGGAGGGCAAAATATGCGTTTTTATGCGCGTCACTTACTGCTCTTTGGATGAGGAATCTTAGGAAATGATTGAATAGACATTCAATAATATGCACTTATTGCCGCTCCATTAGTCGCAATCTCGTTTTTTGACAGAATTTAATCGTGAATGAAGCGGCAAATTTTAGGCAATTATATTTATGTGCTGTTCGTTTTTGCTCGCGTAGGATCTTCTGAATCTTACTGAAAGGGTAAAATTGTTAATTTAGTGTAGCAAAGTTGACGTGCTTGTGACTTTTGCTCGCCGCAGCAGAGAAAGATAAAGGGGAAAAGAGTTTGTCGGTGGCTTTTCCGCTCGATCCATGCCATATTTCACCGCATTAACGATGAACCAAGTTAGAGTTACGATTCCGGAGCTAAACCATGTCTCACGAAGATGAATATCTGTCAGTTGAAGAATTAATCGAGATTCAAAAGGAAGATACTCGCGATATTATTGCTGCACTACTTGAAGATGGCAGCGATCCTGATGCTCTGTATGAAATTGAGCACCATCTGTTTGCCGAAGACTTTGAGACGCTGGAAAAAGCGGTGGTTGAAGCCTTTAAAATGGGTTTTGAGGTTTTGGAAGCGGAAGAGACTGAAGACGAAGATGGTAAGATCCTGCTTTGCTGTGATGCCACCATGCAATCTGCCCTTGATGCCGAAGCGATTGACGCCCAGGTTGAGAAACTGGTTCATCTAGCTGAAAAATATGACATTATTTATGACGGATGGGGCACGTACTACGAAGGCGAAGACGCACTTTACCCTGATGATGACGAAGACGACGATTACGAAGATTAATCGCTTGATTTGAAAGCTGGCAAACGCCAGCTTTTTTATTGCCTGCTTTGCTCGCCACCAAATGATTTGATTATGTGGTCATTAATCTACGCCGCGATGTCTCGCTTCTGCGATACGAATGTGCGTATAATGGCGCAAATTTGATCTGGCTCAATATCATTATGCAACTCTCGCTTAGCGGCCTTTGGCAACTTTCTCCTCTGACTGATCTCTCCATCGCTCAAGATGACATTACTTTTCCCGCTCCACTGAGCCAAATTTTGCCTGACGATCTCTCAGAGCAGGAGATTGCCCAGCAAGAGTGGCATTTGATGCATGACATTGAGGTTGACGAGGCGATGCTGGCCTTTCCGGCGGTTGAGCTGGTACTCGGTGGGGTTGATTATCATGCTGAGGTGCGCCTCAATGGGGTAGCGGTGTTTGATTGTGACCAAAGTCAACTTGTCTATCGCAAAGATATCCGGCCTTATCTGCAACTGGGGCGAAATCGTTTCGAGATCCTTTTTCTTGAGGAAGAAGAATCCTTACTGTTTGACGAAGATGAACCGGATGTGTGCGTACTGACGGCTAATGCCTATCACAAAAGCGATGAGCGTATCGGCATCTGGCAAGTGCCGTATCTGCAATTTATCCGCCATGTGCGACTCGATCACATCACCACCGAGCAGATCTGGCATCACGGCGGTGGCTGTGAGTTTAAGGTCGACCTTTATTATCAAACTTTTGCGCCCGGCTTAGTCTCGGCAGCGGTGAAATTCAACGGTATGACGTATCAGATCCCGATTGATGTGAGAGCGGCACACGCTTGCGCGCTGTTTTATATCGAAGCGCCGCGCTATGCCGATCTCAACGATCCCGATCCGCGAGATCTTTACTCACTGACGGTGGAACTCGATGGGCAACGCCAAGAGTTCTCAGTGGCGCTTAGCCAAGATCTCTGTGTCAGTCATTGGGTGTGGTGAGTTAGAGCTCTGTGATCATCACCACTTCACAGGCGTCGTGACCGGTGTTGCCCAGTGGTGCATCGAGATGGCGAAAGCCAACTTTTTCATACAGTGCCAGCGCTTCTTTCAAGTTGGCGGTGCTTTCAAGATAGCATTGTTGATAGCCCATGTCTTTCGCCAACGCTTTACACAAGGCGATGATTTGCTTGGCCAGCCCTTGGCCGCGGCAAATGGGTAAAAAATACATTTTTTGCAGTTCACAGATATGCTCGGCGCCGCTGAGCGGTGAGAAGCCACCGCCCCCGACCACTTCGCCTTGATGTTCCACCACCCAGTACGCAGCGCGTGGCTGTTTGTAGACACTGTACAAATCGTCCAGTGTCGGATCGGCGACGCTGTAGCCTTTATCGGCGGTTAAGCCATATTCGGCCGAGACTTGGCGAATCACATGGGCTATTGAGGCGTTATCCTCAAGGGTTATCGGGCGTAAGGTAAATTCCATTTCTTGTGACATAAGGCCATTCATAGTTCAGTTCATGATGGTCAAAACTATAGAGTGGCTACGCCGTTGGGTGCAAACAAAAACGGTGCGAATCGCGCGTTTGTTTGCTTGCACTGTGGCGTAACCAGACCTTTTCATGGAAGTAGTACACCACTGTGTTGATCGAAGGTTCAATCATCGCCATGACGCCACCGACCAAAAGGTCACCAGTCAATAGATAGGCGACAGAAAACGCCACGCTGAAATGGACGGTCGCAAAGCTGGTAGTCTTGAGTTTGGTCATCCACTGACGCGCTCTTAACGCGGGTGCTTGCGCCCATGCTTTCTCATGAAAGTAAAATGCCACGGTGTTCACTGAGGGCTCAATCATGGCGATCAAACTGCCGATCAGAATATCCCCAGTCAGCAAGTAAGCGACGGTAAAGGCGATAGTAAAGTGCAGGGCAGCAAAGGTTAGGGTCTTTTTCATGATGGATCCTCTCAGTACGCCATCGTAGTTGGTTCGGCGTTAAGTGCAGTATCTGAGAAAAATAATTAAAGGGAAATTCGATTGAATCTATCTAATTAATCGTCAAAAGCTATATATGGGTTGCTGAGTGATTTATATAGGAAATCAATGTGTTTTGTTTAGATGCATCACTGAATGGGGGAGTATAATCCGGTTAGAATAACAGGTTTTATAAAATTACTGATTTTCTTATTAATTATTACGTCAGGGATAGTTTCAATGAACAACACATCAACGCGAAATACCATCCAATTTCACGGCCAAGGGGGCGAGTTTTTTGGCATCTGGATCGTCAATATTCTTTTGTCTGTTATCACCTTAGGCATCTACTCCGCTTGGGCAAAGGTCAGAACAAAACGCTACTTTTACGGCAATACTGAGCTCGCAGGTGATAATTTTGAGTATCACGCCACCCCGATTCAACTGCTTAAAGGCCGTTTAGTGGCCTTGTTGGTGGTGCTTGTCTGGGCGGTTACCAACACCATCTTCCCGTTATTCAGTGCGTTGCTTTTGATCGCGTTTTATCTCGCCTTGCCTTGGCTGATGTGGAGCAATGCTCGCTTTGATGCGGCGATGACTAGCTATCGCAACGTGCATTTTGCCTTTAATGCCTCACTAAGTGGCGCCTATACTGCCATTTTGGGGCGTGGTATTGTCTCGCTGATTGTGCTTGGATTGTACGGCAGCCTAGTGTTTGCTGCGGCTTTCTCGTCAGGAATGGCCGCCATGTTACTCGGTCTGTTCGGGCTGGTTGTCGCCGCCGTGCTTTACGCTTGGATGGCGGTGGGTATGCATCACTATTTTGCCAATGGTTATCAGTATGGCGAATGGCAATTTAGTGCCGAGTTGAAAACGGGTTTCTTTGCTTCGGTTTACCTGAAAGCGAGTCTACTCGGTGTACTCTTTAGTGCCATCATCGGTGGGGTTGTGCTCGGGTATGTGTTTGGCTCAGGTGTGTTGATGGATTTAGTGAATGGCGATCTCTCTACTCTTGAGAACCATTCGAGTTTGTTTGTTGTTCCATTGATGTATGCTTTGATTTTAATTATGTCGGTCGTCATGACGGCCTACACTACCACTCGTATTCGCAACTATGTCTTCTCTTGTCTGCGTGCGCAGCAAGCAAGTGACAGTGAACAAACGTTTACTTTTTCTTCGACCATGGGCGTGTGGAATTACACCACGTTAGTGATCAGCAACTTCTTATTGCAATTGGTGACGCTTGGTTTAGCACGTCCTTGGGTGATGGTGCGCACCACGCGATATGTCGCAGCTAATACGGCGGTGCTGGGCGACATGACGCAACTGAAAGCTTGGGATCAGGATTCGGAGGTGAAATCGGCCATCAGTGACGAGCTGGCGCAGGTGTTTGATCTTGGCATGGGCATTAGCTGATGTCACGCATTCAAGGCACCGCGTTTGCGCCTCGTAGCTCAGAGCGACACGAGGCGATGTTAGATCTCTCTCAGGCCAATTTTGTCGCGCTGCACATAAATGGGGACATTATCAGTTGTGAGCAGCATCATGTGACGGTCAGCGATCCGGTGGGCAATCTGCCCATCCGTTTTACCTTTGCGCAGGGGTGGGTGTTTGTTGCTCCCCGCAGTGCGGCAATAGAGCAATGGTTGCAGCGTCATCGTAAGCGCAGAACTCGCTTTGTCGATTGGATGGAAGGAAATATCACCGCTTGGGTGGTTTCCTCGTTCATCTGTATCGCTATTCTGCTTTGGGGGTATGTCTACGCGTTGCCTTGGGCGAGTGACAAGATAGCTGAGCGTTTGCCCGACTCGGTCTCGTTGCTTCTGGGCGAGAAGATCTTGCAAACCTTGGACGAGCACCTCGTCCCCAGCGAGCTTGCCGCCTCGCAGCAGCAGGCAATTCGTTTGCGTGTGTCGCAGCACGTCGAAAAGCTTGCTCCGCTGCCTTTTGCTATCAATGTGCAGTTTCGCTCATCGGCTCAAGGAGCGAATGCGTTTGCGCTACCCGGCGGTACTATCATTCTTTTAGATGAGCTGGTGGCTCTGGCAGAGACGCCAGCGCAGCTTGATAGCATCATTTTGCATGAGTTAGGGCATGTTCATCACCGGCATATGATGAAGCAATTGGTGCAATCGACCATACTCTCCGTCAGTGTTTCTCTGATCACGGGGGAAAGTTCGGGCATCGTTGATAATCTGGCGGGGATGGGCGTATTCATTGCTTCCAATGGCCAATCGCGTGAGGCCGAAAAGCAGGCGGATCATTACGCGAAACTGGCGATGCGGCAGATATATGGTAGTAGTGAACCGATGGCAGAGATGTTTGAGCGTTTTCAGCAGCAAAGTGAGGGGGAAGTGCCCGCATGGCTGAGTACTCATCCTGATTTTGACTCCCGCATCGATGCTGCGCGCAGTGATTAGCGGTAGGGGAAATGTGTGCGGCAAACCGCAAGCGGCTAAAGAAAGCCAATAGAAAAGGCAGCGAACTCGCTGCCTTTTCTGATTAATCATGGATCTCTTAATTCACTTTGGAATTAAAGTGCCGCGATCGTGTTTTTTTGCTCTTCTAGCTTAGCCAGTGTCTCTTTGTAACCTTCCAGCTTTTCACGCTCTTTGGCGATAACCGCTTCAGGGGCCTTCGCAACGAAACCTTCGTTGCCCAGTTTACCTTCGATGCGTTTGATTTCGCCTTGTGTTTTCGCTACTTCTTTATCCAAACGAGCCAGCTCGGCATCTTTGTCGATCAGGCCTGCCATTGGGATCATCAGCTCAGATTTACCGACCAGTGCGGTTGCACAGGCAGGCGTTTCTTCACCGGTTGCGAGCACGCGTACTGACTCCAGCTTAGCCAGAGAAATCAGCACCTGCTTGTTGGCTTCAACGCGCGCAGCGTCTTCTGCTGTCGCCGCTTTGAGCATCACAGACAGAGGCTTACCTGGGTTGATGTCGTATTCAGCACGTAGGTTACGAATGCTAGTGATGAAGGCTTTTACCCATTCGATGTCATCGAGCGCTGCTTGGTTGAAGTTCGCTTCATCGAATTGAGGCAGAGATTGCAGCATGATGGTCTCGCCTTCCACACCGTCTACTAGTGGCTTGATGCTTTGCCAGATAGTTTCGGTGATGTAAGGAATCACAGGGTGAGCCAGACGTAGCGTCTTCTCCAGCACTGTGATTAGCGTACGACGCGTACCACGTTGTTGCGCTTCAGTCCCTTTCCATAGAACCGGTTTGGTTAGCTCTAAGTACCAGTCACAGAATTGGTTCCAGATGAATTCGTACAGGGTGTTGGCTGCCATATCGAGACGGAAGTTATCGATATGGTTGTTAAACGCCTTCGCTGCGAGTTCAAACTGAGACTCGATCCACTTGTCCGCCAGTGAGTATTCGATCTCACCTGCGCCAAAGCCACAATCTTGCTCTTCGGTGTTCATCATTACGTAACGGCTGGCGTTCCATAGCTTGTTACAGAAGTTACGGTAACCTTCCAGACGCTTCATATCCCAGTTGATATCGCGGCCAGTTGATGCCATTGCAGCAAGGGTGAAGCGCAGTGCGTCTGTACCGTATGCTTCAATGCCGTTTTCAAATGTCTTACGCGTGTTCTTCTCGATCTTCGCTGCAAGCTGAGGCTGCATCATGTTGCCAGTGCGCTTCTCAACCAGAGACTCAAGGTCGATACCGTCGATCATGTCGATCGGGTCAAGTACGTTACCTTTTGACTTCGACATCTTGTCGCCGTTTTCATCACGGATTAGGCCGGTAACGTAAACGGTTTTGAATGGCACTTGTGGCTTGCCGTTTTCGTCTTTGACGAAGTGCATGGTCATCATGATCATGCGCGCAACCCAGAAGAAGATGATGTCGAAACCCGTCACCAGTACATCTGAAGGGTGGAACACTTTCAGATCATCCGTTTGCTCTGGCCAACCTTGCGTGCCGAAGGTCCATAGTGCAGAAGAGAACCAGGTATCCAGTACGTCTTCGTCTTGGTGCAGCTCAATCACCGACTCTAGGTTGTGCTTTTGACGAACTTCTTCTTCGCTGCGACCAACGTAAACATTGCCTTGGTTGTCGTACCAAGCTGGGATGCGGTGACCCCACCACAACTGACGAGAGATACACCAGTCTTGAACGTCACGCATCCAAGAGAAGTACATGTTTTCGTATTGCTTAGGCACGAATTGGATGTCGCCGTTTTCAACCGCTTCAACCGCGGTTTTTGCCAGCGGTGCAGTGCGCACGTACCATTGGTCAGTCAGCATAGGTTCGATCACCACGCCACCACGGTCGCCGTATGGCACCGTCAAGTCGTGATCTTTGATCTCTTCCAGCAGGCCAAGCTCGTCGAATTCCGCCACGATCGCTTTACGCGCCGCGAAACGCTCCATACCTTGGTATTTGGCTGGAATCTCGGTGGAGTACACATCACTTGGCTCACCGTTGGTGGTGAACACTTCTGCAGCGTCGCGGATGTTGGCATCGAAAGTGAAGATGTTGATCATCGGCAGTTGATGACGTTTACCCACTTCGCAGTCGTTAAAGTCGTGCGCTGGGGTGATTTTCACACAGCCCGTACCTTTTTCCATGTCGGCGTGTTCATCGCCTACGATTGGGATACGACGATCAACGATAGGCAGGATTATCTCTTTACCAATCAGATCTTTGTAACGAGGATCTTCTGGGTTTACCGCCACGCCAGTATCGCCGAGCATGGTTTCTGGACGTGTGGTGGCGACAACGATGTAGTCTTTACCATCTGCGGTTTTTACGCCGTCTGCGAGCGGGTAGCGGAAGTGCCACATGTGGCCCTTGGTCTCTTTGTTCTCAACTTCGAGATCGGAGATCGCAGTGTGCAGTTTAGGATCCCAGTTAACCAGACGCTTACCACGGTAGATGAGGTCATCTTCGTAGAGACGCACGAACACTTCTTGAACAGCATTCGACAGACCTTCATCCATGGTGAAGCGCTCACGATCCCAGTCGACTGATGCGCCAAGACGACGAAGCTGCTGAGTAATGGTGCCGCCTGATTGGCCTTTCCATTCCCAGATCTTGTCGATGAAAGCGTCACGACCGTAATCGTGCTTAGTTTTGCCTTCTTCTGCAGCGATCTTACGCTCAACCACCATCTGAGTGGCGATACCGGCGTGGTCGGTGCCGACTTGCCAAAGGGTATTTTTGCCCTTCATACGTTCACAACGGATCAGCGTATCCATGATGGTGTCTTGGAACGCGTGGCCCATGTGTAGGCTACCTGTGACGTTCGGCGGCGGGATCATGATGCTGTATGACGCTTTCGTCGTGTCACCGTGTGGCTTAAAGTAGCCTTGCTCTTCCCAAGTCTGATACAGAGCTTGTTCGATTGAAGTTGGGTTGTATGTCTTTTCCATAGCGCTCTTTAAATGGATACGTTGATGGTTGAATCTGAGTCAATCTCTATAAGTGAACTCTCTAAAGAGAGAGCTTAACTATAAGGATTGACGGTTAGTTGTGTTCAATTTCGATGGTTTGCAGCTGATAACCAGCTTGGCGATAGATTTTATACCTTTCTCTCGCGAGCTGTTTAGCTTTTTCTTCGCAAGGGACGAAGTCTACCACCTCAGCAAACTGGTTCGCAAAGGTTGTCTCATTTTCCGCCAAGTTTATGACCAACTGCCGATTCCAACAAGGGCGCACAGCAGAATGGCCGATCTCAATGTTGGTGGCGTATTTTGGTCCTTCTCCGACCAAATTGTGCGCGACAAACTGTTCGGGTTCGACTTGCCAAAAAAACTCCGCCATCTGCTCGGCGTGAGTTTTGCTTTTGCAGTTGAGATACACTTTGGCCCCTTGCTTAGCAAAATGATGAGCGAGAAACACCACGTAGTGGGCGAATCCGCTGTCACTCGCTTGAGGGCTTTGTGGCTGAATAATGTAAAACGTGGCTCTTTGCATCGTCGTTGAACCTTAGGTTGAACGATTAAAAAAGGGCCTTGAGGCCCTTTTTGTTGTTGAGAGTATTACTCTTCAATTTCGTGGTGGCCGCTGCGGTTCAATAGGAATTGGACCAGCATTGAGACCGGACGGCCCGTTGAGCCTTTGGCTGCGCCAGAGCGCCATGCTGTACCCGCGATATCCAAGTGCGCCCAGTTGTATTTCTTGGTGAATTTAGACAAGAAACAGGCCGCGGTAATGGTGCCGCCAGGACGACCACCGATATTAGCCATGTCAGCAAATGGGCTCTTAAGCTGCTCATGGTATTCATCTGCCATCGGTAGACGCCATGCGCGATCGCTTGCTTGCTCAGAGGCATTCACCAGCTCGTGTGCCAATGGGTTGTGGTTCGCTAGAACACCAGTAATGTGGTGGCCAAGGGCAATCACACACGCACCTGTTAGCGTCGCTACGTCGACCACACAATCTGGCTCGAAACGTTCAACGTAGGTGAGCGCGTCACACAGCACCAAGCGGCCTTCCGCGTCAGTATTCAACACTTCGACCGTTTGGCCTGACATGGTGGTTAAGATGTCACCTGGGCGGTATGCGTTGCTGCCAGGCATGTTTTCACAACCTGCTAGCACGCCAATCACGTTGAGTGGCAGTTTGAGTTTTGCCACGGCTTTCATCGTGCCGAAAACCGAAGCCGCACCACACATGTCGTACTTCATCTCATCCATGCCTTCGCCGGGTTTGAGCGAAATACCGCCTGAGTCAAATGTGAGGCCTTTGCCGACCAGCACAATCGGTTTAGCATCTGGATCTGGGTTACCCTTGTACTCAATGACCGACATCATGGATTCGTTCTTCGAACCACGGCCAACCGCCAAGTAAGAGGTCATGCCCAATTTTTCCATCTCTTGCTCGCCAATGATCTTGGTAGAGATGGTGTCGTAGTCGTCTGCTAGGCGGCGAGCTTGAGAGGCCAAATAGGCTGGATTGGCGATATTCGGTGGCATGTTGCCAAGGTCTTTACACGCTTTCACGCCAGAAGCAATCGCAAGGCCGTGAGTAATAGCGCGCTCACCCATGTTCAGTTCACGACGAGTTGGTACGTTGAATACCAATTTGCGCAGTGGACGACGAGTTTCAGGTTTTACGCTCTTAAACTGATCAAAGGTGTACAAACCATCTTTCGTTGCTTCAACGGCTTGGCGCACTTTCCAGTACGTGTCACGTCCTTTGACGTGCAGTTCAGTTAAGAAGCACACCGCTTCCATAGAACCTGTTTCGTTGAGCGTGTTGATGGTTTTTTGAATGATCTCTTTGTACTGACGTTCGCCCAGTTCGCGTTCTTTGCCGCAACCGACTAAAAGAACACGTTCAGAAAGCACACCCGGCACCTGATGCAGCAGTAGCATCTGGCCTGGTTTACCTTCTAGATCACCGCGGCGAAGCAATGAACTAATATAACCGTCACTGATTTTATCGAGCTGTTCGGCTACTGGAGAAAGGCGACGTGGTTCAAACACACCAACAACGATGCATGCGCTACGTTGTTTCTCTGGACTGCCACTTTTTACACTGAACTCCATGCGTACTCCTACATCCTGAAGACAAATAGTTCTAAATGTTAGATAATGACCGCTTACTTGTTGAATTCTATTCTCGGTCTACTCTGTTAAAGCTCAGATTAACATTTAGTCAGTTTTTTTAAAAAATAAAAGGTTCAACGGGAAACTATAGTGATTCGACCAAAAAAACAAGTTTTGTATAGGTAATTTCAGCGTGATTATTGTTAGATATTTGATCCGCGAGACACTCAAGAGCCAATTTGCGATCTTTTTCGTACTTTTTTTGGTGTTTCTCAGCCAACAGTTCATTAGCGTACTGGCCGATGCGTCGGATGGTGATATCCCTGCGAGTCTGATTGTGTCAGTGGTTGCACTGAATATGCCTTCCATGGGACTTTTGATGCTGCCATTGAGCTTGTATATCGGTATTTTGATTACCTTTGGTCGCCTCTATGCCGAAAGTGAAATTGTCGTCATGAATGCTACTGGCATCGGCAATAAATTTCTTATTCAAGCGGCACTCTATCTCGCGGCGATGACCTCAGGCTTGGCGGCTTTCAACGCGCTTTGGCTTTCTCCTTGGTCGATGGATAAAGTAGAGCAACTGACTGAGCAAGTGGCGGCCGAGAACAGTGTCGATTTATTGAAAAAAGGGCAGTTTCAGTTTACTCCTGACCGTTCTTCTGTGGTTTTCATTGACGATATCAAAGACAAGCAGCTTTCTAATGTCTTTGTCGCACAGTTATTACCCCGAGACTCAATTCTTCCTAGTGTGATGTTTGCCAGCTCTGGCGAGGTAAAAGAGTTGTCTGACGGCAGGCAGATCATCTCAATGAAGGAGGGGACACGCTATGAGGGCATTCCGACACGCGTTGAATATATGATCACCGAATTTGCCCAGTATGACGGGCTGATCGGTCAGCGAGCGGTGAAGTATCGTGGCCGAGATTGGGACGCAACGCCAACGCTGGACTTAATTGGTCACCCCGATCGTGAAGCGCAAGCTGAACTGCAATGGCGATTCTCACTGTTTGTCTGTATTCCGCTGCTGACCATGCTGGTGATTCCTCTCTCTGCGGTCAATCCACGTCAAGGCCGATTTGCCAAGATGGGGCCTGCCATTTTGATCTACCTCGCTTATTTCTTAGCGATCAGTGCCACCAAATCGGCATTAGAAGAAGGGGACATTCCAACATCGGTTGGTATGTGGCCAATTAATGGCATGCTGCTGTTGGTGGCGATCTTGGTCAATCTGATGGACAGTGTTCCGGTGCGACGCATGAAAGACAATTTTAAGAAGAAAAGGTTGGCGTAACTCGTGTTCAAAATTCTAGACCTTTATATTGGTAGAACCATCGTTGCCACCACCTCTTTGGTTCTGGTGACCTTTGTCGGCCTCTCCGGCATCATCAAATATGTGGAACAACTACGTAAAGTCGGCAAAGGAGCTTACGATCTGTTGCACGCGCTCTACTTTGTTGTTTTGAGCATTCCACGCGATATCGAAATGTTTTTCCCCATGGCCGCATTACTTGGGGCGCTGATTGGCCTAGGCATGTTGGCATCTAGCTCAGAGTTGGTAGTGATGCAAGCGGCGGGATTTTCTAAGTTGGACATCGGCCTCTCAGTGCTGAAAACAGCGATTCCACTGATGTTGGTCGTGATGACTTTAGGTCAGTGGGGGGCTCCTGAAGCGCAGAAGCTAGCACGAGACTTACGCGCTTTTGCCCTTTCTGGCGGCAGCATTGTCTCGGTGCGCAGTGGGGTTTGGGCCAAAGATGCCAATGATTTCATCTTTATCGGCAAAGTGGATGACGATAAGTTGTACGGATTGAACATGTGGCGCTTTGATGCTGACAAAAAGCTGCAAGCAGTGGTGTTTGCTGAAGAAGTCGACTACTTACAAGACAATCGTTGGCTGATGCGCTACGTGCAAATCACCAATATGCAAGATGAAAAGGTGATTACTAAGCAGTCACTAGAGCAGATGGATTGGGAAACGTCCCTGGCTCCAGACAAACTGGCCGTGGTCACCGTCAAACCTGAAGAGCTTTCCATCAGTGGATTATATGACTACGTCACATACTTGAAAGCGTCAGAGCAAGATGCTTCTCGCTATGAATTAGCCTTTTGGCGCAAGATCACTCAACCTATCTCGATTGGCGTGATGATGCTGATGGCGCTGTCGTTTATTTTTGGCCCGCTGCGAAGTGTGACTATGGGGGCGAGGGTACTGTCTGGTGTGATTGCCGGATTCGCATTTTATATCTCCAGCGAATTTTTCGGTCCGCTCAGCTTGGTCTACGGCATTTCCCCTGTATTTGGTGCCATTGCGCCCAGTATCGTCTTTTTAACTATCGCGGTGATGCTGCTCAATCGGAAATTATAAAAAATGGAAGGCCTCGGCCTTCCATTATTTATTTTGCCACAGGCAACACTACGACTTGGGTTTTTGCCCAAATATCATGAAACCCTCGCTTCTGAGGGTCAAAAGGCACAGCGAGGTTGGCAAGGCCAAAGGCGGAAGTGGCGATACGAATCAAAGCTTGAGTGGTGCTGATCATCGTCCCGTCTTGATTTCTTACCTGGATCTTCCAAGCGCGCATGCCCAGCGTTTGCCCTGCTCGGGTCCAGAAAAAAACAAAGAAATAGACCCACATCGCCGCTAAATAAAAGGTAAACATTGGGCTAAATATCGGATGTCTGCTGAGCAGATCCGCTGCATCGAGATATTCTCCATAGCTTAGTATTCCCATCCCATTTAAAGCGAAGAGCACCGCCATCACCACGCCAGCAGCAATCATCTCTAGGGCAATAATAATCAGGGCATCATAAAAAAGCGCCGCAAGCCGACGGAACAGGCCTGCAGGTGGTAATGTTGTTGTAGTCATAAATGCATCACTTACCGTTAAAATCGGGCGTCAGGATATAGTTCTCGCCATTGGAATAAAAGAGAGCTAACGCACACTGTGTTCATTTGTGGCGAAAATCTAGGCAAACGGTAATTATTTCAATCTTTTGCTCTTGCACAACCGAAAAGCTTACGTATAATGCCAAACATCGAAAGGCAATAGCCTAAAGATGCCGGTGTGGTGAAATTGGTATACACGACGGATTCAAAATCCGTTTCCTTCGGGAGTGGCGGTTCAAGTCCGCCCACCGGTACCATATATAGAAAGGTCGCTTTTATAGCGGCCTTTCGTCGTTTTAGGTGTTTGAAAATGTTCGAATTTTCAGGCGCGTACCTCAGTTTTCCTTTCTTGTTATCAACGCTTTTCTCGCTCCATTTTACTCATTTTATCCATCTTAAAATTTCTCCCATGGTCCATATATGGTTCATCGCATGACGATTCTGTGCACAAGGGAATCCCAGTAAATCCAAGAATCTCCGGTAACTGCAAAGTCGCAAGCTAGTATTACCAAAGGCTTCGGACACGAAGAACCATGCTCGTACCATGGTGACTTTACGGTGCTATGAGGTTTTAGTTTTGCCTTTGTAGAACAACTGATCGTTTTGATGGATAGTCGAAAAGTCGGTTTGAGATAGGAGGTTTTGCGGTGTGTGTAGTAAGCGCGTTGGGGATATGATAAATGGTTGTGGCTTGCTGGGTTAATGACAAAGTGCTCTGACTTGGAAATGCCCCAAAATGATTTTCGCCAAGTTACAGTCAACGACGCAACTTCATAAGTTTGCATCAGCTTTTGTAATATAAAAGTGGATACCGCTCTCAGGGTTTACTAGGTCTCACTTTTAATATAGTGCTAGATGTCAATACATTAGAAGTTAATAACATTTTACACACGAAACGCCTACTTATTATTATGTAATGGTTTGTGTATTGAAATTAACAAAGGACTTTTAGGCATGGACTCTTTAAGCGTCACATCTTTCAGATACACCCACCGGCAACACAATCAAGAGCCGTTAAAGTTTTTCATTGTTCTCATGGGTCTAGAACCATATAAAAATGATTTACATCGCGAAAATCAATCGTTAAGCCTTTTGTCTGGTATTGTGTTGTACAGACATTTATCGAAGCCCGACCAAAGAAAAGTAACGAGTAGTGTGTTGAATTTAAAGAACAATCGCTTGAAGTCTAAACTCTATGGAATGATAGGCCAAATCGTCGCAAATCCATACTGGTTCTGCTGGTCACTAAGTGATTCTGAGTTAAAAAGTTATTATAATTCAAACAAGAAAATCTCTGACTTACTCAGTAGCCTTGGCTTTGATGTTCCAACGATTTCAGTCGGAGTGTTAGCCGCTGGCGCATATTCTGTTTTTAATGAAGGAATGAAAACAACAGTGACCAAAGGTCTAACGAGTATCGCTAGTTCGAATAAGGTGCTAGAGACAGCGAAAGAATTGGGATTAAGAAAGCGACTTGTAGGTGAGTCAGGGCGAATGCTTGGCGCTTTTGTGATAATGATTATTGGTTTTAATGCAATGCAAACCAAAGGCATGAAAGATGCCAGAAAAGAACTGATCCTCAGAGGCCTAATCAATCCTTCGGAGTTATAATGATTATAGCAATATTGGGTCTTTTCGGTGGGTGCGCTTTACTCTTCTTTTACTTGCAAGGACTAAAGGTAGAGCTAAGAGAGGGCTCATCCGGTATAGTTAAATGTAACGCTTTTCCATTCAACGTAGCGATGCTGATTGGTGTTATTGTGGGCTGCTTATTCTACATCGTGATGGCTGTAGACAGTTTGGTTGTGGTATCAGCGACGATAGCGATAACATGGTTTATCTTACGTATATTTCGCGATCGAATAATTCGTGCACTCTTAAAGGGCCTATGAATTACTATCTACCCTTTGATGTTTGCTTTAAAAATTAACATCAAAGGCTTTTGATCTGCCCAGCCGGACTGGATATATCAAGAAGCGACTTTCTGATACCAAAAGTTATCCGTATTTCTCTAATTTAAGTGATAGAACTAAGAAGGTTTTGTCCAGAAACGTGTTACAAAGGGTGGTCTAGTGTGTGCACCATTTTAAATCTGTGCTCGACGCATGCTAAAAAGATCCAATTAAATCCTATTTCATGGTCCTTGATATCCCAAGAAATTCTCTTAAATGCAAGTAATTACAATTACTTAAGAGGAATTCAAAATCCGCCTCCTTCGGGGGTGGTGGTTCAAGTCCGCCCACCGGTACCATACATAGAAAGGTCGCTTTTATAGCGGCCTTTCGTCGTTTATGGGCCTAGAGTGGCCGTATCTGGTAAAAAGTCATTGGGACTTCCTCCTTCTCTGTTTCTCCTCATTTCCGTTGCCATGCCAACAAGTTGAGCACCTATTAGCTCTCTTTTCTATGCCCTGAAAGACTGACAGCAAGCTTTTTGATAGGATGACTGGTGATAAGTTTACCCATTATTGAATGAAAAAGGTGTTGGCGATGGACGGAAAAAGAAGTGGCCCCCAATTTTCGGACATGACTTTAAGTGGTCGATCTGTTTTGATAGTACCCAACAATACAGGGACAGATTATGACTAGAAAACGTAGAAACCACTCTCCTGAGTTTAAAGCTAAGGTGGCTCTCGATGCCGCTAAAGGCGATAAAACCGTCGCTGAGCTAGCTCAGAAATATAACCTGCACGCTAACCAGATCTCAACATGGAAAAAGGAGCTGCTTGAAAACGCAGCCATGATTTTTGCCACCGAAAATCACTCAGGAAAAGAGAGTTCCGAAGATGTGGACAAACTTCACGCCAAGATCGGTCAATTGACCATGGAAAATGATTTTTTGGCCAAAGTGCTCGGTCGTTAGACCGAGCCCAGCGAAAGAGTTCGCTGGTTAAATCCACCCCATTGCCGATAAAGCGCCAATGTGAGCTGCTCAATATTGCTCGCTCTACCGCTTACTATCAGCCCATCGGACTCTCTGCTGAGGAGATCACGTTACGACGTATGATTGACGAAATTCATCTGCAGTATCCGTTTATGGGCAGTCGGCGCATTCGAACTGAGCTGGCTAAAAAGGGCCATAGCGTTAATCGTAAGCGTGTTGTTCGACTCATGCGCGATATGGGGATTGGGGCGATTTATCCCAAGCCCAAAACGACGCTGGCTAACAAAGCACACAAGGTGTATCCCTACCTGTTGCGTGATATCGAAGTCACTTACCCAAACCAAGCTTGGGCGATTGATATCACGTACATCCCGATGGCGAAGGGGTTCCTGTACCTCGTTGCGATTATCGACTGGTATAGCCGCAAAGTGCTGGCTTGGTGACTATCCAACACCATGGACACGAGTTTTTGTATCGAAGCGCTTGAGGAAGCGCTGAAGCATTATGGGCCACCTGATATCTTTAACTCAGATCAAGGCAGCCAGTTTACCAGCACAGAGTTCACACAGAAGTTAATTGAACATGACATACGTATAAGCATGGACGGGAAAGGCCGCTGGGTTGACAATGTTTTCATTGAGCGATTATGGCGAAGCCTGAAATATGAGGAGGTTTACTTAAAGGCTTATACCACGCCCCGTGAAGCCGAGCTTGAAATCGGCAACTACATGGTGTTTTATAATGAAGAGCGTAACCATCAAGGACTGAATAACCTCACTCCTGATGAGGCCTACTTCGGTAGGCAAAGATACGCAGCATGAGCTGGGTCAACCACTTAACAAATGAGCTTATGTGTCCAACCAGCGGGGTCCACTTCTAAATGCCTCAGTGGCGCGGTTAGTTTTGAAATAAAATGGCCATTACCCAACTTGTATCAGTGTCACTGTTCTAAATGCCGCAAGCTGTCAGGTTCTTCGTCTGATACGGCGACCTTTTTGAATAGGGAGCAGTTTAAATGGCGTAGTGGTCTTGATGTGATCCAGTCATATCGAATGGAATCTGGATATCGTTCGGATTTTTGCCAAAAATGTTGCAGTAGCGTTCCGCATTTGATGGACAACCAAAAACAGTATTGGATACCCGCCGGATTACTTGATGAAGCAGGGACTGAGAAAGTCGTTGCCCATTTGTATGTTTCCCACAAGGCAATATGGGATGTGCTCGGTGGACAAGGAACGCAGTTTGCAGAAATGCCGCCGATGGACGAATAAAACCAGTTATTGCAAATTAAGAGAAATTCATAGAAAGCGCACTTTACTTATCTGCAACTTAGCCTGTTGTCAGCTATCTTGTACTTAAGGAGAAAGTAACACTCGCCTGGCTGTTTACTATACCTGCGATGGGTTGTTAAGGTTTCTTGACGACTTTTTAAGTGTTGCAAGAGATGCGCATGATGTTGTCGCTCCTTTTTATCAGCTTTACCAATATGATCGTGAAGTGTTATTGATGAATTAATTCGCAATCTCCACTAATATTCACAACTTACGTAGCAATTTTAGGTCAGAACGAGAAGTGTCAACGATTAAAATTACCGTAGATCGTATTCAGCCTGGATTACATATGCGTCTGCCATTGAAGTGGAACGAACACCCCTTCCTGTTTAATAGCTTCAAAATTAAAGATCAGGAGCAGGTCGACATGATTCGCCACCTCGGCGTGAAGTATGTTTATCTGAATGTGAGTCAGAGTGATACACAGCCTCTTCCTGCCAATCAAACTGCAATTCATGATGAAAGCCAGTCGGATAAACTCGACGTCGAAACCCAAAAACTGTGGAGTGAAAAGCAAAAGCGTATTGAAAAACTCAGTTCATACCGACGTCGTGTGATTCAATGTGAGAAAGAGTTTGAGCGTTCATTGGCAAGAATGCGCTCCGTGATGACGAAGATACGTAATCGGCCAATGGATGCGGTTGATGAAGCAAAACAGCTTATTGACGATATTGTTGAAAAGCTCATGAGCGATGACAATGTCACGTTGCATTTGATGAATGGTAAAAGCGAATTTGAAGATATCTATTTTCATTCACTTAACGTTTCTGTCATTGCGATGATGATAGGCCGAGCGAAAGGCTTTGATGCAGAGCGTTTGAAAGAGCTCTCTTTTGCCGCTCTTTTTCACGATATTGGCAAGATTAAAGTGCCTTCAGCGATCATTCGTAAGCAGACGCCCCTGACCGAGCCCGAGTTCAACTATCTCAAGTTGCATACTAAATACGGTGTTGATTTAGCGAGTACCATCGGCGATTTCCCTGAAAGTGCCAAATTAGTGATAGCACAACATCATGAAATGAACGATGGCTCGGGATATCCGGAAGGACTGAAAGGTGCCGACATTGATGAACTCACTCAAGTGATTGCCGTTGCCAATGCTTTTGATAACTTGTGCCACCACAATGTTCAGTCTGAGCAAAAGATACCTTATACCGCGCTTTCTTTCTTATATAAGAACTGTAAGCATCTTTATAATGTTGAGAACCTCAGCATTTTGATCAAATTCATGGGCGTATTCCCGCCGGGCACGGTTGTTCAGCTTTCCAATAACATGGTTGGTTTAGTTATTTCGGTGAATGCATCTCATCTTCTTTACCCCAATGTATTGGTCTATGATCCTACCGTGCCTCGAACGCAGGCTCCGATCATCGATCTTGCCGATAAAGATATTAAGATTATTAGTGCTATTCACCCCAGCAAATTGCCTGAAAAAGTGAAAGAGTACCTGAATCCTAGATCGCGGATCTCTTATTTCTTTGATAGTGATGACTAGTTATCCACAAGGTTTTGTGAATATCCTCTGTGCAAGCTGAATATAAATTAAGACAAAATGGACGCTTGAGCGAATAATGTTCGCTTAAGCGTTTTTTTATCAAAAAACGCGATTTTCCACTTGCCAAGAAAAAAGCGTTCCCTATAATGCGCATCCACTGACACGGCAGACGCCACAAGGCTTCAGCGGTATCAGCGAGGTGAAAAACTTCTCCGAAAAGAAATTTGAAAAAGTGTTTGACTCTTCAAATTAACTCGCTAGAATGCACCTCCGCTTTGAGAGAAAAGCTTCTCGAAAAGCAAGCTCTTTAACAATATAAACCTATCAATCTGTGTGGGCACTCGTTGATGATAATCGCAAAAGATTTATCAATGAACTGAGTGACCAAAACGAATCGCAAGATTCGGCACAGTCAATTTATTCAGTATTCATTGAGCCGAAGCGAAAGCTTCAAAAAAACTTTTAATTGAAGAGTTTGATCATGGCTCAGATTGAACGCTGGCGGCAGGCCTAACACATGCAAGTCGAGCGGCAACACAGAGAAACTTGTTTCTCGGGTGGCGAGCGGCGGACGGGTGAGTAATGCCTGGGAAATTGCCCTGATGTGGGGGATAACCATTGGAAACGATGGCTAATACCGCATGATGCCTACGGGCCAAAGAGGGGGACCTTCGGGCCTCTCGCGTCAGGATATGCCCAGGTGGGATTAGCTAGTTGGTGAGGTAAGGGCTCACCAAGGCGACGATCCCTAGCTGGTCTGAGAGGATGATCAGCCACACTGGAACTGAGACACGGTCCAGACTCCTACGGGAGGCAGCAGTGGGGAATATTGCACAATGGGCGCAAGCCTGATGCAGCCATGCCGCGTGTGTGAAGAAGGCCTTCGGGTTGTAAAGCACTTTCAGTTGTGAGGAAGGTGGTGTTGTGAATAGCAGCATCATTTGACGTTAGCAACAGAAGAAGCACCGGCTAACTCCGTGCCAGCAGCCGCGGTAATACGGAGGGTGCGAGCGTTAATCGGAATTACTGGGCGTAAAGCGCATGCAGGTGGTTTGTTAAGTCAGATGTGAAAGCCCCGGGCTCAACCTGGGAATTGCATTTGAAACTGGCAAACTAGAGTACTGTAGAGGGGGGTAGAATTTCAGGTGTAGCGGTGAAATGCGTAGAGATCTGAAGGAATACCGGTGGCGAAGGCGGCCCCCTGGACAGATACTGACACTCAGATGCGAAAGCGTGGGGAGCAAACAGGATTAGATACCCTGGTAGTCCACGCCGTAAACGATGTCTACTTGGAGGTTGTGGCCTTGAGCCGTGGCTTTCGGAGCTAACGCGTTAAGTAGACCGCCTGGGGAGTACGGTCGCAAGATTAAAACTCAAATGAATTGACGGGGGCCCGCACAAGCGGTGGAGCATGTGGTTTAATTCGATGCAACGCGAAGAACCTTACCTACTCTTGACATCCAGAGAATCTGGCGGAGACGCTGGAGTGCCTTCGGGAGCTCTGAGACAGGTGCTGCATGGCTGTCGTCAGCTCGTGTTGTGAAATGTTGGGTTAAGTCCCGCAACGAGCGCAACCCTTATCCTTGTTTGCCAGCACGTAATGGTGGGAACTCCAGGGAGACTGCCGGTGATAAACCGGAGGAAGGTGGGGACGACGTCAAGTCATCATGGCCCTTACGAGTAGGGCTACACACGTGCTACAATGGCGCATACAGAGGGCGGCCAACTTGCGAAAGTGAGCGAATCCCAAAAAGTGCGTCGTAGTCCGGATTGGAGTCTGCAACTCGACTCCATGAAGTCGGAATCGCTAGTAATCGTGGATCAGAATGCCACGGTGAATACGTTCCCGGGCCTTGTACACACCGCCCGTCACACCATGGGAGTGGGCTGCACCAGAAGTGGTTAGTTTAACCCCTTTTCTTTCGAGATTAGGGGAGGACGATCACCACGGTGTGGTTCATGACTGGGGTGAAGTCGTAACAAGGTAGCGCTAGGGGAACCTGGCGCTGGATCACCTCCTTATACGATGATTATTGCGATGAGTGTTCACACAGATTGATGGTTTTGAAGCAAATGCTTCGAGCTATTATTGCTCTTTAACAATTTGGAAAGCTGACAAAGTAATTTATCTTTATTGATAAATTACTTGTAAAGTTCTCAATGTTTGTCTTGATGACAAACACCAACAAAACACATTCAAGTGTTCTTGGGAATGTCACTTATAGTGACAATTCAAAATTGAGTCCGGCAAATCAATGCTATCTCGCTCATTCAAATAATGAGATAGCGAACTTTGGTTGTTTAAACAGAAGACCCTTTGGGGTTGTATGGTTAAGTGACTAAGCGTACACGGTGGATGCCTTGGCAGTCAGAGGCGATGAAGGACGTACTAACTTGCGATAAGCGGTGATGAGGCAGTAAGAGCCACTTGAGTCACCGATTTCCGAATGGGGAAACCCACTTACATAAGTAAGTATCGCTGCATGAATACATAGTGCAGCGAAGCGAACCGGGAGAACTGAAACATCTAAGTACCCCGAGGAAAAGAAATCAACCGAGATTCCGAAAGTAGCGGCGAGCGAAATTGGATTAGCCCTTAAGCTTTATATGCGTTAGACGAATGGTCTGGAAAGGCCAACGATACCGGGTGATAGTCCCGTAGTCATAGGCGCATGTTCAGTGAAATCGAGTAGGGCGGGACACGTGTTATCCTGTCTGAATATGGGGGGACCATCCTCCAAGGCTAAATACTCCTGACTGACCGATAGTGAACCAGTACCGTGAGGGAAAGGCGAAAAGAACCCCTGTGAGGGGAGTGAAATAGAACCTGAAACCGTGTACGTACAAGCAGTAGGAGCAGGCTTTGTCCTGTGACTGCGTACCTTTTGTATAATGGGTCAGCGACTTAATGTTAGTAGCAAGGTTAACCGCATAGGGGAGCCGTAGGGAAACCGAGTCTTAACTGGGCGTATAGTTGCTAGCATTAGACCCGAAACCGAGTGATCTAGCCATGGGCAGGTTGAAGGTTGAGTAACATCAACTGGAGGACCGAACCGACTAATGTTGAAAAATTAGCGGATGACTTGTGGCTAGGGGTGAAAGGCCAATCAAACTCGGAGATAGCTGGTTCTCCCCGAAAGCTATTTAGGTAGCGCCTCGGACGAATACTACTGGGGGTAGAGCACTGTTAAGGCTAGGGGGTCATCCCGACTTACCAACCCTTTGCAAACTCCGAATACCAGTAAGTACTATCCGGGAGACACACGGCGGGTGCTAACGTCCGTCGTGGAGAGGGAAACAACCCAGACCGCCAGCTAAGGTCCCAAATTACAGCTAAGTGGGAAACGATGTGGGAAGGCTTAGACAGCTAGGATGTTGGCTTAGAAGCAGCCATCATTTAAAGAAAGCGTAATAGCTCACTAGTCGAGTCGGCCTGCGCGGAAGATGTAACGGGGCTAAGTTGTAAACCGAAGCTGCGGCAATGTTCTTGGAACATTGGGTAGGGGAGCGTTCTGTAAGCCGTTGAAGGTGTGTTGTAAAGCATGCTGGAGGTATCAGAAGTGCGAATGCTGACATGAGTAACGACAAGGGGGGTGAAAAACCTCCCCGCCGGAAGACCAAGGGTTCCTGTCCAACGTTAATCGGGGCAGGGTGAGTCGACCCCTAAGGCGAGGCCGAAAGGCGTAGTCGATGGGAAACGGGTTAATATTCCCGTACTCGATCAAATTGCGATGGGGGGACGGAGAAGGCTAGGTGGGCCTGGCGACGGTTGTCCAGGTTCAAGTGCGTAGGCTGAGTGTTTAGGTAAATCCGGACACTCGATAGGCTGAGACACGACGTCGAGCTACTACGGTAGTGAAGTCATTGATGCCATGCTTCCAGGAAAAGCCTCTAAGCTTCAGATTTGATGGAATCGTACCCCAAACCGACACAGGTGGTCGGGTAGAGAATACCAAGGCGCTTGAGAGAACTCGGGTGAAGGAACTAGGCAAAATGGTACCGTAACTTCGGGAGAAGGTACGCTCTTGATGGTGAAGTCCCTCGCGGATGGAGCTGACGAGAGTCGCAGATACCAGGTGGCTGCAACTGTTTATTAAAAACACAGCACTGTGCAAAATCGCAAGATGACGTATACGGTGTGACGCCTGCCCGGTGCCGGAAGGTTAATTGATGGGGTTAGCGTAAGCGAAGCTCTTGATCGAAGCCCCGGTAAACGGCGGCCGTAACTATAACGGTCCTAAGGTAGCGAAATTCCTTGTCGGGTAAGTTCCGACCTGCACGAATGGCGTAATGATGGCCACGCTGTCTCCACCCGAGACTCAGTGAAATTGAAATCGCTGTGAAGATGCAGTGTACCCGCGGCTAGACGGAAAGACCCCGTGAACCTTTACTACAGCTTGGCACTGAACATTGAACCTACATGTGTAGGATAGGTGGGAGGCTTTGAAGACGTGACGCCAGTTGCGTTGGAGCCGTCCTTGAAATACCACCCTTGTATGTTTGATGTTCTAACGTTGGCCCCTCATCGGGGTCGCGGACAGTGCCTGGTGGGTAGTTTGACTGGGGCGGTCTCCTCCCAAAGAGTAACGGAGGAGCACGAAGGTGGGCTAATCACGGTTGGACATCGTGAGGTTAGTGCAATGGCATAAGCCCGCTTAACTGCGAGAATGACGGTTCGAGCAGGTGCGAAAGCAGGTCATAGTGATCCGGTGGTTCTGAATGGAAGGGCCATCGCTCAACGGAT
Source organism: Vibrio navarrensis (assembly GCF_000764325.1). Lineage (NCBI taxonomy): Bacteria > Pseudomonadati > Pseudomonadota > Gammaproteobacteria > Vibrionales > Vibrionaceae > Vibrio > Vibrio navarrensis. Next base: position 857,181 of record NZ_JMCG01000002.1, on the reverse strand, counting down.
AAAAGGTACTCCGGGGATAACAGGCTGATACCGCCCAAGAGTTCATATCGACGGCGGTGTTTGGCACCTCGATGTCGGCTCATCACATCCTGGGGCTGAAGTCGGTCCCAAGGGTATGGCTGTTCGCCATTTAAAGTGGTACGCGAGCTGGGTTTAGAACGTCGTGAGACAGTTCGGTCCCTATCTGCCGTGGGCGTTGGAAGATTGAAGGGGGCTGCTCCTAGTACGAGAGGACCGGAGTGGACGAACCTCTGGTGTTCGGGTTGTGTCGCCAGACGCATTGCCCGGTAGCTAAGTTCGGAATCGATAACCGCTGAAAGCATCTAAGCGGGAAGCGAGCCCTGAGATGAGTCTTCCCTGACAGTTTAACTGTCCTAAAGGGTTGTTCGAGACTAGAACGTTGATAGGCAGGGTGTGTAAGCGCTGTGAGGCGTTGAGCTAACCTGTACTAATTGCCCGTGAGGCTTAACCATACAACACCCAAAGGGTTTTGATGGACTCAAAACAAGAACAAAAACTTGATTGTGTTAAAAAGAACGTAAACAGCTTTCCAGATTATTCTCTAGAAATAGAGAGAAAGAATTTGCTTGGCGACCATAGCGTTTTGGACCCACCTGACTCCATCCCGAACTCAGAAGTGAAACGAAACAGCGTCGATGGTAGTGTGGGGCTTCCTCATGTGAGAGTAGAACATCGCCAGGCTTTAAATTACAAAATATGTTACTTATAACGTATTTTAGAGATTTGTGTGCTGATATGGCTCAGTCGGTAGAGCGCATCCTTGGTAAGGATGAGGTCCCCAGTTCGATTCTGGGTATCAGCACCATTTATTAAAAATTTGCTTGGCGACCATAGCACTTTGGACCCACCTGATTCCATCCCGAACTCAGAAGTGAAACGAAGTAGCGCCGATGGTAGTGTGGGGTTTCCCCATGTGAGAGTAGGACATCGCCAGGCTTTAAATATCGTATTAGGCGTTGCCTGATACCAGACTTACAGTCTAACTGATGCGGAGCGGTAGTTCAGTCGGTTAGAATACCGGCCTGTCACGCCGGGGGTCGCGGGTTCGAGTCCCGTCCGCTCCGCCACTTATTTAAAGGGTTCGCCCTTCGGTCGAATGAGTCCCGCTTGAACGCAAGCCCGGCCGTTCTGCCACTTATTAAGAAGCCTCGCTGGAAACAGCGGGGCTTTTATCGTTTTATTACGTTTTACTAAGGACACTCACGAGCCTTCGGCTTGAGTCCCGCTTGGACGCAAGCACGATCCTCCGCCACAATATCTGACCTCAGCGTGAATGCTGAGGCCTTTTTGTATATAGCAATCTGAAATGAACTGGCCACTCCCTCCATTCCCTCTACTTCCTTGTGTCCACCGTTTGTACCCTCGGCGTACTTTCAAGAATCGATTCCATGAGCAACACACCTTCGCGTTTTCGACAATATCGTTATCATTCGTAAAACTTTGGTTCGCTAAATAGCGTTGTCGTAGCCGACTCAATACTTGTTTTGCAGGTCATCCGCTATGAAACCTTTGTTTGCTTTACAGTGCGTGCTAGTCGCATTACCCTGCGCATGGAATAGCTAGGAGAGACAATATGCTGCAACTAAATGATCCGATACTCGATGCGTTACTGGCAGAACTTTCCGTCTCTGATGGCCTGCATGTTATCAATCCGGCAACGCAAGAAACGTTGATCTCACTTGAGCCGAGTTCATTGAAAAGCGTGGATAGGCAGATTGAAGCATGCTGCGAGGCTCAAAAAGCGTGGGCTGCTAGGAGTGCGAAAGAACGTGCCCTGCTGTTGATGCGTTGGTTTGAGTTACTTATCTAGCACCAGATGGCACTGGCCACCTTAATGACGCTTGAGCAAGGAAAGCCTCTTAGCGAAAGCCTTGCTGAAGTTGCCTACGGATCTTCGTTTGTGGAGTGGTTTGCTGAAGAGGCAAAACGCGCGTATGGCGAGGTTATTCCGGCAAACAAGGTGCATCAGCGCATTACGACCATTCGCCAACCTGTCGGGGTTTGTGCGGCAATAACACCATGGAATTTTCCAATTGCGATGATCACGCGAAAAGCGGCTCCTGCTCTAGCGGCAGGATGTGGCATGGTGGTTAAACCTTCAGAGCTGACACCGCTTACCGCCCTTGCTGCTGTGCATCTTGCGCATCTGGCGGGTATCCCTGAACACTTACTTTCAGTCATAGTGAGTGCTCAGTCCAGCGAAGTCGGTGAAATGCTTACGGGGGATAAGCGAATTAAAAAACTCTCATTTACCGGTTCTACTCGAGTTGGAAAAATATTAATGCAGCAGAGTGCATCCACTGTAAAAGCGGTGTCGATGGAACTTGGCGGCAATGCTCCTTTTATTGTGTTTGATGATGCGGATCTCGACCAAGCCGTTGAGGGCTTGATGGCATCGAAGTTTCGTAATGCTGGGCAAACTTGTGTGTGCACTAATCGTTTGTACCTGCATCGCAATATTAAGGATGCTTTTCTTGCCAAGCTCATACCACGAGTAGAGCAGCTTAAAGCCGGGAATGGATTGGACGAGGGTAACTCATTGGGGCCGCTGATCTCGATTGCGGCGAAACATAGGCTGGAAGCACTTGTTGAAGAGGCTTTGGCAGAAGGGGCACAACTGCTGATGACTCCTCAATCTTTACCCGGTCATTTTATGCCTCCAATCTTACTTGATCGTGTAACGCATCAAATGGACATTATTCATCAAGAGCTTTTTGGCCCGGTGTTGCCGATTGTTGAGTTTACGGATGACGATGAAGTGATCGCAATGGCCAATGATACGGAATATGGGCTGGCTAGCTATTTCTATACCGAAAGCCTCAAGCGTGCTGTACGAGTCAGCGAGGCGCTAGAATACGGTATGGTTGGCATAAATGAAGGGCTCATCTCGACTGAAGTAGCGCCCTTTGGCGGTATCAAGGAATCTGGTCTTGGTAGAGAGGGGGCGAGACAAGGTTTGGATGAGTTCCTGGAAACTAAATACATTTGCTTAGGGGGCTTGTAGAGCTCGGCTCTACTCAAGCGAGATGTTTCACAGGCTGGCGCTGGAAACATGCCAGCTTTTTATCGCAGGAAATAGGCTATTTGGAACAAGTGGCATAGGAGTAAAACGCAAAAAAAAGCTGCATCAGTGATGCAGCTTTCTGAATTTGGCTCCTCCTGCTGGGCTCGAACCAGCGACCTGCGGATTAACAGTCCGTCGCTCTACCGACTGAGCTAAGGAGGAACTATTTTAATTTGATGGTGCCGACTACCGGAATCGAACTGGTGACCTACTGATTACAAGTCAGTTGCTCTACCTACTGAGCTAAGTCGGCTTTGTTAACAAGATAACTCTTGCTAACGAAAAGTGGCTCCTCCTGCTGGGCTCGAACCAGCGACCTGCGGATTAACAGTCCGTCGCTCTACCGACTGAGCTAAGGAGGAACTATTCTTTATTGTGTTTTAGCACAACTTTAATAAGTGGTGCCTCGAGGCGGAATAACGGGCCCGCCTAGGGCACTGGCCGATGTTTTTCAAAAAGTTATTTTAACTTCATCAAAACACAGCTATCAAAAGTGGTGCCTCGAGGCGGAATCGAACCACCGACACGAGGATTTTCAATCCTCTGCTCTACCGACTGAGCTATCGAGGCAAAAGAATGGTGCCGACTACCGGAATCGAACTGGTGACCTACTGATTACAAGTCAGTTGCTCTACCTACTGAGCTAAGTCGGCACGCGATATTCTTTTTCTGTCGTTCGTAATAAGCACCAACGACTTTAATTCGTGGTGCCCGGAGGCGGAATCGAACCACCGACACGAGGATTTTCAATCCTCTGCTCTACCGACTGAGCTATCCGGGCGACGAGGTGTATTAAACGGTTTTTCGTTAGGGAGGTCAATACAAAAATGCAAAAAAAATATCGTTTGCTGTTTTTGTGTGCGTAACGGGGCGTTTTTATCCATTTGATGACAAGAGTGTACAGTCTGTAAACATTATCGCGCCTGTTTTTTACGAGATTAATTGGGTGTTTTATGGCTTAGAATACGAAAAAGCACGCGATAAAGCGTGCTTTTTGTTGAAAACGAGTTCGCTTAGTTTTTAACGGAGAACTTGTTGACCCAACTTTCCAGATCATTCGCTAATGACGCTAGACTGCGGGTGCTGTTATGGCTCTCTGTCACCACGGCCGTTAGTTGGTTGCCGCTGTCTTCAATCATATTGATTCTTTTTGCAATGTCATCGCTTACTTGGGTCTGTTCGGCCGCCGCAGTAGCGATTTGCTGGCTCATTGAGCTGATGGATTCCAGTGCAATGACGATTTGTTGCAGGGCATCGGAAGCATTTTTTGATTCAACGACTGTGCTCTGGCTAGTCTCGGCACACACTTCCATGGTTTGGATTGCGTTGCGCGATCCTTGTTGCAAGTTATTAATCATCTGTTGAATTTCTTTGGTGCTTGCTTGGGTTCGACCCGCAAGGTTACGAACCTCGTCAGCAACCACAGCAAAGCCACGCCCCTGCTCGCCTGCACGGGCCGCTTCAATCGCCGCATTCAACGCCAATAGATTGGTCTGTTCGGCAATATCGCCGATGACATCCAGTACTTTGACAATGTTATTGACATCTTGATCAAGGTCGGCCACCGCTTGGCTTGCTGTCCCCAATTGATTAGCAAGGCCTTGAATGTTCGCTACGGTGTTGTTGATGAGTTTTTGTGTGTGCTGACTTTGTTTGTCCGCTTCATCGGTATTACGCGCTGTATCGCTGGCCGAATCTGCCACATGGTTAGCGGATGAGGCCATTTCTGTCATAGCAGTGGCAATCATGGCAGTGGACTGCTGTTGAGAAGCAGACAGATGAGCAATGGAATCCGAGCGGGATTCTACCGATGCCAGTTCGCCACGTAGCGCATGCATTGAACTGCCTAAGTTAGTGATCATCTGCGCCAATGAACGGCTCATCTCTTGTACCGCTTGGTAGATGCTTCCCTGCGGAGCTTGAGTATCAAAACTGGTTTGAATATGGCCTTGGGCTACGGCTTGCACCGCTTTGCGCACATCATTGGGTTCTCCGCCCAACAAGTTGAGCATTTTTCTGATGGAGATGATAAGTCCGGTCAAGATGGCGCCCGCAATCACTAAGCACAAGAAAAGTTGCCACTGTGCAGTCGACCAGAAACGCGCGTTCACTTCGTTGAAACCGATGCCCGTGCCAACCACCCATTTCCAATGCGGTGTTCTTTCTGCTATTGACAGTTTCTCTTCAATTGAGCCATCGGCTTGTTTCTGTGTCCATGTGTACTCGACCAATTGCCCAGTTCGGCGACCTAAAATATCGAGAATCAACTGACCAACGCTGTTGCCTTTGCCATCTTTAAAGTCATGAAAACTTGTGCCGTGAAGCTGCGGATCAAGTGGTGTGGCGATGAATATCATCTTGTCGTCGGCGACATAAACATACTCATTGTCTTTATAAATATTGTTACGCAATAGGCGAGTTGCGAGTGCTTTGGCTTCTGCCTCGGGGATTTTGCCTTCCACCGACATTTTTTCGATCTCGGTTAATATGCTGTAGGCGCTGCGAAACAACTCGGTGACTCGGGCTTTATTGTCTAAGTTACTGACCACGCGTAGCGTCCAGAGACCTGTTGCGGTTAAAGCAAGCAGGGCTACTAAGATAATTCCCGATAACAAATAAGCTTGTGTTTTTAGTTTCATATAATGGCTCACATGATGATGGCGTCGACAAGTCAGGGCGATTGCTAGATCTATTTCACGTATATTTCATCTTAGTGTAGTCAATTTGAAACGAATAGTAGCCCGTATAGAAAGCATGATATGGATTAAATTTTTGCTGTGAAATAAGTGCTTTTTTATGTGGTACAACACTCGTTTGAATAATGCAGAGCGGGGGATATGAGAAAATAGCGATACGCAGAAAAGAAAAAAGCCAAGTCAGTGACTTGGCTTTGAAAGTGGCTCCTCCTGCTGGGCTCGAACCAGCGACCTGCGGATTAACAGTCCGTCGCTCTACCGACTGAGCTAAGGAGGAACTATTCGCTATCTCTTGCAAGGCAAGAGTTATTGTAAATGGTGCCGACTACCGGAATCGAACTGGTGACCTACTGATTACAAGTCAGTTGCTCTACCTACTGAGCTAAGTCGGCACACTATATTTTTATCGCTCGTACATTTAGCACCAACGATTTTAATTCGTGGTGCCCGGAGGCGGAATCGAACCACCGACACGAGGATTTTCAATCCTCTGCTCTACCGACTGAGCTATCCGGGCAACGGAGCGCTATTAAACGGATTTTCTCTTCAAGCGTCAACCCCTTTTTTCAATAAATCGCTGAAAAAAATCTGAGTGATGAAACTTTACCCTTTGTCTCTATAAAGATTAGCCCTGATTAAATTCTTTCTTAAACTGAGTCACTTTCTCTAAGTAGCGTCGGGCTTCAGCATTGGGATGTTTTTTTGTTAAGGCCCAATACACTTGGTTGGGCTGTAGTGCATTGAGATCGCGCATGGCGCGTTTGCGATCGCTACGGTTAAAGGTGTTGAGCACACCGCCCGTACCGCCGTTGTAGGCCGAAATCATCGAGTACTCGAGCGATGTCGGGTGGGTGACGTCTTTGAGGTAGCGATTTTTCAGCAGATAAAAGTAAGCAGTGCCTGTGTCGATGTTGTTTTCAGGGTTAAACAGATATTCCGGCGAAGGTTCACCAGAACGGTTTTTGACTAAATTGAACACATCGCGACCGGCGGTTTTGGGTACCACCTGCATCAGACCATAGGCATTAGCCCAACTCACCGCATACGGGTTGAAGCTACTTTCGGTCTTAATGATGGCGTAAATCAGATCTTCATCAATGCCGTACTTCTGCGATGCTTTCCTCACGATATCGGCGTACTGGTAGCTGCGTTTCATGATGTGGTCGGCCACCATGGGAATTTCTACGTAGTAGGCTTTTTTGAAGTCTACGGTGCGGGTTTTAAGCTGGGTAGCAATCAAGTAATCGGCAAAGCGGTTGGCACGCCAAGACCATTGAATGGCTTTTTTGTCTTGATCAACCACTTGGTTGTAGAGAAACGGGCGTCCTTCTAAGTGGATCTCCTTGGAGGAAAAGAGATCGACGTTCGCGGGATCATCGGGAGTGAGCAAGGTGGTAATAATGGCTTTTTTGAGGTGGTTTTCCGGCTCAGTGGGTGAGACGGTTTCAATTAAAATATTGCCGGTGGTGAAGTTGACGTCGGCTCGGCTGAGGTAGTTGTCGATGTATTTGACGTAGTTGCTCTTACCCGCCATTTTGATCTCTCGGCTGCCCCAACGCTTTTTAATGTTACCGGAGAAACTATCGATCAGCGCGTCCAGCGCTGCGGTATCTTTTTCAAACTGACCGGGCAGCTGCGCTAAATTATTGGCAAAGCGGTTGGTCGGTTCATAGTTGACATCGTAGATGTTCTCGATGAATTCCCGACTACAACCTGCCAGCAATAGCGTGATCAGTATGTATCCAAGTTTCTTCATGGCGGTTCCATTAAACAAAAAAATGACATCAGTGCGTCAGCAATGATGTCATTGATTGAAGAGCTTGCAAACCCAGTTTATTGACTTGGTGGAGTATAGCCTTCGATATGCACTTCTTTGCCTTCAAACAGGAAGTTCACCATTTCGGTTTCGAGCAGTTTGCGATGTTCTGGATCCATCATATTGAGCTTTTTCTCGTTGATCAGCATGGTTTGTTTATGCTGCCACTGCCCCCAAGCTTCTTTGGAAATGGTATCGAAAATACGTTTACCCAACTCGCCCGGGTAAAGTTGAAAATCTAGGCCTTCAGCCTCTTTGTTTAGACGAGCACAAAAAACAGTGCGGCTCATAGTGACTCCTTAAATAAAGCTTTAACGAAGTTCATGGGGCAGGCTTTCCAGTAGCTGTTTGACCGGAGCCGCCAGACCTATGGTTTCGGGTTGAGCTAAGTTATACCAAAGACCGTTGCCCGCTTCCATTATCACATTGGGTTGCTTTGATAAATCCAACAGAATCGGCGTGATATCGAGGTGATAGTGGCTAAAGGTATGGCGAAACGCGATCAGGGTTTGCTGGGTACGAATGTGCTCGTCACGGATACCACGTTTGGCCAACAAATCGCTCAGGTCATTCTCTGGTTGTTGCGGGAAACAAAACAGCCCGCCCCAGATTCCGCTTTGCGGTCGCTGCTCTAGCCACACTTGATTGTCGTGATGCAACATTACAAACCAAGTTTGCTTGGTCGGTTTCTCTTTTTTCGGCTTTTTGCCGGGATAATCGAGTGGGTTGCCTTGTTTTTGGGCGAGACACAAATCCGCTACCGGGCACAAGCTGCATTTGGGTTTGCTGCGCGTGCAGATCATCGCGCCCATATCCATCATCGCTTGATTGTATTTATCGACATCTTGCTGCGGTGTATGCGCTTCGGCGAGCTGCCAAAGCTGATTCTCAACCGCTTTTTGCCCAGACCAACCTTCAACGGCAAAGGCGCGAGATAAGGTGCGTTTCACATTGCCATCAAGAATGGCATGTGGCTGCTTATAAACAGAAGAGAGCACCGCTGCTGCGGTAGAACGGCCAATGCCCGGCAGGGCGTTCATCTGTTCAATATCGGTGGGAAACTCGCCTTGATATTGCTGCGCGACGATTTTGGCCGCTTTGTGCAGGTTGCGCGCCCGCGCGTAGTAACCAAGCCCAGTCCACAGATGCAAGACTTCATCTTGCTCGGCGTTAGCCAGATCGGTCACGGTCGGGAAACGTTGCAAAAAGCGTTGATAATAAGGGATCACGGTCGCAACTTGTGTCTGTTGCAGCATGATCTCCGACAGCCAGACGCTGTAGGCAGTTTTGTTCTGTTGCCAAGGGAGATTTTTTCTTCCATAGGCGTCGTACCATTTCAAAATGGCATTAGCAAAAGGGGTCACGACTTGCTCTGTGTTCTATTATTTGTAGGCAAAATTGCATCACAGAATAGGGTGAAAGTACAACCGACAAAGTGTGGGGATACTCGTTTTTACGGATAACACTTGCGCCAAAGAAAATTCTTTGGATAATCCCCGCTTTGATTAATCAATGTGCAGGCAGAATCCATGAGTGAAGTGACCACTAACGAATTCAATGAAGACGGTAAGTTGATCCGTAAGATACGCAGTTTTGTTCGTCGCGAAGGCCGTTTAACCAAAGGTCAAGAGAATGCGATGAAAGAGTGCTGGCCGACAATGGGTATCGACTACCAAGCACAACTTCTTGATTGGAAAGAGGTCTTTGGTAACGACAATCCAGTGGTTCTTGAAATCGGCTTCGGCATGGGCGCTTCGCTGGTCGAAATGGCGAAAAACGCGCCGGAGAAAAACTTCTTTGGTATCGAAGTGCACAGCCCAGGTGTTGGTGCGTGTCTGTCGGATGCACGCGAAGCGGGCCTGACCAATTTGCGCGTAATGTGCCATGATGCGGTGGAAGTGTTTGAACACATGATCCCCAATGACAGCTTGGCGACGCTGCAACTGTTTTTCCCTGATCCGTGGCACAAAAAGCGTCACCATAAGCGCCGCATTGTGCAGCTTGAGTTCGCCGAAATGGTACGCCAGAAATTGATCCCGAATGAAGGGATTTTCCACATGGCGACAGATTGGGAAAACTACGCAGAGCACATGATTGAAGTGATGAATCAAGCGCCCGGTTTTGCCAATATCGCACAGGAAGGTGACTACATTCCGCGTCCAGAAGAGCGTCCTTTGACTAAGTTTGAAGCGCGTGGACATCGTTTAGGTCACGGTGTGTGGGACATCAAGTACAAACGCACCAATTAGTGTTTGACTGGTTTTTGTAAAATCCGCACACTGCATAACAAAGAGCCAACATTATCGATGTTGGCTTTTTTGACCCTACAAGAAAAATAACAAGCAGTCAGGTAAAAAGTCATGAAGCCGACAAAAGCGTTGCTCGCTGAAATTCTGGACGAAGTTCGCCCCTTGATTGGGCGTGGCAAGGTTGCCGATTATATTCCCGCACTGGCGAAAGTTCCGGCGGAGAAACTGGGTATGGCGGTGTACACCAATGAAGGTGAAATCATCGCGGCCGGTGATGCCGAGGAGAGCTTTTCCATTCAATCGATTTCCAAAGCGCTAAGCTTAACTTTGGCAATGTGTTTGTATCAGCCCGATGAGATTTGGCGTCGAGTGGGCAAAGAGCCTTCGGGGCAGGCGTTTAACTCGCTGATCCAGCTTGAGATGGAGCAGGGAATTCCACGTAATCCGTTTATTAATGCTGGGGCGATTGTGGTGGCGGATTTGCTCGCCAGCCGTTTGTCCGCACCACGCCAACGCCTGCTGGAGTTTGTTCGCCAGCTCTCGGGGGATAACCAAATCTGCTACGATAAAATCGTGGCGGCTTCCGAGATGATGCACAGCGATCGTAACGCGGCGATTGCGTATCTGATGCGCTCGTTCGGCAATTTCGACAACGACGTGATTCCTGTATTGAACAACTATTTTCACGCCTGCGCGCTCAAGATGAGCTGTGTCGATCTGGCGAAAACCTTCAGTTATCTCGCCAACAAAGGCACTTCGGTGCACACGGGCAAGAAAGTCATTACCCCGGTGCAGACCAAGCAGCTTAACGCGCTGCTGGCGACCTGTGGGCTGTACGATGGCGCCGGAGAGTTCGCTTACCGTGTCGGTATGCCGGGCAAATCGGGGGTTGGCGGTGGAATTATTGCCGTGGTGCCGGGCGATATGACCATTGCGGTTTGGTCGCCAGAGCTTGATGCGTCGGGTAACTCGCTGGCAGGGACTAAAGCGCTTGAACTCTTTTCGCAGCGTATCGGGCGCTCTATTTTTTAACCGATAGCGCCAAGGTTAAGCCTCGGCGCTTATCATGACTTACTCTTCGTCAGGCATAAACGCTTCGAGCAGGTCATTGAGGAACAGTTTGCCTTTCTCCGTGATCTGCCATTGCGTGGCATCTTCACGCAAGTAGCCCATTTCCAACGCCCATTGAATTGTCGTTGCAATCGCCTCCAAACCTAGCCCAGTGGTATCGATAAAATCTTGCTTAGGGCAGGCTTCCATTAAGCGAAAACGGTTCATAAAGAATTCGAATGGTCTCTCTTGCGCCGCAACCAACTGCTCACTATCAAGATAGGGTTTGACCATATTCTGATATGCCGCTAAGTAGCCACGAGGGTGTTTGATTTTGGTGGTGCGAATGATGCGCCCATCGGCAAAACTCAGTTTACCGTGGGAGCCACAACCGATGCCGAGATAGTCGCCAAAGCGCCAGTAGTTGAGGTTGTGACGGCACTGATAACCCGGTTTGCTGTAACCGGAGATTTCGTACTGCACATACCCTGCTGCGGTCAGTTTCTGGTGGCCTTGTTCGAAAATATCCCACAAATCATCATCATCAGGTAACACTGGTGGTTTGTAGTAAAACATGGTGTTCGGCTCGATCGTGAGCTGATACCAAGAGAGATGCGGTGGGTTGAGCTCAATCGCTTTATCGAGATCCGCCAAGGCTTGATCAATACTTTGATCCGGCAAACCGTGCATCAAATCCAAATTGAAACTGTTGAGGCCTATTTGGTGAGCAAGCTGCGCGGCAGCGACCGCTTCTTGCTGACCATGGATCCGCCCTAAACGTTCGAGTTTTTCCGCTTCAAAGCTTTGCACACCAATCGAAATACGTGTTACTCCCGCAGCGCGATAGCCAGCAAAGCGCTTGGCTTCTATCGTACCTGGGTTGGCTTCCATGGTGATTTCGATCTCTGGCGTGAAGGCAATCCGCTGCTCAATGCCTTGCAAAAGCTGCGCTATCCCTTCTGCGGAAATTAAACTGGGTGTGCCACCGCCGATGAAGATCGAGTGCAGCGGGCGCGGTGCATCATTGAGACGATATTTCTCAATGTCGCGATCCAAATCTTCCAACAAGGCAAGAATGTACTGCTGCTCCGGGATCGCTTCTTTTACAGCGTGAGAGTTGAAATCGCAGTACGGGCATTTTTGTACACACCAAGGAATGTGCACATACAAACTGAGAGCGGGGGGCTTTAACATCATGCTGCCTTACGCTAATGGCTGTTGGCTCAGGGTGGCAAACAACTGCTGTAACGCTTTGCCACGATGTGAAAGCTGCTTTTTCCGCGCAGGTACAAGTTCAGCCGAGGCACAGTTCTCTTCCGGTACGAAGAAGATGGGGTCGTAACCAAAACCGTTTTCACCGTGTGCTTGGGTTAGGATTCGCCCTTCCCACGTTCCATGACAGACGATCGGCGTTGGGTCGTTTTCATGACGCATCAAAACCAATACACAATGGAAACGAGCGGTACGTTGCGCTTCTGGCACACCTTCCATCGCGGTTAATAGCTTTTCTAAGTTCTCTTGATCTGAGGCTTTCTCTCCTGCGTAACGTGCAGAGTAAATCCCTGGGGCACCTTGAAGAAAATCCACCTCAAGGCCAGAGTCGTCGGCAATGGCTGGCAAGCCCGTTTCTTTGGCGGCATGACGCGCTTTGATAATGGCGTTTTCAATAAAGGTTGTGCCCGTTTCAGCCACTTCAGAGACGTTAAATTCGCTTTGCGCGACCACGTCAAAACCAAAATCGGCCAATAAACCCGCCATCTCGCGCACTTTGCCTTGATTGCCAGTGGCCAATACGATCTTCTTCATGCTTGTTGTTACTCTTCTATATAAAATTTTTGCGTAAAGGTGAGTTTGCCTGCCCCTTTGAGGCCTGCATTGATGTCTAAATCAAATGTCAGTGACTCTTCATGATTCACTGGCAGCTCTGCGATGTAGTAAATCGCCTCGCCTTCACGTATTTCTTTAAACGTTAAGGTGCGGATCTGGCCGAGCAGGTTTTTCGCTTGCCCTTTGACCGTTGCCGTTAGCGCAGGTTTGCCGACTCGGCTTTTATCCAGCACGCTGATATTCACGATGGCGGAATACTCACTGCGTTTCAGCCCATAACTTTTCGCCACTTGCGGCGTTAAGAAGGTTGAGCTCAGCGCCACGTAGTGCACTTCGGTATCTTTGATCTCTTTAAATTGCCCAGCCCAAGTCGGCAGGGCGACCAAGCAAGTCAGCAGGGCGGCGATCCATTTTTTCATTGTAAACTTCCTTACACCTTGTGGTGTGTGACAAACAAAAAGCCATCACAAGATGGCTTTCACTTCCTCTGGTATCTGCGTCGGGGCATGGATGCGCACTTGCTTGTGACGGCCAAGCTCGCCTTTTTCAATCTCAACCAGACTTTTGGCGACTTTAAACATCTTGGCCAGTAATTTAGCCAGATGGGCATTCGCTTTGCCATCCACGGGCGGCGCGGTAATGGCGATTTTCAGCTCATCACCATGCAAACCCAGAATTTTATCACGGCTGGCTTTGGGTTGGATGTAGAGCCGCAGCACCACATCCTGCCCCTCTTGCCAAGCAGCTTGGCTCATTATAGTTGATACCAGATAGGGCCGATGAGATCGCCCATTAGGAAATTGGCAAATTGCAGCACAATAAACAGCACCAGCACGCTTAAGTCAAAACCGCCCATAGCTGGTAGGATGCGACGGATCGGTGCCAGCATAGGTTCAGTTAATTGATGGAAAACGTATTCAATCGGGCTGCGGCCTTGGCTTACCCAGCTTAGGATCGCACGAATCAACAGCACCCAGAAGAGTAGTCCACCTGCGGCTTTGATTAATGACAGTAGCCCTAGGAAGAGAAAGTCTGCGCTGAAACTGACGGAGCCGCCTGACGCAACCATCACCAACGCCACAAATTTCAGTACGCACAGCAGGTAGGCAAACAGCACAGTGGCGAGATCGATACTGCCAATCGATGGGATCACACGGCGCAGCGGGCCGATCACTGGCTGAGTCGCTTTGACGATAAATTGTGAAAATGGGTTATAGAAATCGGCGCGTGCGGCTTGCAGCCAGATCCGTAAGATCACCACCATGATGTAGAGATCGAACAGCGTCGAAATCAGGAAACTCATTGAACTCATAGATGCCCCTTAAAAAGGTTATGCTGCCTGAGGCAGCAGGGTAATTAAAACAGTTTTTCCATCTCTTGTGCGCGTTCTACCGCAGCGCGCATCGCTTTGGCGACAATATCACTGAGCTGATGATGGTTAAATGTACGGATCGCTTCGGCGGTGGTGCCCCCTTTGGAGGTGACGTTTTCGCGCAAGGTCGAAAGCTCGCTCTGCGGATTGTTGACCACCATACTGGCCGCGCCCAGCGCAGATTGCTCCACCAGCAGACGCGCGGTGGCTTTATCAAATCCTTGTGCTATCGCTTCTGCTTGCATCGCTTCCATAAACAAAAAGAAATAGGCTGGCGCGCTGCCTGCTGCGGCAATGACGTTATTGATGCCCGATTCTTGCGCCACCCAGCAAGTTTTGCCGACCGCTTGCATCAGCTCTTGCGCAAAGGTTCTGTCTGCATCGCTTAGCGAGTCGGGTGCATACAGTCCGCTCATTCCTAGCCCCAGTTGCGATGGTGTGTTGGGCATTACGCGCACCAGATCTTGCGTGGTACCGAGCATCTGCTTGAGGCGTTGACAACTGATGCCAGCGGCGATGGAAATCACCAGTTTGCCTTGAAAGTCGAGCGCTTGCAGCGGTTTGCACACCTCCTCCATCATTTGTGGTTTGACAGACAGGACCACCACATCCGCGTCACGAGCGGCAGCGAGATTATCCGCTGTGGTGCTAATAGCAAACTCTTGCTCCAGTGGCAATCGGCGAGTTTCGCTTGGCGCTGTGGCGATAATGTGTGTTGCAGGGTATCCGTTGCCCACGAGGCCAGAGACAATCGCACGCACCATGTTACCTGCACCAATAAAGGCAATTTTTTTCTGTTCCATCTCTATCAATTCCGCTTGTGTCAGTGTGTTGGCGCATCGTTTACGCTTTGCTTGCGTAATCCCGTGCACCAAAAATGGCTGTGCCGATGCGAACCATGCTTGAGCCTGCTGCGATTGCCGCGTCCATGTCTCCACTCATGCCCATCGAAAGGGTATCCACCTGGGGATAATGTTGGCGCAAGCGCTGCTGCAAGGCGGCTAATTGCTCAAAAGCGGCCAGTTGCGCGGCGTAGTCATCGACATTTTCCGGAATGGACATCAACCCTCTTAAGGTGAGGTTGGGTAAGCGTGAAATCAACTCAGCGAGGGCAAATATTTCTGTGTCGCTGGCACCGGATTTCGAGGCTTCACCGCTGGTGTTAACCTGAATCAGCACTTGCAAAGGCGGCAGATCTGCTGGGCGCTGATCATTCAAACGCTGGGCGATTTTTTCGCGATCCACGGTGTGCACCCAAGCAAAACGCTCGGCCACCAAACGACTTTTATTGGACTGAATCGGGCCAATAAAGTGCCATTCGATGGTTTTGTCTGAATGATGCTCGGCAAAAAAGTCGACCTTCTCACTCCCTTCTTGCACATAGTTTTCACCAAAAGCGCATTGTCCGGCATGGTACGCTTCGAGAATTGCCTCGACAGGTTTAGTTTTACTTACTGCCAGAAGTTGCACCGACTCTGGAGCTCGTCCACACTTTTGTTCAGAGCGACGGATCTGTGTGGTGATATGTTCAATGTTTTGTTGAATACTAGTCATAGCAAGTTTTTGTAAGGAAAAATAATGGATATCACTGAGTTACTGGATTTTAGTGTAAAGCATAACGCGTCGGATCTACATCTTTCTGCTGGCGTTCCGCCTATGGTACGCATAGATGGCGATGTAAGAAAGCTCGGCGTGCCCGCTTTTAGTCATGCTGATGTTCATCGTCTGGTGTTCGAAATCATGAATGATTCTCAGCGTAGTGAATTTGAGGAAAAACTGGAAGTCGATTTCTCGTTTGAATTACCCAACGTGGGGCGTTTTCGTGTCAATGCTTTTCACCAGTCGCGTGGCTGCTCGGCGGTGTTTCGTACCATTCCAACCAAGATCCCAACCTTAGAAGAGCTGGATGCGCCAGAAATCTTTGAGAAAATTGTGCGCAGTGAAAAAGGGCTGGTATTGGTGACAGGGCCCACAGGCTCAGGTAAATCCACCACATTGGCGGCGATGGTTGATTACATCAACCGCCACTACAACAAGCACATTCTCACCATTGAAGATCCGATTGAGTTTGTTCACCAAAACCAAAAGTGTTTGATCAACCAGCGTGAAGTGCACCGTGATACGCACAGTTTTAAAAATGCGCTGCGCAGCGCGCTGCGTGAAGATCCAGACGTGATTTTAGTCGGTGAGCTGCGCGATCAGGAAACCATCAGTCTTGCTCTGACCGCCGCTGAAACGGGTCACTTGGTGTTTGGCACGTTGCACACCAGCAGTGCGGCAAAAACGGTTGACCGGATCATTGATGTGTTCCCCGGCAGTGACAAAGACATGGTGCGCTCTATGCTCTCTGAATCGCTGCGCGCGGTGATCGCCCAGAAGCTGCTCAAGCGGATTGGCGGTGGTCGTGTCGCGTGTCATGAGATCATGATGGCGACGCCTGCGATCCGCAACTTGATCCGTGAAGACAAGGTGGCGCAGATGTATTCGATCATTCAGACAGGCGCGGCGCATGGTATGCAAACCATGGAGCAAAATGCACGGCAGTTGCTTGCTCAAGGTAAAGTCGGCAAAGAAGAAGTGGACAGCAAAATCGAAGTCGAAGCGATCAAGTTCTAGCGGAGAGCAGCATGAGTATTGAGTTAAACCGAGTGCTGGAAGGGATGCTCTCTCTTAAAGCGTCGGATTTGTATATTACGGTAGGCGCGCCGGTGCTGTTTCGCGTCGATGGCGAGTTACGCCCACAAGGCGCTAAGCTCTCAGAAGCCGAGGTCGCGCAGTTTCTCGATGGTGCAATGGATGAAGAGCGGCGCGCCGATTTTCGTAAAACCCGTGAATCAAACTTCGCGATTGTGCGTGATTCTGGCCGTTTTCGCGTCAGTGCGTTTTATCAGCGAGAGCTACCGGGCGCGGTGATTCGCCGCATTGAAACCCATATTCCGACGTTTGAAGAACTCAAGTTGCCCCAAGTGCTGCAAGATTTGTCGATTGCCAAACGCGGTCTTGTGCTGGTGGTGGGAGCGACGGGGTCGGGGAAATCCACCACCATGGCGGCGATGACGGGCTATCGCAATAGCCATCGTAGTGGTCATATTCTGACGGTGGAAGATCCGATTGAATTTGTTCACGAGCACAAGCGCTGTATCGTTACCCAACGGGAAGTGGGGCTCGATACCGAAAGTTACGAAGTGGCGCTGAAAAACTCGCTGCGTCAAGCGCCAGATATGATCCTCATCGGCGAGATCCGCAGCCGAGAGACGATGGAATACGCCATGACCTTTGCCGAAACGGGCCACTTGTGCATGGCCACTCTGCACGCTAACAACGCCAACCAAGCGTTGGAGCGGATCCTACATTTAGTGCCGAAAGAGCAAAAAGAGCAGTTCCTGTTTGATCTATCCATGAATCTCAAAGGGGTGATCGGTCAGCAGTTACTGCGTGATAAAAACGGCAAAGGCCGTCACGGTGTGTTTGAAGTGTTACTCAACAGTCCAAGGGTGTCGGATTTGATCCGCCGCGGCGAATTGCATGAGTTGAAAGCGACCATGGCGCGCTCCAAAGAGATTGGCATGCAGACCTTTGATCAATCGCTGTATAAGTTGGTGGTGGAAGGCAAGATCAATGAAGAAGATGCGTTGCACAGTGCCGATTCGGCCAACGATCTGCGTTTGATGCTCAAAACCCAGCGCGGCGATCTCAATAACACCGGATCCTTGGCCAACGTGAAGATCGATATGGATTAAGCTCGGACTTTGTTGCAATGAGAGGGAAGAGGTTGTCCCTCTCTTGCGGTTTTCCTCGCCCTGTTAGCCCCACTGCGCTTCGAACCAGCTTTCTAGAATGATCACCGCAGATTGACAATCGACATTGCCCTTACTTAGCGCTTTGTAGCCGCCCATCGAAAACAGTTCGGCGCGTGCTTCGGTGGTGGAAAGGCGCTCATCGTGCAGCTCTACGGGCAAACCGAAACGGCCATGCAGCCGCTGGGCAAATTTCTTCGCCCGAGGTGTGATGGTTTGCAGATCTTTTCCGTGCAGGTCAGTCGGCAAGCCGACCACGAGTAACGTGGGCTGCCACTCTTTGATTTGCTTTTCAATCTCGTCCCAATTGGGAATGCCATCGTTGGCTTTGAAGGCCTTTAACGGCGATGCGGTGCCGGTAATTTCTTGGCCGATGGCGCTGCCAATACTCTTGGTGCCAAAATCGAAAGCCATGATGGTACGTGACATAAATAACCTAAGTAACAATAAGTGAGTGAAGGGCAGCGAGTTAAGCGTGCCCTGCCTGATTGGAAAGTTGGGTAGCATTAATGCCGAGCATCTGTACCGCTTTTTGCCAACGCTGGGCGATAGGGGTATCGAAAATGATTTCCGGGCTGGCTTCGACGGTTAACCAAGAGTTTTCCGCTAGCTCGCTTTCCAACTGTCCAGCGCTCCAGCCTGAATAGCCTAAAGCCACGAGATAACTGCTCGGTTCCGCCTCCGTGCCGAGTACCGTCAAAATATCTTTGGACGTGGTGACGGCGATGTGATCGGTCATCTGAATGCTCGACTCGTAGTAATCTTTGGGGCGGTGCAGAATAAAACCGCGATCCTCGGAAACTGGCCCGCCGTTGTACACCGGTTTGGTCAGACTTTGTCTATGCAATTGTGGATGCACTGGCTGTACATCGACCTGTTCCAGCATTTTGCCCACGGTGACGTCGATCGGTGCGTTGATCATCAGTCCCATCGCACCCTCTTCATTGTGTTCACAAATGTAGATCACTCGGTGCTGGAAATAGGGATCTTTCATCCCCGGCATGGCCACCAGAAAATGATTGGTCAAATTCATACATGACTCCCCTTCAAAGGGGCCATCCGGCCCCAACTGGCTCTTGAGTGCTCAAGCTTTAGCTTTTAGGCGGCGCTCAATCGCATCCATCAATTTACCGGTAATCGAGATATCAAACGCCGCTTCAATCTCGCGAATACAAGTTGGGCTGGTCACGTTGATCTCGGTGAGCTTATCGCCAATCACATCTAAACCAACAAAAATCAGTCCTTTTTCTTTCAGCGTTGGCGCGACGGCTAGTGCAATTTTCTTATCTGTTTCGCTCAGTGGGCGAGCTTCACCACGACCGCCAGCGGCGAGGTTACCGCGCGTTTCCCCTTTAGCTGGGATGCGCGCTAAACAGTAAGGCATGGGCTCGCCATCTACCACCAAAATACGTTTGTCGCCATTGCTGATGTCTGGCACAAAGGTTTGCGCCATCGCGTAGTTTTGCCCGTGATTGGTCAAGGTTTCGATGATCACCGAGACGTTCGGATCGTTCTCTTTGACTCGGAAAATCGATGCACCACCCATGCCATCAAGCGGTTTAAGGATGATGTCGCCATGCTCTTCACGAAACGCTTTTATCTTTTCTGCTTTGCGCGTCACCATGGTGATTGGCGTCAGCTCTGGGAACCAAGCGGTAAAGAGTTTCTCGTTACAATCACGTAGGCTTTGTGGCTTATTGACGATTAAGGTGCCTTGTTCTTCTGCGCGCTCTAAAATGTAGGTGGCGTAAATATATTCCGTGTCAAACGGTGGATCTTTGCGCATCAATACCGCATCCAGTTCAGCCAGTTCAATGGTTTGCTCTGACTTAAATTGGTACCAGCCGTTAGGATCTTCTTTTAGCTCGACCACTTTGGTATCGGCAATCGCCACGCCTTGCTCTAAGTGTAGATCATTCATCTCCATGTAATGGATTTCCCAACCGCGACGTTGCGCTTCCAGCAACATGGCGAAGCTGGAGTCTTTCTTGATGTTAATGGACGAAATAGGGTCCATTACGATGCCGAGTTTGATCATGTGTGTTCTCCGTGTTAACCCAAATCGCCGAAACGAACTTGTAGCGCGGTAATGGCAGTCAGTGCTGCGGTTTCAGTACGCAATACGCGCGGACCGAGTAGGGTCTCTTCAAAGTGATAGGTTTGTGTCATGTCGATCTCTTCTGCAGAGAGCCCCCCTTCAGGACCAATCAGCAGGCGCACTTTGTTGACCAGCTCCGGTAGCGTGTTGATCGAATATTTGGCGCGAGGGTGCAGATTAAGCTTTAGGCCGTCGTACTCTTCCGCGCACCAAGCTTCCAGCGACATAATGGGGCGAATCTCCGGGATGATGTTACGTCCGCATTGCTCACAAGCGCTAATGGCTATTTTCTGCCACTGAGCGAGTTTTTTCTCAAAGCGTTTTTCATCCAACTTTACGCCGCATCGCTCCGAAATCAGTGGCGTAATGGTATTGACCCCAAGCTCTACCGATTTCTGGATGGTGAACTCCATCTTTTCACCGCGCGAGATCACTTGCCCCAAATGGAGATCTAAAGGTGACTCGCTGCTGTTTTCCTCCCGCTGTGTCACTTTGACCAACACCTGCTTTTTGCTCACTTCGGTGATTTCGGCTGGAAATTGTGCGCCACTGCCATCAAATAGCAGCACTTCTTGCCCTTCTTTCATGCGCAAAACGCGGCCGATATGGCCAGCGGCGTCTTCCTGCAAGGCGACGATATGGTGCAGATGGAGTGTTTCGGGGTGATAAATTCGAGGGATGCGCATTGTGTTTCCGGTTCCTGCAACAGACAGAATGAATTAGAGATTAACATGGATGCGCGGAGGAGAAAAAACAAGTCAGTGTGGTAATTTAAGCGTAAGGTCGTAATTTTTCGCCAAAGTGATTGTTATTTATTGTTTTCATGAATAGTTTGTATGCCGCTTTGTAGGGGAGAACGTATTCAAGCTGGCAAAGTTTAAACAAATTAATAAGTACAATAATCATGGATAGTGTTATGAAAAAGACCAAACTGGCAGTGGCTTGTGCCCTGCTGATGACTATTAGCTGGCTGTAATGGCGGCTCTTCTTCGTCTGATGGCCCAAATGGCTAAGTAGTTGACCTACAGTCAGCCCTTAACCTCTTCACCGCAAAAGCGTAAAGAACGCTTTGGTTATCTTGAGGATATCGGCGCGAAAGAGTAAGTATGATGGCATCCCAGTGGCGACACTGGGATTTTTCTATCGCGTTTGACACGCTTCCTTCACATAAGAGTTGTGGTTGCCCTGAACTTTGGCAATTCGCTCATCGCGTATGCATTCCCACTCTGATACGGGATAAGTTTTATTCCATGCTTGCATCAACTGAGTCTGCTGTTTCGACAGTTGGAAGCCGTACTCTCGGCTCATGTAGAGATACGTGCGAGCAATAGAGCCTCGGGCGCGATCCGGCGGCATCACTTTACGCGCTTTGAAATTGACCTGCATTTCACAGCGGCCATAGGTCTCACCATCAACGCCATTCCACTGGCTAAAATTAAAGTTCGAGCGATCGCCGTTGACTTCGCCAACTGCTGGGGTGAGGTTATGCAGATCCGCTTCCATCGAGCGAAACTGAACATCATGTTTGCTGCAATTTTTCCGTCCACCGTTTTGCCAACATTGTCGCTGGTGGCCGAACTGCCAAGCGGGCACCACATGTTCCCACTCAATACGACTGGCACGATTTTGTTGCTTACGCACTTGATAACCACAAGATTGCAAATCTGGAATGCCTTTTTTTCCTTGCCATTGAATCTCGCAGCCACAGTAAAAACTGACCGGATAATCTTGGTAAATTTGTAGCGCCTCTTTCTTCGCCGCAGAGAAGTTGGCCGGGGGCGCAGCCAGTACAGGCAAGCTGCTGAGAGCCGCCAGTAGTGAAAATAGGTATTTCATCTAAAAAGTCTTAGAAAAGTATGACTTTTTAAATTGTAGCACTCAGTTTTTCCGCGAAGTAGTGAGCGAATTGTTAAAGCTGAGTCAAAACTGCGCGGAGGGCGAGCTTAGAGAGGCCGCTAACTGAGTTGTAAGCCGGTAAACTGCAAAGTCTGACGACACTTTGTGCAGCAATAACTGGCTTGATGACGTTGCACTTTGTTGTGGCGGCGAATCGACAGTGGGTACTCGGCGCAGGCGCAGCGATATTGAAAGGTTTTCCCTTGTACCGAATGGATATTAAAGCGATGCGTCGTTCTTGCTGGTTGCTGAAATACCTGCTCCATAATCGCTTGCCACTCTTTACCGTGGGGTTTGACGCGCCCGAACACTTGATAAGTGATGAGGTGGGCAACTTCGTGAGGAATCACCTCTTGCAAAAACTCATCAGGGTTTTCTTTGAACAATACAGGATTCAGGCGTATCTCATTTAGTTGCAAGTAAGCTTTTCCTGCCACTTTGCCTCTCACGTTAAAACTGAGTTTGGGCAGAGGGAAAGTGCGCTGAAAGCGTTGCTCGGCTAAGGCGATACAGTGGGCGAGGACTTGCGAGGATTGTTCGGCTAGTTCGGGGTGCAACATGGACTCTTCTTCAAACGGCAAAAATTGGGGCTTTATTACGCATAACCAATTCTTAGGCATAATAAAAAGCCCCTGCATTGTAGCAGAGGCTTTTTGTTCGAGAAGAGGCTGATTATTTGATGCCAGCAAACTCACGCAGTAGTGCTGCTTTGTCGGTTGCTTCCCAAGGGAACTCTTCGCGACCGAAGTGACCATATGCAGCGGTCTTCTTGTAGATTGGCTGAAGCAGATTCAGCATCTCTTGCAGGCCGTATGGACGCAGGTCGAAGAACTGGCGAACGGCTTCAATGATGATGTCGTGCGACACTTTCTCAGTACCGAATGTTTCCACCATGATAGAGGTTGGATCCGCCACACCGATTGCATAAGACAGTTGGATTTCACAACGATCAGCCATGCCAGCTGCGACGATGTTTTTCGCCACGTAACGTGCTGCGTAAGCGGCTGAACGGTCAACCTTGGATGGATCTTTACCAGAGAAAGCACCACCACCGTGACGAGCGGCGCCGCCGTAGGTATCCACGATGATCTTACGACCGGTCAGGCCACAGTCACCCATTGGACCACCGATAACGAAACGACCGGTTGGGTTGATGAAGTACTTGGTTTCTTTGTTTAGCCATTCAGAAGGAAGAACAGGCTTGATGATCTCTTCCATCACCGCTTCGCGCAGATCTGGTGTCGAGATAGAATCACAGTGCTGAGTAGACAGCACAACCGCATCAATACCAACAATTTTGCCTTGATCGTATTGGAAAGTAACCTGTGATTTTGCATCAGGGCGCAACCATGGCAGCGTGCCATCTTTACGTACTTTCGCTTGACGTTCCATCAAACGGTGCGCGTAGGTAATTGGTGCTGGCATCAGTACTTCGGTTTCGTTACATGCGTAGCCGAACATAATGCCTTGGTCGCCCGCGCCTTGCTCTTTAGGATCGGCTTTATCAACGCCTTGGTTGATGTCAGGAGACTGTTTACCGATGGTGTTTAGAACAGCACAAGAGTTGGCGTCGAAGCCCATGTCTGAGTGAACGTAGCCGATTTCGCGTACGGTTTCGCGTGTCAGTTCTTCGATATCAACCCAGGCAGAAGTGGTAATTTCACCACCGACCATGACCATGCCGGTTTTTACGTAAGTTTCACATGCAACACGTGCTTTCGGGTCTTGCTCAAGAATCGCATCAAGAACCGCATCAGAAATCTGGTCTGCAATTTTGTCTGGATGGCCTTCTGATACTGACTCAGAAGTGAACAGGTGCTTTGCCATGAGAGCTCCACTTTTGATTAATTTTCGCAGCTGAACACTTGCTCTCAGCTCCGGGAATGAAATACGATTTGTAGGCGTTTCTACATCTAGACGTCTATTCTAGTTTTGAATACTCGAATTACAAGTGATTTTTTAGTATGAGCCAAAAGTAATCGTTTGCCTTGCTGGCGCAAAGAATTTGCTCTATTGCGCTTTCAGTGAAGTAGAGCATGGTTTGCTAGGGGTATTTCTCGGGTAAATCGTTTGCAGAGCAGAGATTGCTTTGCGAAAATAGCCAGCGCAATTTTTCTTATTACATCGCTTAATGCACTCAGGAGCAGACATGCCATCTCGTAAACATCTCGCTAATGCAATCCGCGCACTCAGCATGGACGGCGTACAAAAAGCAAATTCAGGCCACCCAGGGGCACCTATGGGTATGGCGGACATCGCTGAAGTTCTTTGGCGCGGCCACCTAAACCACAACCCATCAAACCCAGAGTGGGCGGACCGCGACCGCTTCGTGCTGTCTAACGGCCACGGCTCGATGCTGATTTACTCGCTACTGCACCTAAGCGGTTACGAGCTATCTATCGACGACCTAAAGAACTTCCGTCAATTGCACTCTAAGACTCCAGGTCACCCAGAATACGGCTATGCACCAGGCATCGAAACAACAACGGGCCCACTAGGCCAAGGCATCACCAACGCGGTTGGTATGGCAATGGCTGAGAAAGCGCTCGCAGCGCAATTCAACAAAGAAGGCCACGACATCGTTGACCACTTCACTTACGTGTTCATGGGTGATGGCTGTCTGATGGAAGGTATTTCGCACGAAGCTTGTTCTCTTGCTGGTACGCTAGGTCTAGGCAAACTGATCGCATTCTGGGATGACAACGGCATTTCGATCGACGGTCACGTTGAAGGTTGGTTCTCTGACGATACGCCTAAACGTTTCGAAGCTTACGGCTGGCACGTCATCCCAGCCGTTGACGGTCACGATGCGAACGCCATCAATGCAGCTATCATCGCGGCAAAAGCAGACCCACGCCCGACGCTTATCTGTACTAAAACCATCATCGGTTTTGGTTCACCAAACAAATCAGGCTCGCACGACTGTCACGGCGCACCACTAGGCGCTGAAGAAATTGCAGCGACACGTAAAGAACTAGGTTGGGAGCACGGTCCTTTTGAAATTCCGCAAGAAGTGTACGCAGAATGGTCAGCGAAAGAAACAGGCGCAGCTAAGGAAGCAGCGTGGAACGAGAAATTTGCAGCTTATGAAGCAGCGTACCCTGAGCTGGCAGCTGAATTTAAACGCCGCGTAAACGGTGAACTTCCAGCTGAGTGGGAAGAGAAAGCAAACCAAATCATTGCTGACCTTCAAGCAAACCCAGCGAACATCGCATCACGTAAAGCATCGCAAAACGCGCTGGAAGCGTTTGGTAAAATGCTACCAGAATTCATGGGCGGCTCAGCTGACCTAGCGCCTTCTAACCTCACCATGTGGTCGGGTTCTAAGTCGCTAGAAGCAAGCGACTTCTCTGGTAACTACATCCACTACGGTGTGCGTGAATTCGGTATGACGGCGATCATGAACGGTATCGCGCTGCACGGTGGTTTCGTTCCTTACGGAGCGACTTTCCTGATGTTTATGGAATACGCACGTAACGCCATGCGCATGGCGGCGCTGATGAAGATCCAGAACATCCAAGTCTACACGCACGACTCTATCGGCTTGGGCGAAGATGGCCCTACTCACCAACCAGTTGAGCAAATCGCATCACTACGTCTAACGCCAAACATGAGCACTTGGCGTCCATGCGACCAAGTGGAATCAGCGGTAGCTTGGAAACTGGCAATTGAGCGTAAAGATGGCCCATCGGCGCTGATTTTCTCTCGTCAAAACCTCGCGCAGCAAGCGCGCAGCGCTGAGCAAGTGGCAGACATCGCCAAAGGTGGTTACATCCTAAAAGACAGCGATGGCAAGCCAGAGCTTATCCTAATCGCGACGGGCTCTGAAGTTGAGCTAGCCGTAAAAGCCGCTGAACAACTAACCGCAGAAGGCAAGAAAGTACGCGTGGTTTCCATGCCATCTACCGATGCATTCGACAAGCAAGATGCGGCTTACCGTGAAGCGGTACTGCCATCAGACGTAACAGCGCGCATCGCTATCGAAGCGGGCATTGCAGATTTCTGGTACAAGTACGTTGGCTTTGGCGGTCGCATTATCGGTATGACGACGTTTGGTGAATCAGCACCCGCTGATCAACTGTTCGAAATGTTCGGTTTCACAGTAGACAACGTGGTGAACACAGCGAAAGAAATCATCGCTTAAGCGCTACAAAGTGGAACAAGCCGAGTCAACCTGACTCGGCTTTTATTTTAATGCGCAAAGGTTTTCGATAAGTTACTATGCGTGACACGAAAAAAATGTGGGGCGATGGAATTATGCTAAAAGTTGCGATCAATGGATTTGGACGTATCGGTCGTAATGTTTTAAGAGCTGTGTATGAGAGCGGTAAGCATCAGCAGATCAAGGTGGTGGCGGTTAACGAACTGGCCCAGCCGGATGCCATGGCCCATTTGCTACAATACGACACCTCGCATGGTCGTTTTGGTAAGAAAATCAGCAATGACCAAGAACACATTTACATTCATCACAGCAACGGTGACATGGATACGGTGCGTATTCTTCATCTAGCCGAGATCGATTTACTCCCTTGGCGCGATTTAGACGTCGATTTAGTGCTTGATTGTACTGGCGTATACGGCTCGCAAGCCGATGGTCAAGAGCACATCAAAGCGGGCGCGAAGAAAGTGCTGTTTTCTCATCCCGGCGCGAATGATGTGGACAACACCATCATCTATGGCGTCAATCATCAAACGCTGACCGCGCAGCATAAAGTCGTGTCTAACGGCTCTTGCACTACCAACTGCATCGTGCCAATTATTAAGGCTCTCGATGATGCTTTTGGCATTGAATCTGGGACCATCACTACCATTCACTCCTCAATGAACGATCAACAGGTGATTGACGCCTACCACACCGATCTACGCCGTACTCGCGCTGCCAGCCAGTCCATTATTCCAGTTGACACCAAGTTGCATAAAGGAATTGAAAGAATATTCCCGAAATTTTCCAACAAATTTGAAGCTATTTCGGTGCGAGTACCGACAGTCAACGTCACTGCGATGGATTTGAGCGTCACAATTAATACAAATGTGAAAGTTAATGACGTAAATCAAACCATAGTGAAGGCGTCTCAGTGTACATTACATGGCATTGTTGACTATACTGAAGCGCCATTGGTTTCCATCGATTTCAACCACGACCCTCATAGTGCGATTGTGGATGGAACGCAGACACGAGTCAGTAACGGGCATTTGGTGAAAATGCTGGTGTGGTGCGATAACGAATGGGGCTTTGCGAATCGCATGCTGGATACTGCGCTCGCAATGCAGGCGGCTAAGTAGTCTTTAGTCGCCGCGGAGAAAATTTATTTCTAGGCTTGAAATAAATTGCTAGTAACTCCATATCAAGACCAGTTTAAAGAATTAACAGGCTTGGCAGGGTTGCCGAGTTTTCAAAAACTTTATTTTTAATATTTGAGAGGACACAACATGTCTGTAATCAAGATGACTGACCTGGATCTCGCAGGTAAACGTGTATTTATCCGTGCTGACCTAAACGTGCCAGTAAAAGATGGCAAAGTCACTTCAGATGCACGTATCATCGCATCTCTGCCAACGATCAAACTGTGCCTAGAAGCAGGCGCGAAAGTGATGGTTACATCTCACCTAGGCCGTCCAACGGAAGGTGAATACGCAGAAGAATTCTCTCTACAACCTGTTGTGAACTACCTAAACGACGCGCTAGATTGCGAAGTGAAACTGGCGAAAGACTACCTAGACGGTCTTGAGCTAAACGCTGGTGAATTGGTTGTTCTTGAAAACGTTCGCTTTAACAAAGGCGAGAAGAAGAACGACGAAGAACTTTCTAAGAAATACGCGGCACTGTGTGACGTATTTGTAATGGATGCATTCGGTACCGCTCACCGTGCGCAAGCATCAACGCACGGCGTTGGTATGTTTGCAGAAGTCGCGTGTGCAGGCCCTCTACTGGCTGCTGAACTTGAAGCGCTAGGCAAAGCGATGAGCAACCCAGAGCGTCCTCTAGTCGCTATCGTTGGTGGTTCTAAAGTGTCTACCAAACTGACAGTGCTTGAATCGCTATCAAAAATCGCTGACCAACTGGTTGTTGGTGGTGGTATCGCTAATACTTTCATCGCAGCAGAAGGCCACAATGTAGGTAAATCTCTGTACGAAGCAGACCTAGTTGAAACTGCACAAAAACTGATGAAAGAGTGTGCAATTCCTGTTGCCACTGACGTAGCATGTGCAAAAGCATTCGATGAGAACGCAGAAGCAGAAATCAAACACGTTTCTGAAGTTCAAGACGATGACATGATCTTCGACCTAGGTCCAGATTCAACGGCAGCACTAGCGGAAATCATCGCAAAAGCGAAAACCATTCTTTGGAACGGCCCAGTAGGCGTATTCGAATTCAAAAACTTTGAAGCGGGCACAAAAGGCATTTCTGAAGCGATCGCTAAGTCTCCAGCATTCTCTGTTGCTGGCGGTGGTGACACGCTAGCGGCGATCGACAAGTTCGGTATCAAAGCCGACGTATCATACATCTCTACTGGCGGCGGTGCGTTCCTTGAGTTCGTAGAGGGTAAAGTACTTCCAGCGGTTGAAATGCTAGAAGCACGCGCTAAAGCTTAATCAATATGTCGAGGGCGGGAGAAATCTCCCGCTTTCTTGTTTGCTGCATGCGCAGGTTTCTTCTGCTAGAATGACGCCCGTTGTGAGCAAACGTTTGCAAGAATTTAAACTTAACAAGTTTTGTTTTTAAAACGACAGATAAATAGGATTCCATCCATGTCTAAGATCTTCGATTTCGTAAAACCTGGTGTTATCTCTGGTGATGACGTACAAAAAGTATTTCAAGTAGCTAAAGAGAACAACTTCGCTCTTCCAGCAGTGAACTGTGTGAACACAGATTCTGTTAACGGTGTACTAGAAGCGGCTGCGAAAGTGAAAGCACCAGTTATCGTTCAGTTCTCTAACGGTGGCGCGGCTTTCTTCGCAGGTAAAGGCGTTAAACTGGAAGGTCAAGGTGCACAAATTCTTGGTGCAGTAGCGGGCGCGAAATACGTTCACGCTGTCGCTGAAGCATACGGTGTGCCAGTGATTCTGCACACTGACCACGCGGCTAAGAAACTTCTACCATGGATCGACGGTCTGCTAGACGCTGGTGAAGAGTTCTTCGCTCAAACTGGTAAGCCTCTATTCTCTTCTCACATGCTAGACCTGTCTGAAGAGTCTCTAGAAGAGAACGTTGAAACCTGTGCTAAATATCTAGAGCGCATGGCGAAAATGAACATGACAATCGAGATCGAACTGGGTTGTACTGGTGGTGAAGAAGATGGCGTTGATAACTCAGATATGGATTCTTCTGAGCTGTACACTTCTCCTGAAGACGTTGCTTACGCATACGAGAAACTGAACGCAGTGAGCCACCGTTTCACTATCGCGGCTTCTTTCGGTAACGTACACGGCGTTTACAAGCCAGGTAACGTTGTTCTGACTCCAACTATCCTACGTGATTCTCAAGCGTACGTTTCTGAGAAATTCGGTCTTCCAGCGAACTCTCTGAACTTCGTATTCCACGGCGGTTCTGGTTCTACTGAAGCAGAAATCAAAGAGTCTATCTCTTACGGTGTGATCAAAATGAACATCGATACCGATACTCAGTGGGCAACTTGGGACGGTATCCGTAAGTACGAAGCAGAAAACCACGATTACCTACAAGGTCAAATCGGCAACCCAACGGGTGAAGATGCGCCGAACAAGAAGTACTACGATCCACGCGTATGGCTACGTGCTGGCCAAGCTTCTATGGTTGCTCGTCTTGAGAAAGCCTTTGCTGACCTGAACGCAGTAGACGTACTATAATTCGTTGCAAATTTTTGCTAAAAGCCCGCTCATTTGAGCGGGTTTTTTTATGCTTGTTAATCACTTATGGTGAAATTTCTGGCACATATGACGAGAATTGCTTAACCTTGTACAGATTGATATGAGTGCTGCCTTGCGGAGCATTGTCGTATCAATGGCACGCTAAATAGCCACGTATACATACAGGCTCGTAACAGATTGAGGAAAGAAATTATGGCAGGTGAATCTGTGGGGATTGAAACTCCACTTGTAGACAGTCTGGCACAGGCTGAAACTTGGCTGACGAACAACTCAGACCTATTTATTCAATACGGCGTGAATATTATCTCCGCCATCATTATTCTGTTCATTGGTAACATGATAGTGAAAGCGGTGGCAAACAGCGTCGCGAAAGTGCTCGAAAGCAAACAGATGGATAAGGCAGTCGTGCAGTTCATTCACGGCTTAGTGCGTTATCTCTTGTTTGTGATTGTGCTGATTGCTGCTCTTGGTCGTCTTGGTGTGCAAACAGCTTCCGTGGTGGCTGTGATTGGTGCCGCCGGTTTAGCGATTGGTTTGGCTTTGCAAGGTTCCTTGTCCAACTTTGCAGCAGGTGTGTTGATTGTCGCTTTCCGTCCTTTCAAGTCGGGCGACTATGTTGAAGTGGGTGGCGTTGCAGGCAGTGTTGAAGCGATCCAGATTTTTCAGACAGTACTCAAAACGCCAGACAACAAAATGGTGGTGGTACCTAACTCATCGGTGATTGGCGGACCAATCACCAACTATTCTCGCCACGAAACTCGTCGTGTAGATATGGTGATTGGCGTTTCTTACAAATCGGATCTGAAGAAAACCAAACAGGTGCTGCGTGAGACCTTGGAAAAAGATCCGCGTATTTTGAAAAATCCAGATATCACTATTGGGGTACACACGCTGGCGGATTCATCGGTTAACTTTGTTGTGCGTCCTTGGGTGAAAAGGTCCGATTACTGGCCTGTCTACTTTGACAATATGCAAGCGATTAAAGAAGCATTGGATGCCAATGGTATCGAGATCCCATTCCCGCAAATGGATGTGCACCTGAACAAAATGAACTAACTTGTTATCTTGATAGAGAACAGAGCAAAGCGAGGCGAAAAGCCTCGCTTTTTATTTATCAGGAAACAAAATATGCCGCGCGCGTAAGGTTAGCTGTACTGCAGATATAGCCCTTTGGTTAGCACAAAGGCGATAGTAAACATCATGGCGGCCACCAGCATATCAATCCCGCATTTCACCTTTGGTTTTGACAACGTTGGGCCGAGTTTGGCGGCGCCAATCGATAAGGTATAAAACCAGACAAAAGAAGCCAAAATGGTGCCGAGAGCAAAAGCAATCCGATCGTGCCCCTCAAACTGACCACCAATTGAGCCAAGAATCACTACGGTATCTAAATAGAGGTGCGGATTAAGTACTGTGACCGCTAAAGCGCCAAGAATAACGGTACGACGCCCGCGTGCCGTGATCTCCTGTTTATTTTCAGTAGCGTTACCCGGTTTTAGCGCGCTGCGCAGCGACATGAAACCGTACACGGCAAGAAAAGCAATGCCCCCTAAGGTGACGGAAGTCAGTAGCATCTCATTTTGCGATAAAATCGCGCCGCCACCAAAAATGCCCAGAGAGATAAAAATCATATCCAGCACGCTGCAAATAGCCGCTGTGGTCAAATGATGTTGTCTTTTAATGCCTTGATTCAGCACAAACGCATTTTGTGCGCCAATGGGAATAATCATGGTCGCGCCTAAGCCAAATCCCTGTAATAACAGCCAGAAATTCACGGTAAACCTCAGATAAAAAGTGATACGAATAAGAGAATGTGAGCAAGGTAGCTCTTTTGTTTTAATAAGTGTAATTAATGATTTTAATCATATATAAGAATGTCTAATTACTTATTAAGAGTGGGGGAGTCGGATGCGCGGATTGGATTACAAATGGATAGAGGCGCTTAATGCCGTGGTAACACAAGGCGGTTTTGAGCGGGCAGCAGAGGAGCTATTTATCTCCCAATCGGCCATCTCCCAGCGAGTGAAACAGTTGGAGAAGTTCCTTGCCCAGCCAGTATTGATTCGCGAGCAGCCACCTAAACCGACCCCCGTTGGCAAGAAACTGATTGGCTTGTATCAACGCATTCGCCTGCTTGAGCATGAGTTGATCCCCGAGCTGATGAACGACGACGTATCAAGACCGGTGCAGCTGGCTCTGGCCACCAACGCTGACAGCCTCGCAACATGGCTGTTGCCCGCGCTGAAAGAGGTGATGACACAGCGACAAGTGGAACTCAATCTGGCCATTTATGGTGAGTCACGCTCGATTGAAAAGCTGAAAAGTGGCGAAGTAGCTGGGGCGATCAGCTTGGAATCTCAGCCAATTACCGGGTGTCGAGCCGATTATTTAGGCCGAATGGACTATGTGTGTGTCGCCAGTCCGGACTTTGTTCAGCGCTATTTCCAGCAGGGCGTGAATTACCAGACGCTCAGCAAAGCGCCTGCGGTTTCCTACGATCAGTATGATGATTTACATCGTAAGTTTCTTGCGGATCATTTCAATATTGCCAGAGACAGCGTGATCAATCATAACGTCGGCAGTTCTGAGGCGTTTGTACGCTTAGCGGTATCGGGCATCGCTTACTGTTTGATCCCCAAATTACAAATTGAAAGAGAGTTGACCTCGGGCGAACTGGTGGATATTACTCCGGGTTTTCTGCTCTCCAACCGTATTTACTGGCATCACTGGCAATTGGAGACGGGAATTTTGCAAGAAATTTCCCAAGCGATTGTCAGCTATGCACAGGCTCATCTCCCGCAGTAGGGACGTGCTGAGCGCGTCAAAATTGTGTAAGAAATCATCGCCAGATATTGGTTAATTGGCCAAACCTTCTATTATCAGAAGTGTCTGATAATAGAAGGTTTGATAATAGAAGGTTTGATAAATGAAACGGTTCTCTCCCTACCTGCTTGTGAGTGCGCTAATCTCCAGCGCGCCAGCTTTGGCCAATACGCTGAATTTTGCCCACCTCTCGACGACGGGCTATGGTGAAGTGGTTGCGATTCCCGACAGTGCGGTCTTTTCTGTAAAAGTGGTGGAATCTAGCATGACCGCGGAGTCGGCTAAGCAGTCGGTTGATAGTACGGTTGATGCTTTCCTCACTAGCCTCAATAAAGCTGGCATCGGTAAAGAGAGCATTCGCAGTTCCAATCTCTATCTTGCTCCGCAGTATCACTATCCAAACAATGCCAAGCCGGAACTTATTGGCTATCGCGCTTCACGCAGCGTCACGGTGCAAGTCGACGACCTCTCGGCGCTCAATAACTATTTAGATCTGGCGCTCAATGCAGGGATCAATCAGATCGACAGTGTCGAGCTTAAAGTCAGCAATGAAGCAGAATATCAGCAACAAGCGCGCTTAGAAGCGATTAATGATGCGCGGCAAAAAGCCAGTTCACTGGCGAAAGGTTTCGGTAAAAACTTGGGCGAAATCTGGCAGATTAACTACAATCAGCCCAATATGCAGCCAGTGTTGATGCGTTCTATGGCGATGGATGCAAAAGCGGAGTCAAACAGTTATCAAGACTCCAGTTTGATCATTCGTGATCAGGTGGATGTGATCTATCAGCTCGCGGAATAAAAGCGAAGTGGCAAAAGTAAAGGGCAGAAGAATCTGCCCTTTGGTATGATTTCTCGTGAATGTAAGATTAGTGCAGAATGCGCGCGCGGATCGTGCCTTCAATCTCTTTTAGTTTCACCAGCGCTTCTTCAGAGCGTTCTGTTTCAACGTCAATCACCACATAACCGATATCAGCCGAGGTCTGTAGATACTGACCCGCGATGTTGATCCCTTCTTTGGCAAAAATGGTGTTGATTTGCGTCAGAATACCCGGACGGTTTTGGTGGATGTGCAGCAGACGTGAACAACTGCGATGTTCTGGCAGAGAAACCTCAGGGAAGTTCACACTAGACAGTGTTGAGCCGTTGTCAGAGTACTTAGCCAGTTTGCCTGCCACTTCAACGCCGATGTTTTCCTGCGCTTCCTGCGTCGAACCGCCGACGTGCGGGGTGAGGATGACGTTGTCGAATTTTTGCAGTGGTGATTCAAAAGGCTCGGCGTTGGTTGCCGGCTCCACTGGGAATACATCGATAGCCGCACCAGCCAAATGGCCCGATTCCAAGGCGTGACAGAGTGCTTCAATGTCCACCACAGTACCGCGTGCGGCGTTGATGAATATAGAGCCTGGCTTCATGCGCGCGAACTCTTCCGCTCCCATCATATCTTTGGTATCTGGGGTTTCGGGTACGTGCAGCGAAATTACATCACACTTGTTAAGCAGCTCGCTCATAGTGTGCACTTGCGTCGCGTTACCTAGCGAAAGCTTGTTTTCAATATCGTAGAAGTAAACGCGCATCCCTAGGTTTTCAGCAATAATGCCCAGCTGAGTGCCAATGTGGCCGTAGCCGATAATACCTAGGCGTTTACCACGCGCTTCATAGGAATTGTCCGCACTTTTTTTCCAAATACCACGATGTGCCAGCGCATTTTTCTCAGGAATGCCACGTAGTAACAGGAGAATTTGCCCAAGGACAAGTTCCGCTACGCTGCGGGTATTGGAAAACGGCGCGTTGAACACTGGAATACCACGTTTGGCCGCTGCATTAAGGTCTACTTGGTTGGTACCGATACAGAAACAACCAATCGCAACCAGCTTTTGTGCTGCATTGATCACTTCTGCGGTTAGGTTGGTACGGGAGCGAATGCCGATGAAGTGCGCATCTTTAACCGCTTCGATAAGTTTTTCTTCTGAAAGAGAACCTTTGTGGTACTCGATATTGGTATAACCAGCGGATTGGAGTACTTCTACCGAAGATGGGTGAAGGCCTTCAAGAAGTAAGATCTTAATTTTGTCTTTTTCCAGTGAAACTTTGGCCATTGTTATCGTCCTTAAAATGGAAAGGTGGGCTAATGTGGCGCACATGCGGCAAAACGGCTAAAAGTGATAAAATTAACAGTTTTGTTATAGGACAAACGTTTCCTTGTGCGTCTTCTGTTCAATAAAGTAACAAAAAAAATTTGCTTTGGGTAAGAAAATTACGGAATAAGAGATAATTTTCTTAGTGAAAGTGATAAAAAACGGTGCCCTAAGGCACCGTCTGTAAGCAAATAACGGAAATAAGCACAAAGCCAGCGAATTATTCCTCGATTTTTGCCCCTTGTGGTGTACCCGTGATCACCACATCGGCACCGCGATGAGCAAACAAACCAACAGTGACCACGCCAGCGATACCATTGATTTGGCTCTCTAGCTCTTTAGGGTTGGTGATCTTCATTCCGTAGACATCGAGGATCACGTTACCGTTGTCGGTGATAACACCTTCGCGGTAGCAAGGGTCACCACCAAGCTTAACGAGCTGACGAGCGACATAAGAGCGAGCCATTGGGATCACTTCAACAGGCAGAGGGAAGGTGCCCAGTACATCAACGGCTTTTGTGCCATCAACGATACAGATGAACTTATCGGCAATCGCTGCAACAATCTTCTCGCGAGTGAGCGCGGCGCCGCCGCCTTTGATCATTTCACGATCAGCGTTGATTTCGTCAGCGCCGTCGACATAGATATCCAGAGAGGCTACTTCGTTGCAATCAAACACTTTAATACCCAGTGCTTCGAGTTTCTCGGTAGATGCGACCGAGCTAGAAACCGCCCCTTTGATCTCTTCGCTCATGGTGCCCAGAGCATCGATGAAGTGATTAACGGTTGAGCCAGTACCAACGCCAACAATACTGCCTTTCTCTACATATTTCAGTGCTGCCCAACCAGCGGCTTTTTTCATTTCATCTTGAGTCATGCTCATCTCCTGAATTGATGAAGGGGGTAAACGGTGCCGCGCGATTATAGCGAGTTAGCGCTCGATTTCCCATTGCCAGATCTGGCTTGGAGTCACGATCTTGGGCAAAGGAATATCCCATGCTTCGACGGGCAACGCTTCGACGTATTGGCAATCGTGAGCAATGCCGATCGGCTTGGCGCCCACTCCGGTAGTAAACCAGCCCGAGAGCGTGCGATCATAATAACCGCCCCCCATGCCGAGACGATGTCCGTGGCGATCAAAGCCAACTAATGGGGTGCAAATCAAATCCAATTTTGCCAGTGGTTGAATCAGCCTTAGGTCGAGTTTGGGCTCAAGAATGCCATAGCGGTTGTAGACTAAAGCAGTTTGCGGGGTGTAATGCAAAAACAGCAATTGTCCTTGAGAGAAAGGATGAATGACCGGCAGATAGACGTTTTTATCTTGTTGCCACAGCCAGTGGATCAGCGGCGAGGTATCCAACTCTCCATCTGAAGAGAGATAGAGTGCGATGTGCTGCGCTTGCGGCAACTCGCTTAACTGAGAAAATTGGTGGATAAGATCGAGAGCGGCTTGATATTGAGTATCGCTGCACAGGGCGTTGCGTTTAGTGCGGATTAAGCGGCGAAAATCTTGACGAGACAATGTCTGCATGAAAGGGTACCCCAGAGTGCCGTTGCGGATTATAGCCCTTGAACCAGCTGGTTCAAGGCGGATCGGCAATGATAACCGTAGGCTTCTCGGTGCGAGCCAAGCTTGCTCAATAGCTATCAAGTACCAACCCTTGGTTGTTGCTTATCGGCTCAGGGACGTAAATCCCGCTGACAAACACTCCAGGGTAAATTCTTTAGCGATGCAATCCTTGCTTGACGTTACTTAAGGCTTCATCAATAGAAGCGGTCAATTTTTCCATCCGTTCAGTAAGGAGTCGCTGTTGTTGATTCTCTTCACTGAACTTACTGTTGAGTTCATAGCAGATGTTGAGTGCTGCGAAGGTCAACAATTGGGTCTCATTAGTTACCTTAGTACGTTCACTCATCTCTTTCAATCGGCGATCGAGATCTTGAGCGGCGGCAACCAATGCCTGTTCTTGCCCTGCCGGACAGCTGACACGGGTCATTTTGCCAAGAATTTCAACGTCTACCGCTTGGTTGCTCATGATGAATTAACTCTGTAACGCGTTTACTTAGGTATTGTACTCAACAACGACCGAGGAGCAAACTATAGGTAAAGCGCTATGAAGATTCAAGCTTTTCACCATGCCTCTGAGTGAAATGTCATGGCAAAGTGACAGTAATTGGACAATTTGCTTAATTGCTATCCAGAAAACCGTGACGTCGTCGTTTTCGCCCATCGGTCTAAATGGTACGATTGGCGCTACCAATTTTTCATCACAAGACTGAATCATGAGTGAAATTCAATTGCCAAACTATCCACAAGCGTCTGATTTATTAAAAATGGCCAGTTTGGCCGTGACGCCTGCTGAGTTACACGGCTTGTTGTGTGGCATGTTGAGCGGTGGATTGCCACTTAACTCACTGAGTTGGCAGCCAATGCTGTTTGACTACACCAATGATGGTATGGGATGGCCAAGTGAAGCGTTAACGTTGGCCGAGAATCTCTTTAAAGCGACCAGTGCCGAACTGACCAGTAGTGAGATCGAGCTAAATCTACTCTTACCAGATGAATCAAGAGACGAGGCACTGTTTGCTTTGGCTGATGGCTTGTCTGATTGGGTGAACCACTTTATTTCAGGCCTTGGTCTTGCTGGGGCAAAAGTGAACCAAGCGTCGACAGTGGCGAAAGAAGCGCTGTCAGACATGGAAGAAATTGCCCGCCTCGGTATCGACGAAGAAGACGATTTAGTGGAACAAGCTGAACTGCTCGAACAGGTGATTGAGCACGTTAAAGCGTGCGCTTTGATCATCCATGCAGAATTCGGCGCGAAAGCTGAGAAGCAAGATAACCCAACGATTCACTGATGGAGTAGGCGATGGCGCAATATGATGTTGTGATTGCGGGCGGTGCGATGGCAGGAGCCACTTTGGCTTTGGCTATTGCCCATTTGAGTGGGGATAGATTACGTGTGGCGGTGGTTGAGCCTCATGCGGTAGAGACACAATCCCACCCCGGCTTTGATTCGCGCTCGATTGCGCTCTCATTTGGTACCGTTACCTTATTGAAACATTTTGCTCTTTGGGACGAGATGTTGCCTTTTGCCACGCCGATCCGCCATATTCACGTTTCTGACCGTTCGCATGCGGGCATGACGGACATTGGCGTGCAAGAAGTGGGGGGGGAGGCGTTAGGCTATGTGGTGGAATTGGCCGACGTTGGGCGATTTTATCAGCAGCGGCTACAACATCATCCGTCGATTGACGTTTATCTGCCTGATGCCGTTATCGATGTGCAGCGTGACTCGCAACAAGTTCAGTTGACGTTGCAAAGTGGCCAATCGCTGACCTCGCGTTTGTTGGTCGCCGCCGATGGGGCAATCTCGTCTTGCTGTGAGCAACTTGGCCTCGCCTTGCAAAAGCACGATTTCCAGCAAACCGCGATCATTGCCAATATTGTTACTCAGGAGTCGCATCTCGGTCGGGCGTTTGAGCGCTTTACTGAACATGGCCCGCTGGCTCTACTCCCGATGTCTGACAATCGCATGTCATTAGTCTGGTGCTTGCCACCGCAAGAGGCGGCGCGAGTCATGGCGTTGTCTGACAGCGAGTTTCTCGGCCAGTTGCAACAGGCGTTTGGCTGGCGTTTAGGCGCATTCAAACGAGTGGGGCAACGTGCGAGCTATCCATTGGTATTGCACCATAGAACGCAAAACATTTCCCACCGCTTTGCCGTGGTGGGCAACGCTGCACAAACCTTGCATCCAATCGCAGGTCAAGGGTTTAATTTGGGCATCCGTGATGTCGCCAGCTTGGCTGAAGAAATTGTCAATTCAGCGCAAGATGCTGGCGCTTACCCAACACTGATGCGCTTCAAGCAAAGACGAGCAGCAGACCGCAGTAATACGATTCAAATGACAAGTGCCTTAGTGCATATTTTTTCCAATGATTACCTTAGCTTGCGCCTCGGGCGTAATCTTGGCTTAGGGTTGATGGACAATCTTTCGCTGTTAAAACAACCTTTACTTCGCCAGACTTTAGGGCTGGTGAGCCGATAACGAGTAAACAAAGCATGATGCAAAGTGTAGATATTGCCATCATTGGTGGTGGCATGGTCGGACTGGCGTTAGCCGCCGCCTTCAAAGAGAGCGAGCTGCGCGTTGCAGTCATTGAAGGCCGAGTGCCAGAAACACAACTTGGTGAGCTGCCCGATGTGCGTGTATCGGCGCTGAGTCGTTCGAGCGAAATCATGTTGCGTAAACTCGGTGCTTGGCAAGGTATTATTGAACGCCGTGCGGCGGCTTATCAGTCGATGGAAGTGTGGGAGCAAGACAGCTTCGCCCACATCAATTTTGACGCAGCGAGCATGGCGCAGGACAACCTTGGTCACATTGTAGAAAATCGTGTTATCCAGCTGGCTCTGCTAGAGCAGGTGGAAAAAATGGATAACGTGACGCTTTTAATGCCGGCGCAATGTCACTCTATGGCGGTGGGGGAAAGCGAGGTTTGGCTTTCGCTTGATAATGGCCAGGCGTTGACGGCCAAGTTGGTGGTCGGGGCTGATGGCGCTAACTCTTGGGTCAGGCAGCAGCAAGATATTCC
The DNA here is from genome assembly GCF_000764325.1 of Vibrio navarrensis. Taxonomy (NCBI): domain Bacteria; kingdom Pseudomonadati; phylum Pseudomonadota; class Gammaproteobacteria; order Vibrionales; family Vibrionaceae; genus Vibrio; species Vibrio navarrensis. The sequence continues at coordinate 817,896 of NZ_JMCG01000002.1, read as the reverse complement.
ACTAACCCACTGGGACTACGGCCACACCGCGATTGTGGCAAATGTGCGCACCATGGAAGCGCATGACAGCGTGGCGCGACAAATCTTTACCCCCGATGGCCCCTTGGCCTTTTTACCTATGTCTCAAGGCGACATGAGCTCGATCGTTTGGTCCTGTGAACCGGATAGAGCGCAAGCCCTAATGGCATTGAGTGATGAGCAGTTTAATAAAGCACTGACCAGTGAGTTTGATGTGCGTTTAGGGCTGTGTGAAGTGGTTGGTGAGCGCTTTGCTGTGCCACTGAAAATGCGCTATGCACGCGATTTTGTGCGTGAACGGGTCGCGCTGGTGGGCGATGCGGCGCACACCATTCACCCTTTGGCTGGGCAAGGGGTCAATCTTGGATTGTTGGATGCAGCGAGCTTAGCCCAAGAGGTGCTGGCGTTGTGGCGCAGTGGTCAAGATATTGGTGCTCAGCGCAATTTGCGCCGTTACGAGCGCTGGCGCAAAGCTGAAGCGGCAAAAATGATCGCCGCGATGCAAGGCTTTCGTGACCTGTTTGCTGGGCAAAACCCACTGAAAAAATTGTTACGTGGCGTGGGGATGACGGTGGCGGGAAAACTGCCGGGAGCCAAGGGTGAAATCATGCAGTATGCGTTAGGTTTGAAAGGAGAATTGCCTGATCTGGCACGTACGTCTGTGACGCACAATTAAATGCAAGTGGTTGCGCATAAAAATGCAAAAGGGCTGGTTCTCCAGCCCTTCTTTTTGATTCAATCACGATGCTAAGCATAGGCGCATCGAAGCCGCATAATTTCCTGATTCACTTCTTTGACAGTCTGATAATGTTTTTTATCCGCTTTCTCAGGCAAGATGAGTTTTCCGTTATCAAACTCAAACTTGCCCACACCATAGATATAAATTCTTCCCTTAAAAAGACGACTTACATGCTTGGCTATCATACCCGGCGTATAGCGCTTAAACAGTCTCATATAGGTCTCCTTTTTCTCAATCTGCACCATCATTATATCGATTGGCGTATTTGAATAATGTGATATGTGCAGGTCAAAATAGAGCTAAGTATTATTCATTCAGATAATTGTGCTGTCATTGGCGGTTTTAAAAGTCAGTTGGATCAATTTAGTGATATCTACCCCAAAAACAGTATTTACGCTCATCTGAGCATCTGTAACTGACACGAGAGCCACGCTACCTTGACTTATACGCGCCGTATTAGGCAATGGTTTTGTTACAGAAATAAGAATAGTTGATATTTTTTTGTTACGCGAAGCTGAGCAGGAAAGAAAAGAAAAAAAGCCCGCAGCAGCGGGCGAATAGTCACAGATGCATTACACAAAAGTGGATTTACTGAACAGTGTCAGTGGATTCACTTAGGCTGAGATGGTTTTTGTACGAAACTCACTCAGCCAAATCAGAGTAGCCTAATTTAATCTTTGTGACTATTTATGTTTTTTAAATGACTAAAGATTCCATATAAGATTTCTTTAGTTGTGATGCTAGTCAATAAATTGTGAAGATGTTCACATTGTTTGCATCTCAAAATCAGAGGTCGCCCGGCTCCCGACAGATGGCAGCCAGTTGCGGTTGGCAAAGTGAGAGTAAACTTTTCAGTTCCAGTTTGAGCCCTGCCATCAAATTGCCGCTGCTGATCGTCACCCATGGCTCGCTCAGTAGGGTTGAGTCGAACACGATTGGCATGTTGGTCTTTAATAGCAAAGGTGTCACCGTGCCAATCTCATAGCCAGTGATTTCGGCCACCTCGGCTTTGTCGACACACGTCATGCGCCGATAACCGAACAGTGCGCGAACTTTTTTCGGATCAACGCTGCGATCGCCGGGGGCACAGGCCAACACATAGCGGTCGCTCATATCTCGCAGTAAAATGCATTTTACCATCTGTGCCGGGCGAATCCCTCTTTGTTGAGCCGCGTCTTCAATGCTAGTCGCAGGCCTTTGGTGGTGAAGCAGGTGATAACTCACCTGCTGCTGTTGGAGATACTGCGTGAGCGCGGTAGCGATGAAATCACTCATCAGCAAGTGAATAGGGCAGTGGCAGGATGCGCCAGCGAGTCTCAGGCTGCTCTGCGAGGCGAAGTTCTGTCTCTGGAGCGAGGTCGTTTGGCAACACCATCAGGCCTAACGCTTGTTGGTCACTAAATTGATAGCAGTGCATTAGCTCGCCTGCTTTACGCCAGTTTTCTCCTACGCTGCGTTCGAGCGTAATCGGCAGCTGTGCGTTCAGTGCGAGCGGACAGTCGCCAGAGACGATATACATCGCGCGTTTGTTGATGCCGCGATATTTGGCACGAGCGACGGTTTCTTGCCCGGTGTAACAGCCTTTCTTAAAGCTTATCCCGCCCACAGCCTGCAGATTGACCGCTTGTGGAATATGTTCACCTTGAGCGGATAGGGGAATGCGCGGCGCTGCCTGTAAAATGTCATACAAATCCCAGAGCGAATGCGTGGTTAAAGGGGCATTGAACTTGGCCAAGAGACTTTCGACTGCTTCTGGTTCAACGATCAAAAGCCACTGTTTGTCCGTCAGTTGCACGGCGGTGGCGTTCTCCAATGCACGCAGTGCTCCGCGCGCCTCACCGCTAAGTGAGTCGATGCAATCTGTTGCTTTGATGCCGCTGATCCCAAGTAATACTTTCTCGCTGATTTGCATGTCAACTTTGGAAAAAATGGCGTATTTCTTCAGCTCTTGCAGTTCAACCTCAACGGCAGATTGGTCTTGCAGCATGGCGTAGCCATCTTGAAAATGAAACAGACGAAAGGTCGACCAAAGTTTGCCTTTGGCATCGCAGTGTCCACCCCAAACGACTTGATCCGCTTGCAGCGAGACCACATCGCAAGTCACTTGACCTTGTAGGTACGATTTTTTGTCGTTGCCAGTGATGGTTACTAGGCTTAGATTGTCCAGTAGGCTGACCGCCAATTCTGGCAACGCTTCGCTGCTGCTCAATTCGAGGCGGGAGAACAGATTCTTCCATTGCATAAGAAAAATACCTATCAATACAGTTGGTAATGCGACGATAAGGGATGCGCACTTGGCATCGCAGCGTCATTTGTCTCTATGTTAATCCGCGCAGCACGCTTTGTCAGCACAGCAAAAACAGGGTTTTATTCAGTGGGTGAGATTGCAGTTTGTGACAGATACACTAGTGGCGGACTGACAGCCTTGTTACACTCCGCCTCAATAAAAACATAAGGTGAGGAATAACCGATGTACACTACGGAAGAAAAAGCGCGCATCAAATGGGCTTGTCGTCGCGGCATGCTGGAGCTGGATGTGGTGATCATGCCTTTTTTTGAAGAGTGCTTTGAAAGCCTAAGTGAAAACGAACAGCGCGATTTTGTATCGCTGTTGGAAAGCGATGATCCGGATTTATTTACTTGGATCATGGGCCACGGACGCAGTGAGAACTTGGGGCATGCCTCAATGGTCGATAAAATTGTCGCTCACAACCTCAGCAAGGTACGTTAATCTTACCTGTTTTTCATCTCGTAAAGCCCATTGGCTCAGTGCTGGCGTGTTCAGTCTTGCTTTGTGGGCTTTAGTCTACTCTTCCTTGCCGCTGGTGACGCTTTTCCCTCTATTCACCATTTTGCTGCAGCGTTATCAAAACCGAGACATCCTCTATCCGCAGTTGCTGGGTCATCTCTCTTTGTCTTTTTCGGGGCGCTTAAAATTGGGCCAGCAACAATGGCAGCTCGCTTGGGTCAATAGTCAGTTCTATTGGTGGTTTATCAGTTTAAAAACCGCCTCGGGTGAACGGTTTTTAATTTGGCGTGACAGTTGCCAAGAAGACGAATATCGCCAACTGCTGGTCGTCATCAAGCAGCTGCAAATGAAAAGGGAGCTAACCTAGCTCCCTTTCATGATTGATAGAACGTAGCAATTAACGCTCTGGGGTGAGAATGGTCGGTGCACTGTGCTCCAACTGCTCAGGATAATCCAAGGTATAGTGCAAGCCTCGGCTTTCTTTGCGTTGCATGGCGCAGCGAACCATCAGTTCCGCCACTTGCAGCAAGTTACGCAGCTCAAGCAAGTTGTTGGAAACTCGGAAGTTACTGTAGTACTCGTGTGTTTCTTGTTGTAGCAACTGAATGCGTCGCAGCGCGCGCTCAAGGCGTTTGTCGGTGCGAACGATACCCATGTAATCCCACATAAACAGGCGCAGTTCATGCCAGTTGTGCTGGATGATCACTTCCTCATCGCTGCAAGTCACTTGGCTCTCATCCCAACTTGGGAGCGAAGGAGCAAGCGTTACGTTTTTGTGCTTTTTCAGTACGTCTTTGGCGGCGGCCCAGGCATAGACCACGCATTCGAGCAGCGAATTCGACGCCATGCGGTTCGCGCCGTGCAAACCCGTGTAGCTGACTTCGCCAATCGCGTAGAGATTTTCCAAGTCGGTTTGGCCGTTTTTGTCGACCATGACGCCACCACAGGTGTAATGAGCGGCAGGAACGATTGGAATGGGTTCTTTGGTCATGTCGATGCCTAAATCCATCAGGCGCGAGTAGATCATCGGAAAGTGCTTAGTGATGAAATCGGCAGGTTTGTGGCTGATGTCGAGATACATACAATCCGCGCCCAGACGTTTCATTTCAAAGTCGATCGCGCGCGCGACGACATCACGCGGTGCTAACTCCTCGCGCGAATCAAAGTCCGGCATAAAGCGCGATCCGTCTGGACGACGCAGATAAGCGCCTTCGCCGCGCAAGGCTTCTGTCAGCAGGAAGTTGCGTGCTTCTGGATGGTAGAGGCAAGTTGGGTGGAACTGGTTGAATTCAAGGTTGGCGACACGACATCCGGCGCGCCAAGCAATGGCAATGCCGTCTCCCGAGGAAACATCTGGGTTTGAAGTATACTGATACACTTTGGATGCGCCGCCCGTAGCCAACACCACAAACTTAGCACGAACCGTTTCGACGTGTTCAGCGTTGCGGTTCCATACGTACGCGCCGATCACCTTGTTTTTGTCGCCGCCAATTTTGTCTTCGGTGATCAAATCAAGGGCGTTATGACGTTCTAAAACTTGGATGTTGGGGTGATTGTGCGCGTTGTCTTGCAAGGACGTTTGCATCGCCATGCCCGTGGCGTCGGCAGCGTGCAGGATGCGCCTGTGGCTGTGTCCGCCTTCTCGGGTCAGGTGATAGCGTGGCTCGTCATCGGAGTCATCTTCTTCTCGATCGAAAGGCACGCCCCCATCAATCAGCCATTGCACACACTCTTTGGCGTTCTCGGCAATAAACTTCACCGTCTCTCGCTCACACAGTCCATCGCCAGCAATCAGCGTATCTTGGATATGCGACTCGATACTATCTGACTCGTCAAAAACAGCGGCGATACCACCCTGTGCGTAAAACGTCGCGCCTTCGCTGCGTGGCCCTTTACTCAACACGATAACTTTACAGTGATTGGCGACTCGCAAGGCTAACGATAGACCCGCAGCACCACTGCCCACCACTAACACATCACATTCATGTTCACGGTTTGCGTTCATAAAATTTTCAAAATCCCGAGCTAAAGTGAACTGGTTCACTTTGGTATATTCAGCACCTCATGTGCATCCAATCTGCATAACACACCGAACACAGTCGGTGAAGAAAAGCCCTAGTCAGCACAAACCGCCATTGCATTTCTCACTCTGTCCATCCAGAATCAATGGCAAAGCGTGTTTATTACATCACATCACGAACCAATATTGACAAAATATTTAAGAAAGCGTGGAACTTTCTTGTTGGTCGCAAGTCACAATAGTGCTCAAGTAGACAGTGGTGTCAATACTACATTATGCATAATTATTGCCCATATCTGTGAAGAGAAGGGTCATAACGAATAGGAGTATCCGCTCGAATGAACGAGCAGCTTACCGATCAAGTATTGATTGAGCGAGTTCAGAGTGGCGATAAGCAAGCATTCAACCTCTTGGTGATCAAGTACCAAAATAAAGTATGCAATCTTATTTCCCGATATGTCAGTAATCCTGGCGATGTCCCCGACGTTGCTCAGGAAGCTTTTATTAAAGCTTATCGTGCGATTCCAAGTTTTCGTGGCGAAAGTGCCTTTTATACTTGGCTATATCGAATTGCGGTAAACACTGCCAAGAACCATATTGTTGCGCAGAGTCGTCGTCCTCCTGCCACCGATGTGGATGCTGAAGAAGCTGAATTTTATGAGACAAGTAACGCCTTAAAAGAAATATCGAACCCAGAGAACTTAACGTTGTCCAACGAACTGAAACAAGTCGTTTTCGATGCGATTAATGCGTTACCCGAAGATTTGAAAACCGCAATGACTTTGCGCGAGCTAGATGGCTTGAGCTATGAAGAAATTGCAGAAGTGATGGATTGCCCTGTAGGAACGGTACGTTCGCGTATCTTCCGTGCTCGTGAGGCGGTGGAAAAGAAAATTCAACCTCTTTTACAACGCTAGTACCAGTAATAACAATGGTGAATTAAGAATGGCTGATAAAGAAAAGCTTTCGGCACTCATGGATGGTGAAACAGTCGATTTGGCCTTGTTGCGAGAAATCGAGCAAGATCAAGACAGCCTTGACTCTTGGCGTCATTATCATTTGATTGGTGATGTGATGCGTGGAGAAGGACCAAGCCAGCCACAATGGAATATTGCTGAAAGTGTTGCCTTAGCATTGGAAGATGAGCCGGTACATAGTACTCATCAGCAGCGCATTGTGGAACTGAGTCAAGTTCCGCGTGAATCGCAGCCCACTCCGCGAGAAGCGAAAAAGCAGCTACCTGCTTGGCTCTCTCAATTTGGTCAGGTGGCGATTGCAGCGTGTGTTTCACTGGCGGTGATCATCGGTGTTCAGCAATATGGCGGCGGTGATTCCAGCGTGCCTCAAGCGGAACAGTTACCTGTCTTGCAAACCATTCCTTTTGCAGGCAGCGCAGAGCCTGTGAGCTTGACACGCGAATCGGTAGAAAAATCGATGAGTGATGCGTCTTTGCAAGAGCAGCGTAAGCGGGTTCATGCTATGTTACGCGACTACGAACTCCAGTTAAGATTAAATAGTGATTCATCCATGCTTGAGGATGAGCAACTTAAATCGGAAATTGAATGAAGAAATTCCTGTTCAGCGTTTGTGCTCTGTTCAGTGTGATGACTCCTCAAGCCTTTGCTAGCGACAAGCCAGCAGAGGCTTTGTTGCATCAAATGAGCGAAGCCAGCCAAAATTTGAGCTATGAACTAGCTTATATTCTCATCAAGAAGAACAGCATCGAGCCTTTGTTGTACCGTCATGCCAACAAAGATGATCTGCAATATGCGCATCTGGTCTATTTAAGTGGCCCGGTACGTGAAGTGATCAAACGGGGCAGTGAAGTCAGTTATATCGAACCGGGCACCGAGCCTTTCACCATCGAAGCCGGAGAAATGGTTGCTCCCGTGATGCCCATGCTTGGCAGCGACATTGAACATCTGCATCGCTACTACGATTACGTTCAAGTGGGCCGAGCACGTGAAGCGGGCACGCCTTCGCAAGTGATCCGGATTGTTCCTAAAGATGGCTTGCGTTATTCCTACGTTATGTGGATTGATGAACAGAGCAAGTTGCCATTGCGAGCTGATTTGGTGGATCGCGATGGGGAAGTACTTGAGCAGTTTAGAACCATCTCCTATTCCGTTAATCAACAGATTGCCGAGCTAATGAGCGGCTTGAAAGATGTCCAGTTGCCTGCAGTACTGAGCTTGCCTAAAGGCGCCGTCGACCAAAGTAATTGGAAAGTCTCTTGGGTGCCTGAAGGGTTTGAGCCGAATGAACTCAATCGTTACCGTTTAGGGTTAACAGAACAGATGGTTGAGAGCCAACTGTTTAGTGACGGTTTGTTCAGCTTTTCTGTGTATGTCAGTGAAAAAGATGCTCATTCGCTCAAAGGGCAATTGGTGCGCCAAGGGCGCCGTACACTCAATAGTGCAGTGCGTGGTAACTACGAGATCTCCGTGGTGGGTGATATTCCTCCCGCTACAGCGCAGCGTATTATCCAATCTGTGACCTTCTCCACCTCGCAGGCTAAGGAGAGCTCGCAATGATGACGGCACTGGCGACGGTCACTCAAGTGACCGCTCAGCAACAGCATTTTTCAGTTGAACTGAGCTGCGAGCAGCAAACCAGTTGTAATAGCTGCGCCTCACAAAAGAGCTGTGGCACAGGCATTGTCAGTAAAGCCGTCGGAAAAAAAGCGTTAGCGTGGCACCTGCAAACCCAGCAGCGTTTGCAGGTGGGAGAAGTGGTCGAAATCGGCATCTCAGAACAAAACGTGCTGCGCTCGGCATTGATTGTCTATGTTGTTCCTTTAATGGCGTTGATATTAGGCGCCATGGTTGGCCAGTTATTGTTGGCTCCTTTGCTTGGACTGGGTGAAGGGATCGTCATCGCCGCTTCGGCCATCGGGGCTGGATTGGGCTTATTGACAGCGAAAAAACTCGCCCGCGCTACTGAACAGCAAAGCGCACAACAGGTTATTTTGCTGCGAACCTTCGGCGCGCCTATTGCCTAAATTATGATGCGTCCCGCCCTGAAATTGGGTAGAATCTGCCAACTTAACAGAAATGCCGCCTTTGAGCGGCGTTTCTATGTCCCAGAATTAAAGAGTTTAGTCACCCCAAATCTATGAAGCACATTCGTAACTTTTCGATTATCGCCCATATCGACCACGGTAAATCGACCCTATCAGACCGTTTAATCCAAGTTTGTGGTGGATTGAGCGACCGTGAAATGGCAGAGCAAGTTCTAGACTCAATGGAACTTGAACGTGAGCGTGGTATCACCATTAAAGCGCAGAGTGTGACACTCGACTACCAAGCTAAAGATGGTGAAACCTACCAGCTCAACTTTATCGATACCCCTGGGCACGTGGACTTCTCTTACGAAGTATCGCGCTCGCTAGCGGCTTGTGAAGGCGCTCTGCTGGTGGTGGATGCTGGTCAAGGGGTAGAAGCTCAGACGCTTGCGAACTGTTACACCGCAATCGAAATGGATCTGGAAGTGGTGCCAATTCTGAACAAAATTGACCTGCCAGCAGCCGAACCTGAGCGTGTGGCGGAAGAGATCGAAGACATCGTCGGTATTGATGCCATTGATGCGGTTCGTTGTTCAGCTAAGACGGGGTTGGGCGTTGACGAAGTGCTGGAGAAGATTGTTTCTGCCATTCCAGCCCCCGAAGGCGACCCAGAGGCGCCGCTGCAAGCGCTGATCATCGATTCTTGGTTTGACAACTATCTTGGTGTGGTGTCGCTGGTGCGAATCAAACACGGTCAGTTGAAGAAGAACGACAAGATCAAAGTGATGAGCACGGGTCAGGTGTGGGGCGTGGATCGCCTTGGTATTTTTACGCCAAAACAAATCGATACCACCGAGCTCAACACTGGCGAAGTAGGCTGGGTTGTTTGTGGTATTAAAGACATTCTTGGCGCGCCAGTGGGCGATACCTTGACGCTGGCAAAAAATGGCGCAGAAAAACCGCTGCCAGGCTTTAAGAAAGTCAAACCACAGGTGTATGCAGGTCTGTTCCCTGTCTCTTCTGATGACTATGAAGCGTTCCGTGATGCCCTTGGCAAACTGAGCCTCAACGACGCTTCTCTGTTCTATGAGCCAGAAACATCAGCGGCACTTGGCTTTGGCTTCCGTTGTGGCTTCCTTGGCATGCTGCACATGGAGATCATCCAGGAGCGTCTTGAGCGTGAATACGATCTTGACCTGATCACCACCGCGCCGACCGTAGTGTATGAAGTGCTCAAGACCAACAAAGAAACCATCTATGTCGATAGCCCAGCCAAACTGCCGGCCATTAATGACATTGATGAGATTCGCGAGCCGATCGCGCGTTGTAACATTCTAGTGCCAGCCGACTACCTAGGTAACGTAATTACCTTGTGTATTGAGAAACGTGGCACGCAGGTTGATATGGTTTACCACGGCAACCAAGTGGCGCTAACCTACGATATTCCAATGGCTGAAGTGGTACTGGATTTCTTCGACCGCTTGAAATCGACCTCACGTGGTTACGCCTCGCTTGATTATGGTTTCCAACGCTTTGAAGCGTCAGACATGGTGCGCGTAGACGTTCTGCTCAACGGCGATAAAGTTGACGCACTGGCGATCATCACTCATAAAGATCAATCGCAGACGCGTGGTCGTCAGTTGGTCGAGAAAATGAAAGAGTTCATTCCTCGCCAAATGTTTGATATCGCGATTCAAGCGGCCATCGGTAACCACATTATCGCCCGTTCAACCGTGAAACAGCTGCGTAAGAACGTATTGGCGAAATGTTACGGTGGTGACGTGAGCCGTAAGAAAAAACTGTTGAAGAAGCAGAAAGAAGGTAAGAAACGCATGAAGCAGATCGGTAACGTCGAACTGCCGCAAGAAGCGTTCCTTGCGATTCTGCACGTGGGTAAAGATTAATTTCCTTGAACTTTATCCGCCTGACATCGGTCATACGACGATAGAAACTGAACAAGTGAAAGGGTTCTCGCCCTTTCACTTTCGTATTTTTTAGATAAGGGAAGTCAATGGCGACGATATTTTCACATCTCCTGGTTATCGCCACCCTAGTGACTGGCGTCATTTGGGTACTAGAAAAGCTGGTTTGGAGCAAACAACGTCAACAGAAAGTGGCGGAAATTGAAGCGCAAACCAACGCAGGTCTGGATGCTGCGACACTGGCAAAAGCGAAAATGCAGCCTTGGTGGATTGAAAATGGCGTGTCGATTTTTCCAGTGATCGGCTTTGTACTGATTCTGCGCTCTTTTATCTATGAACCGTTTCAAATCCCATCGGGTTCTATGATGCCAACCTTGCTGGTCGGCGATTTCATCTTGGTGGAAAAGTACGCGTACGGTTTGAAAGATCCGGTATGGCGCACCCAACTGGTCGAAACGGGCAAACCGGAGCGCGGTGATATTGTGGTGTTTAAATATCCGCCTTCACCGAACGTTGATTACATCAAACGTGTCGTCGGTTTACCGGGAGATACGGTGCGCTACGACAGAAATAAAGAACTTTGTATTCAGGCGAAAGGGCAGAATGAATGCAAATTGGTGGCGCGCAACAATGTGGTTGAGAGTGAGTTCTCGCAGGGTGGCATTCCCCTCATGCAGTTGGATGAAACCTTGGGCGAAGTGAAACACCGCATTCTGATTGATACCACGCGCAGCGATCGCATCAGTGCTTACCGTCCTCGTAGTGGTGTAAACGAGTGGGTCGTTCCACAAGGACACTATTTTGTCATGGGCGACAACCGCGATAACAGTGCTGACAGCCGATTCTGGGGCTTTGTGCCAGAAGCTAACTTGGTGGGTAAAGCCGTCGCTATCTGGATCAGTTTTGAATTTGATCGCAGCGCCGACAGTTTCTTGCCATCATGGATCCCAACCGGAGTGCGTTTTAACCGCATCGGCGGCATTCACTAACATAAATGACTATCGAGAGAGTATGAATTCTCCTATTGATCAACTAAGTAAGAAGCTCGGCTATCAATTTAACGATGCTGAGCTGATCAATCTGGCGCTGACTCACCGCAGCGCCAATGGTAAACACAATGAACGTCTTGAGTTTCTGGGCGATTCAATTTTAAGTTTTGTCATCGCTGATGAACTCTATCACCGCTTTCCCAAAGTGAATGAAGGGGATATGAGCCGCATGCGTGCAACTTTAGTGCGCGGAAACACATTGGCAGAGCTGGGCCGTGAGTTTGGTCTGGGAGATTACTTAAAATTAGGTCCAGGTGAGTTGAAGAGTGGCGGTTTTCGTCGCGACTCGATTCTGGCTGATGCGGTCGAAGCCATTATTGGTGCCATTTATCTAGATAGCGATCTGGAAGTGGTACGTGGCATCGTCTTAAGCTGGTACAACACTCGCCTGGAAGCCATCAAGCCTGGCGTATCTCAGAAAGACCCAAAAACACGCTTGCAGGAGTTTTTACAAGGCAGAAGAAAACCGCTGCCGGTCTACACAGTGACTAATATTAAAGGTGAAGCACACAACCAAGAATTCACGGTTGAGTGTGATGTCGCGGGTATGGACAAGCCTGTGATCGGAAAAGGTACCAGCCGCCGCAAGGCAGAACAAGCGGCTGCTGAAACGGCTCTGGAGCAGTTAACCAATGGCTGATAATGAATTCGATATCGATGCGTTTTTCGCGTCAGAAGAGAAGCAACAACCTTCTTCACTTGAGAATCAACATTGTGGTTTTATCGCCATCGTTGGTCGTCCTAACGTAGGGAAATCGACCTTGCTCAACAAGATCTTAGGGCAGAAGATTTCCATTACCTCACGTAAGCCGCAAACCACGCGTCACCGTATTATGGGCGTCGACACGCAAGGCGATTACCAAGCCATCTACGTTGACACGCCGGGGCTGCACATTGAAGAGAAGCGCGCTATCAACCGTTTGATGAACCGCGCGGCTAACTCGTCACTGAGCGATGTCAATCTGGTGTTTTTCTTGGTTGATGGCACCAACTGGACTGCTGATGATGAGATGGTGCTGACCAAGCTACAAAAAGCCAACTTCCCTGTCGTGCTGTGCGTGAACAAAGTGGATAACGTACAAGATCGCAATGAAGTGATGCTGCACATGATGGAGATGTCGAAGAAGATGGACTTCGTCGACGTGGTGCCCATTTCTGCCAAGCATGGTAAGAACATAGACGTGCTGCGCAAGCACGTGCGTGAGCATCTTCCGAAAGCCGTACACCACTTCCCTGAAGAGTATGTTACCGATCGCTCACAGCGTTTTATGGCGTCTGAAATTGTGCGTGAAAAGCTGATGCGTTTTACAGGCGAAGAGCTGCCATACTCGGTTACGGTGGAAATCGAACGCTTTGACTACAACCCGGAAACCGACGGTTTTCATATCAATGCGCTGATCTTGGTTGAGCGCAGTGGTCAGAAGAAAATGGTGATCGGGAAAGGTGGCGAGAAGATCAAAACCATCGGCCGCGAAGCGCGTCTGGATATGGAAGAGCTGTTTGGCCGCAAAGTCTACCTAGAAACGTGGGTGAAAGTGAAATCTGGCTGGGCAGACGATGAACGCGCCTTGCGCTCGCTCGGATACATTGATGATCTGTGATTGGGCAGGCGAACGTGTCGCTCCGCAATCATGACCGTAGGGAGCCAACTGGCTCCTTATTTTTATGGATGAAACAGTCGCAAAATGAACCCAAGTGACGGCTTACAACGCTGCTTTATTTTGCATCGTCGCCCTTACAGCGAATCGAGCCTGATCCTCGACGTTTTTAGCGAGGAGTATGGTCGGCTGACTATTTTGTCGAAAGGCGCGCGTAGCAAGCGTTCCAATTTAAAAGGGGCGCTGCAGCCTTTTACCCCGCTATTGCTCAAATGGTCAGGCAAAGGGTCAATGAAAACTTTGCGTCAAGCCGAGCCGATCAGCCTTGGCTTGCCACTGTCGGGGATCACCCTATATTCGGCTATGTACGTTAACGAGTTGATTGGACGTGTTTTGGCGGCGGAAGTGGCGATGCCGGGGTTGTTTCATGATTATCTATTTGCGTTAACTGAGTTGGCGCAAAACGACAACCCGGAACCCGCTTTGCGCCGCTTTGAACTGGCGCTGCTGTCGGCGATGGGCTACGGCGTGGATTTTTTACACTGCGCAGGCAGCGGTGAACCGGTCGATCCCGACATGACCTATCGCTACCGTGAGCAAAAAGGGTTTATTGCTTCAGTTCGTATGGATAATCTGACTTTTTACGGTAATGAACTGATTGCAATTAGTGAGCGGCGCTTTGTCACCCGAGAGCAACTTAAAGCGGCAAAACGCTTTACACGCATAGCCTTAAAGCCGTATCTTGGCGGCAAACCTTTAAAAAGTCGGGAATTGTTCATACAGACACGAATTCCCCGAGCAAGGAGTATTGAAAAATGAGCTCAATTTATCTGGGTGTTAACATCGATCACGTCGCGACATTGCGTAATGCCCGTGGGACCAAGTACCCTGATCCTGTCCACGCCGCAGAAATTGCCGAGCGCGCTGGCGCAGACGGCATCACCGTTCACCTACGTGAAGATCGTCGCCATATTACCGATCGCGACGTGCGCCTTTTGAGCGAAACCATCCAGACGCGAATGAATCTGGAAATGGCCGTCACCGACGAGATGGTTGAAATTGCCCTGCAAACCAAACCGGAATACGTCTGTTTGGTGCCTGAAAAGCGTGAAGAGCTGACAACCGAAGGCGGTTTGGATGTAGCTGGTCATCTGGAGAAGGTCAAAGCGGCGACGCAAAAACTGACTGACGCGGGCATTAAAGTGTCACTGTTTATCGATGCCGACCGTGAACAAATTGATGCGGCGAAAGCTTGTGGCGCGCCGTTTATTGAGTTGCACACCGGTCACTATGCCGACGCAGAAACCGAAGCGGATCGGCTCAACGAACTGAAGAAAATCGCCGCTGGTGCCAGCTATGCAGCCGATTTGGGTATTACAGTGAACGCCGGTCACGGCCTCACTTATCACAATGTGGCACCTATCGCTGCGTTGCCAGAGATCTACGAGTTGAACATCGGCCATGCCATCATTGGTCGTGCGGTGTTTGACGGGCTAGAAAAAGCGGTCGCGGATATGAAAGCGATCATGGTTGCGGCTCGTAAGTAAGATGGCAATTGTAGGGCTTGGCACTGACATTGCTGAAATCGAGCGGGTGGAAAAAGCACTCGCTCGTAGCGGCGAAGCTTTTGCCGAGCGCATTCTGAGCCAATCCGAACTGGCGGTGTTCCACTCGACGAAGCAGCAAGGGCGCTTTCTTGCCAAACGCTTTGCGGCGAAAGAGGCGGCATCCAAAGCCTTAGGCACGGGCATTGCTCATGGCGTGACCTTTCATGATTTCACCGTCAGTAATGATGAGCATGGCAAGCCTTGTTTGCATCTTTCCGGTAAAGCGTTGCAGCTTGCTGAGCAGAGACAGGTTGTCCATAGCCATTTGTCGATTTCCGATGAGCGCCACTATGCGGTGGCGACCGTGATCTTCGAATCGTAGCGGTTTATCGTGAGCGGAAGTTTTCCTTCCGCTCCTCTTTTCTCTTCCTTTTCAAAGACGAGTGTCACTCTAGTTGAGATAAAACTGCGCAGTGGCGGTGACTTTAGCCATCTCATCTTGCAGTTCGAACAGTTCAGGCTCAAGTTCGGCCAACTCAACCCCCGAGCGCAATGCGTGTTCTAGCGTAGCGCACAGTGATTTCAGGCGTGGTACGCCGCAGTAAGAGCTGCTGCCATGCAGTTTATGGATGACATGAATTAACTCATCTCGCGGATACTGGCTGTCGTCCAGTGCCTGTTCGACCACCTGTTCAACATCGGGAATAAACTCGGTCAGCATTCTGAGCATGTCTTTAGCGAGGTCTTCTTTGTTGGCGGACTGTTTCAACGCCGCCTGCCAATCAATAATCACGTCCGCTTTGAGCTCTGCCTGAGGCTGCGAGGTTGGTTCTTGGTCGACTTCGGCATAGCAAGGACCGATTTTGTTGAGTTGTTGATCGCAAGTGTTGGGATTCCAATGCACAAGAACCTGCTGCAAGATGTGCTCTTCGATTGGTTTGGTCAGATAGTCATCCATTCCCGCCTTGAGCAGGCGATCTCGCTCTCCGCTCATGGCGTGCGCGGTGACGGCAATCACCGGAGTCTGGCGGTTAAGCTCCCCCTCTTTGATCTGCTTGCAGGCCGTGACTCCATCCATTTGTGGCATCTGGATATCCATAAAGATCAGATCAAATGGCGTTTTGCTCGCCAACTCGACCGCTTCTTGCCCGGAACTGCACGCCACGACGTGCGTCACACGTTCGGCTAAAAGGGCGGTGATCAGTTTGAGGTTGGCTGGGTTATCGTCCACGGCGAGTACGGTGAGCGCGGCTTTATCCTCTTGCAGTACCGGTTGACTCTGCTCAAGCACAGGTTGAGCGGTTTGCGTGGCGATCAAGCTTTGCAGCAGTTTTCGACGGCACAGCGGTTTGGTCAAACACTGCACATCAAAATGTCCCAGCAGTTGATCGGCCAGCGCCAGTTCGGTACTAGGGATGCCGAGCACCGTGTTGGCGGAAAGTTGCAGCGCGTGGCTGAGCCAGTTTTCGATGGTGTGCAAGTCGTAGCTTTGATTGGCGGCCAAGTTGAGCAGAACGAAATCGTAGGTTTTGCTCTCTTCTGGCAAGGTCGAGCGGTAGACCACGTGAATGCCTTCTTGCGCCAATAGTTGCTGCGTGACTGCTGCCGCTTGCATGTTGGGCTCCACCAACAAGAGCTCTTTGCCTTGCAGATACTCGGATTCGAGCAGGTCACTCATTGGCATTTGCGTTGAGTGCAAACGCAGAGTGAACCAGAAGGTTGAGCCTTGGTGCAGGCGGCTGGTGAGGCTGATTTCCCCGCCCATTTGGCTGACCAGTTTTTGCGTGATAACCAGACCTAACCCAGTACCGCCGTAGCGACGTGAAATGCTCGCGTCTGCTTGGCTAAAGGCTTGGAAGAGCTGCGCTTGTTGGCGCTCTGAGATGCCGATGCCGGTGTCTCGCACCATAAATTGCAGATCGACCGCATCGCCTGCTTGGGCGCGCATTTCGACGCTGACATCAATGTTGCCTTTTTCGGTGAACTTAATCGAGTTGCCGACTAAGTTAGTCAGTACTTGCTGAATACGCAGCGGGTCACCCACCAGACCGGGAGGAATTTTCGGATCCACTTTTAAGGTGATCTCCAACCCTTTTTCGTGGGCGCTGGTGGCTTGCAAGCTGATCACCTCTTCCAAGCCCTCTCGGAAATCGAACGGAATGTTTTCCAGCGCCAACTTGCCCGCTTCCAGTTTAGAGAAATCGAGAATGTCGTTGATGATGTTGAGTAGGTTGTTGGCCGATTTTTCAATGGTTTGCAGATAATCGGTCTGGCTGTTGGTCAACTGAGTTTTGAGCATCTGACGAGTAAAACCGATCACACCATTGAGTGGAGTGCGCAGCTCGTGAGACATGTTAGCCAAAAATTCCGATTTTACCCGCGCCGCTTCTTGGGCGCGTTTTTTGGCAATATCCAGTTCGACGTTTTGAATTTCCAGCTGTTCAAGCGTTTCGCGCAAATCGGAGGTTGCTTGGTCGATGCTGTGCTGCATCTCAACATGGTATTCCGAGAGCGAGACGGCCATGGCGTTAATGCCGTTTTTCAGTGAATCCAGCTCACCATGCATTTTGCCTTCGATGCGAATGTCCAACTGGCCGCGGCGGATACGGTCCACCACGTTTTTCATATGGGTAATCGGTTGGGTAACATCTTGCATCAGGCGCGAGGCGAACACGCTAGCCAGACCAAGGCCAAGTATTAACACTAAAAAGGCGGAGAAGACTTCTTGGTATTGCTGTAAGCGCAGCGACGAGAGATCCATCTCGACCGCGATGTAACCGACCGCGCGCGTGGCTTGCTCGGGTTCGACCAAGTTGCTGAGATAGTGCCCCTCGGAAAGGATCGGCACTCGCAGGATCATGGTGGTGTCGTGTAGCTCAGAATCGCCCAGCAGCGGAATCGGCTTGTCTTTGGGAAACGTCAGTGATTCGAAATTGGGGTGAAAGTTGGAAGTAACAAACAGCTCATGATGGCTATCAAATACGGCGATACTGCGCACCAGCTCAGAGTTTTTGCGATGGGCGTAACTGATCAAGCGGCGCACCGCTTCACGGCTTTCGCTCAAAAGATGAGGCTCGCTGGCAATCGCCAAAGGCTCAATAATGCTGTTACCGGTGGTGATCACCTGACGTTCCAGATCCCGATATCGATTAAAAGAGAAAAAACTGCTGAGCAATAGACCTATGATTAAGGTCGGAGCGAGAGTAAGAGTAATTACGCGGGCACGTAAGCCATATCTGGTCATGTTATCTAATTACATCAAGGTCGGGATATGGGAAAATAGGCGTCACAAAAAGCGAAGTGACCCAATCGAATCATCGCACAAGCATAATCAGATCATCCTGTGGGTACAACGGCGGCGCTAAAGAATAGTGACGCTGTGAGGACAAATTTGAGCAATTTATTTCAGGCATTAGAGCATGGCACGTTTTTTCCAACCGAAAAAGAAAACGCAACCGGATTTCAAGCATCTGCAAGTGCAGATTGAAAGGCTGGACAACCAAGGCGCGGGTATCGCCTATCTCAAGCAAAAACCGCTGTTTATTGAAGGAACGCTGCCGGGGGAAACCGTGGTGACGCAACTGGTGGAAGAGAAGAGTAAATTCGCCCGTGGCAAACTGATCAAAGTGCTGCAAGCCAGTGAGCAGCGCATCGAGCCTTTTTGTCCGCACTACGGTCAATGCGGTGGCTGCGACATGCAGCATCTCAACTATCCGGCGCAGTTGGAATACAAACAGGCGGCATTGCTGCAATTGATGAAAAAATTCGCCGGACGTGAAATCGAACTCGCTCCTGTCGTGACTGGGCCTGACCAAGGCTATCGCCGCCGCGCTCGCTTTAGCCTGATGCAGGATAAGAAAACGCGCCAACTGCAATTTGGCTTTCGCCGCAAACAGAGTAAGCAGATTGAGAACATCACTGCTTGCCCGGTATTGGCCGCGCCGCTCAACCAGATTTTGCCTGAACTGAAAGCGCTACTAAGTGGCTTTGATAAACCGGAAACTTTGGGCCATGTTGAACTGGTCGCAGCCGATAATGGCGTTGTGGTGGCACTGCGTCACACGGCGAAGTTGGCGGCGCAAGATGAAACCGCGCTGGTGCAGTTTGCGACGAAACATGCGCTAACACTTTATCTCATGCCGGAAAGTGACCAGCTCGATCGCATTGTTGGCGAGCAGCCTTACTATCAGGAATGCACAGTCAAGGTCCCTTTTGCGCCGAACAACTTTATTCAGGTCAACCCGCATATCAACCAGAAAATGGTCGCGCAAGCATTGGAATGGCTTGAGCCACAAGCCGATGATCGCGTGCTGGATCTCTTCTGCGGCCTTGGTAATTTCAGCTTGCCTCTGGCGAGCAAAGCCAAGCAAGTCATCGGAGTGGAAGGGGTCGCGCAAATGGTCAACAATGCCGCCGAGAACGCGGCGTTGAACCAGATCAATAACGCGCAATTTTTTCACGCTAATCTTGAGGCGGATTTTATCGGCCAACCTTGGGCAAGCGAGCAGTTTGACAAAATTCTACTCGATCCCGCTCGGGCTGGTGCAAGCGGCATCATCGATCAGGTATCCGTATTGGGTGCGAAAAGAGTGGTTTATGTTTCGTGTAATCCTGCTACCCTTGCAAGGGACAGTCAGAGCCTGCTTACGCAGGGCTATACCTTAACCAAATTGGCGATGCTGGATATGTTTCCACATACCAGTCACCTTGAGTCGATGGCACTGTTTGAGAAGTAACTCAGTGCAAAATGTCATCACTCAGGCGAAGCAAAGCGAACTAACCCGGATGCAGTTAGTCGAAACGAACAAAGAATAATTAGGATGACAAGATGGTTGCGGTAAGAAGCGCACATTTGAACCCCAAAGAGCAGTTTGAATTGGAAAGCTGGGTTGCCAGCTTGAAACAGGATAACAGCATCTCCACTCGCTTGATTGAAGTGTATCGTCACTGCCAGGCCATCTTGGCTGGCCATGAACAGGCCGAGCTGCTGTTGTGGCGTGGACGGGAGATGATCGAGATCTTGGTCACTTTATCGATGGATAAAGCGACGCTGGTGGCCGCACAGCTGTTTCCTTTGGTTTCAAGTGGTGCTTTTGCCCGTGAAGCGCTGGAAGAAGAGTACAGCAAAGAGATCATTAAGCTGATTGATGGCGTGGATGAAATGGCCGCTATTGGTCAGTTGAACATCACATTGGAAGGCAGTGCGGGTTCCGCTCAGGTGGACAACGTCCGCCGTATGCTGTTGGCCATGGTGGATGATTTTCGCTGCGTAGTGATTAAACTCGCAGAGCGGATTTGCAACCTGATTGAAGTCAAACAAGCGCCGGACGACGTGCGCCGCGCGGCGGCAAAAGAGTGTGCCAATATCTATGCGCCGCTGGCGAACCGTTTGGGGATCGGTCAGCTCAAGTGGGAAATCGAAGATTACGCCTTCCGCTACCAGCAGCCAGACACCTACAAACAGATCGCCAAGCAACTGGCGGAGCGACGCATCGTTCGCGAGCAGTACATCAAGGATTTCGTCGAAGATCTCTCTTTAGAGATGAAAACGTGCGGCATCAAGGCCGAAGTCAGCGGGCGACCGAAACACATTTACAGCATCTGGCGCAAAATGCAGAAGAAGGGGCTCGCCTTTGATGAGCTGTTTGATGTGCGCGCTGTGCGCATTATTGCCGACAAACTGCAAGATTGTTATGCCGCGCTCGGTGTGGTGCACACCAAGTATAAACATTTGCCTAGCGAGTTTGACGATTACGTTGCTAACCCTAAACCCAACGGCTATCAGTCGATCCACACGGTGATTTTGGGCCCAGAAGGGAAAACCATCGAAATCCAGATCCGTACCAAGCAGATGCATGAAGAGTCTGAACTTGGGGTTGCGGCCCACTGGAAATACAAAGAAGGCAGCAGCGCCCGCAGCGGCTATGACGAGAAAATCACTTGGCTACGTAAACTGCTTGATTGGCAGGAAGAGATGTCCGATTCGGGTGAGATGCTCGATGAGTTGCGTAGTCAGGTGTTTGATGATCGTGTCTACGCCTTTACTCCGCGTGGTGATGTGGTCGATTTGCCGATGGGAGCGACGCCGCTTGATTTCGCCTATCATATTCACTCCGAAGTTGGCCATCGCTGTATTGGTGCCAAAGTCGCTGGGCGCATCGTGCCGTTCACCCACAAACTGCACATGGGCGATCAGGTCGAAATCATCACCCAGAAGGAGCCTAACCCTTCGCGTGATTGGCTCAACCCATCGCTGGGTTTTGTTACCTCGGGGCGTGCACGCGCCAAGATCAACGCGTGGTTCCGCAAGCAAAGCCGCGAGAAAAACCTCGAAGCAGGGCGCGAGATTTTAGAGCACGAGTTAGCGAAGATTGGCGCCACGCTGAAAGATGCGGAGCAATACGCGCTCAAGCGTTTCAACATGAATACGTCGGACGAGCTGTATGTTGGGGTCGGCAGTGGTGATTTGCGTATCAACCAGATCGTCAACCATATCAATGCCTTGGTGAATAAACCGACCGCGGAAGAAGAAGACAAACAAGCGCTAGAAAAACTGCAGGAAGCGGAAAGCAAAGGCGCATCGCCAAGTCGCCCGCGCAAAGATGCTGTGGTGGTCGAGGGAGTGGATAACCTAATGACCCACCTCGCGCGCTGTTGCCAACCGATCCCGGGCGATGAGATCTGCGGTTACATCACCCAAGGTCGTGGCATCTCGGTGCACCGCAGCGATTGTGAACAGTTGGACGAATTGCGCCATCACGCACCAGAGCGGATCATCGACACCGTTTGGGGACGTGGTGTGGTCGGCTCTTACATGCTGACGGTGCGTGTGGAAGCGATGGAGCGTAGTGGCCTGCTGAAAGACATTACCACCATGCTGGCGAACGAGAAAATAAAAGTGATCAGCATGAAGAGTCGCATGGACTATCGCACTCATCTGAATGTGATGGACTTTGAGCTTGAGGTGTCTAACATCGAAGTGCTCAACCGCATCATGAAGCGGGTCGAGCAAGTACGCGATGTGATGTCAGTCAAACGACTCTGCTGATCGCAAATCGTTTCAATGAGAGGCGAGTAGTGCAGACTACTCGCCTTTTTTACAAATGCATTTTTTACAAACGAATTGTCTACAAAGGAAGCAAAATGACTCATCCAATCGAACAGTTAGAACAGATCATGGCCAAGCTGCGCGACCCTGAAAATGGCTGCCCGTGGGATCGTAAGCAAACTTTTGACAGCGTGGTGCCTCACACTATCGAAGAAACCTATGAAGTGGTGGATGCGATTCACAAGCAAGATTGGTCCAATCTCAAAGAGGAGCTTGGTGATTTACTGTTTCAGGTGATTTTTTACAGCCAGATCGCGAAAGAGCAGGGTCTGTTTGACTTCTCGCAGGTGGTGGAAACGGTCAATGAGAAACTCACGCGTCGCCACCCGCACGTGTTCGCAGAGCAGGAATTTACGGATGAAGCGGAGCTCAATGCCAACTGGGAAGCCGAAAAAATAAAAGAGAAAGCCTTAGCAGGCAAAAGCGAAGAAAGTATTCTAGACTCTATACCAGCTTCGCTTCCGGCATTATTACGTGCCACAAAGATGCAGAAAAAGTGTGCGCGCTACGGTTTTGATTGGGACTCACTTGGCCCTGTGGTAGACAAGGTGCGCGAGGAAGTGGATGAAGTGATGGAAGAGGCGCTGCAAGTGGATGTGCAAGCGGACAAAGTGGAGTTGGAACTGGGTGACTTACTGTTTGCGACGGTCAATCTGGCCCGGCATCTTTCGGTTAATCCTGAAGTGGCGCTGGCCAAAGCCAACCTCAAGTTTGCTCGTCGATTTCGCGCTGTCGAGCAGCGAGTTGCTGCGTGTGGCAAAACACTGAGCGAGTGCAGTTTGCAAGAATTGGACGGGTTTTGGGATCAGGTAAAAGCCCAAGAGAAGGGCTAAAAATCGGCAGATAAAGTGGCAAAAAAAGGGCTCAACTAATTTCCCACAGGCTTGATTGCTGTTAGTTCACTTTGATTTGAAGCAAAAAATAAA
The DNA here is from genome assembly GCF_000764325.1 of Vibrio navarrensis. Classification (NCBI taxonomy): domain Bacteria; kingdom Pseudomonadati; phylum Pseudomonadota; class Gammaproteobacteria; order Vibrionales; family Vibrionaceae; genus Vibrio; species Vibrio navarrensis. Next base: position 795,216 of record NZ_JMCG01000002.1, on the reverse strand, counting down.
AAATTGGCGTGTGATAGATTTCACGTTGTGGCGGTTAGGGTCTTCTGGTATATTTTCGTCCCGTCCAGAAGAAATCCATTTCCCTCATTCAACCAATTTCAGGTTAAACATGACGACAAATTACATTTTTGTTACTGGCGGGGTTGTATCCTCTCTAGGTAAAGGTATTGCAGCAGCATCCCTAGCAGCGATCTTAGAAGCACGTGGTCTTAAAGTGACCATCATGAAGCTTGATCCATACATCAACGTTGACCCAGGCACCATGAGCCCAACTCAACACGGTGAAGTATTCGTTACGGAAGATGGCGCTGAAACCGACCTAGACCTTGGTCACTACGAGCGTTTCATCCGCACTAAGATGACTAAGCGCAACAACTTTACTGCAGGTCGTGTTTACTCAGACGTTCTGGCGAAAGAGCGTCGTGGTGACTACCTAGGTGCCACCATTCAGGTTATTCCTCATATCACCAACTCGATTAAAGACCGCGTTATTGCTGGCGCAGAAGGTCACGATGTGGCTATCGTTGAGATCGGCGGTACTGTGGGTGATATCGAGTCGCTGCCATTTATGGAAGCCATCCGTCAGCTAGCGGTTGAAATTGGCCGTGAGCGTGCCATGTTCATGCACTTGACGCTGGTACCTTACCTAGCGGTAGCAGGCGAAGTAAAAACCAAACCAACTCAACACTCAGTGAAAGAGCTGCTGTCTATCGGTATTCAGCTAGACATTCTCGTTTGCCGCAGCGATCGTATGATCCCAGCGAACGAGCGTAAGAAGATCGCACTGTTCTGTAACGTTCCTGAGAAAGCGGTGATTTCAATGAAGGACGTGGATTCTATCTACAAAATCCCTCAGTTGATCAAATCACAAGGTTTGGATGATCTGGTGTGTGCTCGTTTTGGTATCAAAGCGCCAGACGCGGACCTGTCTGAATGGGAACAGGTGATTTACGAAGAAGCTAACCCAACCGGTGAAGTCACCATCGGCATGGTTGGCAAATACATCGAACTGCCAGATGCGTATAAATCGGTAAACGAAGCGCTTAAACATGCAGGTCTGAAAAATCGCTTGAGCGTTAACATTAAATATGTAGACTCTCAGGACGTAGAAACCAAAGGCGTTGAAGTTCTGCAGGGACTTGACGCGATCCTTGTACCTGGTGGCTTCGGCGACCGTGGTATCGAAGGCAAGATTCTGGCGGCGAAATACGCTCGTGAGAACAAAGTTCCTTACCTAGGTATTTGCTTAGGTATGCAAGTTGCTCTGATTGAATACGCGCGCAACGTTGCGGGTATGGAAGGAGCACACTCAACAGAATTTAATAAAGACACCAAGTACCCAGTAGTCGGTTTGATTACTGAGTGGGTAGATAGCGAAGGTAACGTTGAAGAGCGTACTGAATCTTCTGATCTTGGTGGTACCATGCGTTTAGGTTCGCAACTTTGCCACCTAGCGAAAGGCACGAAAGCGCGTGAATTGTACGGTAGCGATACGATCCATGAACGTCACCGCCACCGTTATGAAGTGAATAACAATCTTCGTCCTCAAATTGAAAAAGCGGGCCTAAAAGTCTCTGGCCTGTCAGCGGACAAGAAACTGGTTGAGATGATCGAGAACCCGAACCACCCATGGTTTGTTGCGGCTCAGTTCCACCCAGAGTTCACCTCAACGCCACGTGACGGGCATCCACTGTTTTCTGGCTTTATCAAAGCAGCGGGTGAAAATGCGCGCGGCGAACTGAAGTAAAAGGATACGGGCGGTCGCGAAGGTTGTGCGGCGGCCCTTTAAATTTGACATTTATATTTAAACGAGAGGAAACATTAATGTCTAAGATCGTTAAAGTTCTAGGTCGTGAAATCATCGACTCACGTGGTAACCCTACTGTTGAAGCTGAAGTACACCTAGAAGGCGGTTTCGTAGGTATGGCTGCGGCTCCATCTGGCGCATCTACTGGTTCTCGCGAAGCGCTTGAACTGCGTGACGGCGACAAAGCTCGTTTCCTAGGTAAAGGCGTACTGAAAGCTCTTGCTGCAGTAAATGGCCCAATCGCAGATGCTCTGGTTGGCAAAGATGCAAAAGACCAAGCAACTGTTGACCAAATCATGATCGACCTAGACGGTACTGATAACAAATCTAACTTTGGTGCAAACGCAATCCTAGCGGTTTCTCTAGCAAACGCCAAAGCGGCGGCTGCATCAAAAGGCATGCCTCTATACGAGCACATCGCTGAGCTAAACGGCACTGCGGGTCAATTCTCTATGCCTCTACCAATGATGAACATCATCAACGGTGGTGAGCACGCAGACAACAACGTTGACATCCAAGAGTTCATGATCCAGCCAGTTGGCGCGAAAACTCTGAAAGAAGCCGTTCGCATGGGCGCGGAAGTATTCCACAACCTAGCGAAAGTTCTGAAATCTAAAGGCTACAACACCGCTGTTGGTGACGAAGGTGGTTTCGCTCCTAACCTAAAATCTAACGCTGAAGCGCTAGAAGTTATTGCTGAAGCAGTAGCAGCAGCTGGTTACACTCTAGGTACTGACATCACTCTAGCGATGGACTGTGCAGCGTCTGAGTTTTACGATGCAGAGAAGAAAGAGTACAACCTGAAAGGCGAAGGCCGCATCTTCACTTCTAACGGTTTCTCTGACTTCCTAGAAGAGCTAACTGAGAAGTTCCCAATCGTTTCTATCGAAGACGGTCTAGACGAGTCTGACTGGGAAGGTTTCGCATACCAAACTGAGAAACTGGGCAAGAAAATCCAGATCGTTGGTGACGACCTGTTCGTAACGAACACTAAGATCCTAAAAGAAGGTATCGAGAAAGGCATCGCCAACTCTATCCTAATCAAGTTCAACCAAATCGGTTCTCTAACTGAGACTCTAGCTGCAATCAAGATGGCTAAAGACGCAGGTTACACAGCAGTAATCTCTCACCGTTCTGGCGAAACTGAAGATGCAACTATCGCTGACCTAGCGGTAGGTACTGCAGCAGGTCAAATCAAGACTGGTTCTATGAGCCGTTCTGACCGTGTTGCTAAGTACAACCAACTGATCCGTATCGAGGAAGCGCTAGGTGAGCGTGCACCTTTCAACGGTCTTAAAGAAGTGAAAGGCCAAGCTTAATTCCTAATTGAATTAATTGCTTAGATTGAAGCTTTAAAAACACCCTGCGTTTGCGGGGTGTTTTTTTATCGATAGGAAAGCGCACGGTGAGCGCGCACCCCCATGTTTCAAAGAAGCGGTCTTAAAGAAGTGAAAGGCCAAGCTTAATTCTAATCGCTTAGATTGAAGCTTTAAAAACACCCTGCGTTTGCGGGGTGTTTTTTTATCGATAGGAAAGCGCACGGTGAGCGCGCACCCCCATGTTTCAAAGAAGCGGCCTTAAAGAAGTGAAAGGTCAAGCTTAATTCCTAATTGAATTAATCGCTTAGATTGAAGCTTTAAAAACACCCTGCGTTTGCGGGGTGTTTTTTTATCTAGAGGAAAACTCACGCTAAGCACGCTCCCCTTGTTGCACTAACCCTCTATAGAGCCAACCCGCTAATTGTGCTATAAAAAGGGCTTCATAACTCTTTCCTCTGATAGGCCACAAGTAAAATCGCTCATGCGTCTGTTTATTTTAGTTTTGACACTGCTATTTGCGCTGCTGCAATACACACTCTGGTTTGGTAAAAACGGTGTGTCGGATTATTACGCCACCGAGCGTGATATCGAAGTCCAGCAACAAGTGAACAGCAAGTTACAGTCGCGTAATAGCGAAATGTATGCAGAAATTGATGATCTCAAACAGGGGTTGGATGCCATTGAAGAGCGCGCCAGACATGAACTCGGCATGGTGAAAGAAGGCGAAACCTTCTACCGTCTTGTCGGTGAGGAAAATCAATAAGATGCCGAAAAAGACTCCATCTTTAGTTGCGATAGTTCCTGCTGCCGGAGTGGGCAGTAGGATGCAAGCCGACCGTCCCAAGCAATATTTATCCATCGGCGAGCGCACCGTGTTGGAACACACCTTGAATAAGCTGCTAGCGCATCCGTTGATCGCGCAGGTGGTGGTCGCGATCAGCGATGATGACCCTTATTTTGCCCAGTTGCCGATAGCAAATTCGCCGCAAGTGATCCGAGTCAGTGGCGGTAAAGAGCGCGCGGATTCGGTGCTTTCTGGCCTTAAATATGTGCAAACGCATCTAGAGGCAAAATGGGTTTTAGTGCATGACGCGGCGAGGCCCTGTGTTTCGCTTGACGATATCGATGCCTTGATCAGCGCCTGCTTGGTTCATCCGGTTGGCGGGATTTTGGCCACCCCTGTGCGTGACACGATGAAGCGCGCTAACGCAGAGCGGAACATTGACCATACGGTCTCTCGTGACGCCCTTTGGCACGCATTAACGCCGCAAATGTTTCAAACTCAGACGTTGACCGTCGCGCTTGAGCAGGCACTAGCCCACAATGTGGCCATTACCGATGAAGCCTCCGCCTTGGAGTGGCAGGGGCGACAACCCGTCTTAATTCCCGGTAAAGCGACCAATATTAAAATTACTCAGCCAGAAGATCTGGCGTTAGCGGAATTCTATTTAAGCCGAGCAGAAGGATAAACAATGATTCGAATTGGCCATGGTTTTGATGTGCACAAATTTGGTGGAGAAGGCCCCGTGATTATTGGCGGGGTTAAAGTGCCTTATGAGCAAGGGTTGATCGCGCATTCGGATGGGGATGTGGCCCTGCACGCCCTCAGCGATGCCTTGCTTGGCGCGATTGCTGCGGGCGACATTGGTCGTCATTTCCCTGACACCGATGATCAATGGAAAGGTGCCGACAGCCGTGAATTGTTGAAAGATGTTTATCGCCGAGTGAAAGAACAAGGCTATCGTCTGGGCAATGCTGATATCACTATTATCGCCCAAGCGCCGAAAATGGCCCCTTACATTGAGGCCATGTGTCAAGCAATAGCAGAGGATCTGCAAACTGAGGTTGGCAATATTAATGTGAAGGCAACAACTACCGAACGTTTAGGTTTCACCGGACGTAAAGAAGGCATTGCAACGGAAGCCGTTGTATTGTTGATTAAAGAATAAATCGTTTACAAGCTGCATGGCAGTGGAAAAAAGCATGACAGATATCCTCGCTTCTTTGGCATACCTCGCGGGTAAGCCGACGGCACAAGCCAAAATCAAAGCCAAACCTGAGCACTTTCAAGTCAAAGAGGATTTGGGTTTTTCCTTCACCGGTGAAGGTGAGCATCTGATGGTGCATATCCGAAAAACGGGGGAAAACACCAGTTTTGTCGCCAATGAGTTGGCAAAGGTGTGCGGGGTACCATCGCAAAACGTTAGTTGGGCTGGCCTTAAAGATCGCCATGCCGTGACAGAGCAATGGTTGAGTGTCCATCTGCCTACTGGCGGCATTCCCAACTTTGCAGCCTTCCTCGCTCAGTATCCGAGCATCGAAATTTTGGCCGTGACTCGTCACAATAAGAAGCTTCGCCCAGGCGATTTGGTCGGCAACGAGTTTGTGGTGACCTTAAGCGAAGTGACGGATGTGGCGGATGTAGAACGTCGTTTAGAGCGCATCCAACAGGTTGGTGTACCAAACTATTTTGGTAGCCAGCGCTTTGGTCGCGATGGCAATAATCTTGATGAGGCTCGCCGCTGGGGGAGAGAAAATGTGCGCACTCGCAACCAAAATAAACGCAGCATGTACTTATCGACAGCACGCTCGTGGATTTTCAATCGCATCGTGTCCGATCGCTTGCAGCAAGGGATCTTTGACCATGTGATCGAAGGGGATGTTGTCTTGTCTCAAGCGGGGCAAGAAACGATCGATGCAGCGGCTTTGCCTCAGGCTCAAGCGCGCTTTGAACGTGGAGAGGTGATGATTAGTGCGGCCTTAGCGGGCGACAACGCACTGCCCACACAAGCTTCGGCGCTGGCACTAGAGCAGCCGATACTGGATGAAGAAACGGATTTGATGGCGTTGATTCGCGGCAATCGCATGCGCCATGACCGACGAGCCATAAGCTTGAAACCACAAAACCTCACTTGGTCAGTGGTAGGAGATGAGATAACGCTGCGTTTTGCACTGGATGCAGGCTCCTTTGCGACTTCGATTGTGCGTGAATTAGTGCAGGAAATAGCGTTCGAAAGAGAGTACCAATAATGATGGATGAAAAGCAGAATAAACCGTTACGGATTCTACTGAGCAATGACGATGGCGTGTTTGCCGAGGGGATTAACGCGTTAGCCGATGAATTGCGTGAGATAGCACAGGTGATTGTTGTGGCACCAGATAGAAACCGCTCTGGCGCGTCAAACTCTTTGACGTTAGAGCAACCATTACGTGTTAATCGCATTGGTGACGATGTTTATTCTGTGCAGGGCACACCGACCGATTGTGTGCACTTTGCGCTCAATGAGTTGCTAAAAGATGATTTGCCGGATCTGGTACTGAGCGGGATCAATCACGGTGCAAATCTAGGCGATGACGTGCTCTATTCTGGTACTGTGGCGGCGGCAATGGAGGGACATTTTCTCGGTGTTCAGTCCATCGCTTTTTCTCTGGTCGGCAAGCACCATTTTTCCAGCGCAGCTAAAATAGCGCGTCAGTTGGTTGAGCAACATTTAACTAGCCCGATTCCAACCAATCGTCTGTTGAACGTCAACATTCCTGATCGGCCATTTGAGCAGTTGCAGCAAATTGAAGTCACCCGATTAGGCGCTCGTCATCACGCTGAAAACATGATTAAACAACAAGATCCTCGCGGTCACACGATTTATTGGCTCGGCCCTCCAGGGAAAGAGCAAGATGCGGGTATGGGTACCGATTTCTTTGCGATTGAGCAAGATGTCGTGTCGATTACGCCTTTGCAAGTGGATCTGACCGCGCATGAGTCGCTACGGGCGATGGACGATTGGTTAAAGGATGCAAGCCATGAGTAATCCACACGCAGGTCGTTTGGTGCAGTTTCTTGTTGCCCAAGGTATCCAAGATCAAGCGGTATTGGAGGCGGTTCATCGTATCCCAAGGGAAAATTTTGTCTCTCAGGCAATGATGCATCAGGCCTATGACAACAACGCATTGCCGATTGGACAAGGTCAGACCATTTCTCAGCCTTACATTGTGGCAAAGATGACCGAGCTTTTACGCCTCAAAAGGGACAGTAAAGTGCTGGAGATCGGAACGGGTTCGGGTTATCAAACCGCCGTGCTGGCGCTACTGGTGGATCATGTCTACTCTGTTGAGCGAATTAAAGCGCTGCAATGGGAAGCGAAGCGCCGACTTAAGCAGTTGGATATCTATAATATCTCCACCAAACATGGTGATGGCTGGCAGGGCTGGGAAAGTAAAGGCCCATTTGATGCCATTATTGTTACGGCGGCGGCGGAAAATGTGCCACATGCCTTAATAGAGCAATTAGCACAAGGGGGGCGACTGGTGATCCCTGTGGGTACCGAAGAGCAGCTGCTGCTGTGCATTGAACGCCGTGGTGATCAAATTACCTCTAGCGTGATTGAAAGCGTCAACTTTGTTCCCTTAGTCGCTGGCGAACTGGCGTAGGGGTAGCGAGTGAGTGTGAGCCTTTTTAGGACATTTCAATTAGTTAGTTTACTTGGTGTGGTGCAGTTAGTGGGCTGCGCAGCACACTCGCCTGCGCCCGTTTCAGGGTTAGAGAAAGACTATTCATCTGTAGAGCGCGGCAGCTATCGAGGCAGCTACTATGAAGTGGAAAAAGGGGACACGCTCTATTTCATTTCTTATGTCACAAATAAAGATGTAAATGATCTCATCCGTTACAACAACCTTTCGCCGCCGTACACCATCTTCCCAGGGCAAAAACTCAAACTTTGGGGGCCTGCATACGTTGCCCCCACATTTGGCAATCTGGCCGAAGCTGCACCAGTTATAGTTTCTGCGCCTGTTGCCCCGACGAAAAGCGCGCCAGTTTCTCCTCCTGAAACGTTAAAATCGAGTAAAAACTCTATCGAAAAAAGTGAGCAAAAGCCGCTTGAAGTGGTTAAAAAAGATTCATCTGGGAAGGTTGAACAATCCAAATCAAAGGAGTATGTTGAGCCTAAAGGTAAAGAAAATGTTATTCCAACAGCAAAACCAGCCCAACCAGATAATGACAAAATAGCCAAGTGGTTGTGGCCAACAAAAGGGAGAGTTATCAAGAATTTCTCTGCGGGAGAACAAGGAAACAAAGGGATTGATATTGCAGGACAGCGAGGTCAATCGATAGTCTCAACCGCAGCAGGAGTCGTAGTTTATTCAGGTAATGCGCTGCGTGGATACGGTAATCTGATTATCGTGAAACATAATGATAACTACTTAAGCGCTTACGCTCACAACGATCGGTTGCTAGTAACGGAAGGACAAAGTGTCGCTGCCGGGCAAAAAATCGCTACCATGGGTAGCTCTGGCGCCAAATCTGTACGCTTGCACTTTGAAATCCGCTACCAAGGTAAGTCGGTGAATCCAAATCGCTATTTACCTTAATGAAAACTTTGAAAAACAACTTGCGACATAACTAGCAGCGGCATAGCTAAATACCATGCCTTGCTAACTCGCCAGGGGGAGGCGTTATGAGTAACAGCAATGCAGTAACCAAAGTTGATGATTTCGATATTGATCAAATGGATGTAGAGTTGAACGACTCTGATATCGAAGTTAGCGATAAAGAAGACAACAGTTCCGATACCAATGCCGCACTCAGAGAAGAGTTTGATGCCAGCAACAAAAGCTTGGATGCGACTCAGCTTTACCTCGGAGAGATCGGTTTCTCACCTCTACTGACCGCAGAAGAAGAAGTACTTTACGCTCGACGCGCATTGCGTGGGGATGAAGCAGCACGTAAACGTATGATTGAAAGCAACTTACGTTTGGTTGTGAAGATTTCTCGCCGCTACAGCAACCGTGGATTAGCGTTACTTGATCTGATTGAAGAGGGGAACCTTGGCCTGATCAGAGCGGTGGAAAAATTTGACCCAGAGCGTGGCTTCCGCTTCTCTACTTACGCCACTTGGTGGATTCGTCAAACCATCGAACGCGCACTGATGAATCAGACTCGGACCATCCGTTTACCTATCCATGTTGTCAAAGAGCTGAACATCTATCTGCGTACCGCACGCGAGTTGTCGCAAAAACTCGACCACGAACCTACGGCAGAAGAGATCGCTTCTCAACTGGATATCCCGGTTGAAGATGTCAGCAAAATGCTGCGCCTCAACGAGCGGATTAGCTCTGTCGATACACCGATTGGTGGTGACGGGGAAAAAGCGCTACTGGATATTATTCCCGATGCGAACAACTCCGATCCTGAAGTGTCAACTCAGGATGAGGATATGCGCAACTCACTGATTTTCTGGTTAGAAGAGCTAAATCCGAAACAGAAAGAAGTGTTGGCGCGTCGCTTTGGATTGCTTGGTTATGAGCCATCGACTCTCGAAGAAGTGGGCAAAGAGATTGGCTTGACGCGTGAACGCGTGCGTCAGATCCAAGTTGAAGGGCTACGCAGATTGCGTGAGATCATCAGGATCAATACTCGCCAGTGCTTGTTCCACTTCGCTTGGCTCAGGTATCAAGCTAAGCTGATTGGCTACATCCACCATAGCTGGTCTTGCCGTGACATCACCTTTGCTCAACTGCTCTAATTGAGACAGTTTCTGCCGCGCATTTTTGATCACCGTTTTAGGTACGCCAGCGAGCCCCGCTACCGCTAAGCCGTAAGATTTGCTGGCAGCGCCTTCCTGCACAGCATGCATAAAGGCAATACTATCGCCATGCTCTACCGCGTCCAAATGCACATTGGCCAAGTGGGGCAGTTGGTTGGGGAGTTCGGTCAATTCAAAATAGTGCGTAGCAAACAGAGTGAGAGCGCCAATCTGAGTCGCTAGCCACTGCGCACTGGCCCACGCAAGGGAAAGACCATCGTAAGTGCTGGTGCCGCGACCAATTTCATCCATCAGTACCAAGCTATTTTGTGTTGCGTTGTGCAAAATATTAGCGGTTTCTGTCATCTCGACCATGAAAGTCGAACGGCCAGACGCCAGATCATCAGAAGCGCCGATGCGGGTGAAAATGCGATCCACTGAGCCGATGGTTGCGGATTGTGCCGGGACGTAAGAGCCAATGTGTGCCATAAGCGCAATTAGCGCGGTTTGGCGCATATAGGTCGATTTACCACCCATGTTTGGTCCCGTGATGATCAGCATTTTGCGCTGGGCATGCAGCTCAATGGGGTTGGCAATAAAAGGTTCACTGCTCACTTGCTCAACCACCGGATGGCGACCAGCAGAAATGTAGATGCCTGCTTCTTTGGTCAAACTGGGGCGACAGTAGTCGAGCGTGTCTGCCCGCTCTGCGAGATTTTGCAGCACATCAAGCTGGGCAATCGCACTGGCCAAACTTTGCAGACGCTCAAGATGCGGCATCAGCAGGTCAAACAGTTCTTCCCAAAGTTGCTTTTCCAGTGCCAACGCTTTGGATCTGGAATTGAGTACCTTGTCTTCGTGTTCTTTCAATGCCGGAATAATATAGCGCTCGGCATTTTTTAGCGTTTGTCGGCGTACGTAATGAGGTGGGACTAAATGGCTTTGGCCGCGGCTGACCTGAATGTAAAAGCCATGCACATTGTTGTAGCCAACTTTGAGGGTGTCGATGCCGTGACGATCGCGCTCTTCGGCTTCAAGCTGCTCCAAGTATTCGGTTGCGCCATCGGCAAGGTTGCGCCATTCATCCAGTTCAGCATTGTAGCCGCTGGCTATCACCCCGCCTTCGCGGATCACCACTGGCGGATTCTCTTTGATCGCCTGTTCAAGAAGGAGGCAAACGTCGTCGATTGGAGCCGCATCTTGGCTCAACTGACGTAAATGAGGATGAGTTAGGTTGGCTAGCTCGCTCTCCAAATCAGGCAGTTGCTGCATTGCATGTCGTAGCCTTGCCATGTCTCGAGGGCGCGCTGAGCGCAGTGCTAAGCGGGCGAGAATACGTTCAATGTCGCCGATTTGTTTGAAAATAGGTTGGAGTTCGGCAAAGCATGCTTGCTCTTTGATCTCACCGATGGCGTCTAAACGTGCGTTGAGCGTATCGAGATCACGCATGGGTTGATGGATCCAGCGTTTGAGCATGCGGCTGCCCATAGGCGTTGCACAGTGATCCAACACCGACGACAGGGTATTTTCCGTGCCTCCCGCGAGATTCTGCGTCAGCTCCAGATTGCGGCGCGTGGCGGCGTCTAAAATCACGGAATGATCTTGGCGATCGTAAGTGAGCGAGCGGATATGCGGCAGAGCGGTGCGCTGGGTATCTTTGACGTACTGGATCAAACAACCCGCCGCACAAAGGCCGAGCTTGGCATGTTCAACCCCAAAGCCGACTAAATCACGCGTGGCAAATTGTTGATTGAGCTGCTGTTTAGCGGTATCTAGCTCGAACTCCCAAACCGGGCGGCGGCGATTGCCTTTCCGGTTGGCCATTAAATGCACAGGTTCGAAATCTTCCGGAAAGAGTAATTCCCGCGGTGAAGTGCGCTGTAACTCAGCCGCCATCGCTTCTTCGCTTTGCGGTTCTGAGAGCTGAAAACGGCCCGAAGTGACATCCAAAGTGGCATAGCCAAATTTGCCATTGTGGCAGTAAATAGCGGCGATAAGGTTATCGAGACGTTCAGACAGCAGCGCTTCGTCGGTCACAGTTCCGGGCGTGACAATGCGCACCACTTTGCGTTCAACAGGCCCTTTGCTGGTGGCAGGATCGCCAATCTGCTCACAGATGGCGACGGATTCACCCAATTGCACCAGCTTAGCGAGATACCCTTCAACCGCATGAAATGGCACGCCTGCCATTGGAATGGGCTCACCGGCTGAAGCGCCTCGTTTGGTCAACGAGATGTCTAACAGTTGGGAAGCACGCTTCGCGTCGTCGTAAAACAACTCATAGAAGTCCCCCATACGGTAAAACAGCAAGATCTCCGGATTCTCAGCTTTCAGCTTGAGATATTGCTGCATCATTGGCGTGTGTTGTTGTTCGGCTTTCACGTCGTTGGTCTTTTGTTTGTCTGAAATGAGGCTTAGGATACGTGAATCACATACAGGCGAAAAGAGATAGCAGGTATTTCAATGACGGTTTCTATCACAGCACTTTCGGGCCAACTTGGCGAACAACTCAAACAGCACAAACAGATCCTAGCGACCGCAGAGTCGTGTACTGGCGGCGGTGTCGCGAGTGCGATAACTGACATTGCCGGCAGTTCTGGTTGGTTTGATCGGGCGTTTGTCACCTACAGCAATGACGCGAAAATGGAAATGCTGGGGGTGAGCGCTGAGAGCTTAGAGCAGCATGGCGCAGTCAGTGAGGAAGTTGTCGAAGAAATGGCGAAAGGGGCATTAAACCACTCCTGCGCGACGATAGCGATAGCGATCAGCGGCATTGCTGGGCCAGACGGTGGTACGGCGATTAAACCTGTCGGCACAGTGTGTTTTGCTTGGTTGGATAAAAGTGGCTGGCTGAGAAAAGAAACTTGTCTTTTCTCCGGCGACAGAGCCGCTATCCGTCAGGCGGCGGTTTTGCACGCCCTGCAAGTGGTGAGCGATTATCTGACCACCAAATAGTCGGATGCGATAAAGATCTCGCTGTGGGCAATCAAGGTCATTTTTTTTCATACAGGGGTGGACACTGTATGAATCAACAGTATAATGACTGGCAATTGTTGAGCAGGACGAAGCCGATTCAGCCTGCATAAAAGTTTCTAAGTGGTTGCCTTGCGACGACACAATCGGAGAAAGTAATGGACGAGAATAAACAAAAAGCGCTCGCCGCTGCGCTAGGTCAGATCGAAAAGCAGTTTGGTAAAGGCTCTATCATGCGCTTAGGCGACAACCGTGCGATGGATGTCGAAACGATTTCTACGGGCTCTCTTTCTCTGGACATCGCACTAGGCGCTGGCGGCCTGCCAATGGGTCGTATTGTCGAAATCTTTGGCCCAGAATCATCCGGTAAAACCACATTAACACTTGAGCTGATTGCCGCTGCGCAACGTGAAGGTAAAACCTGTGCTTTCATCGATGCGGAACACGCGCTCGACCCTGTTTATGCGAAAAAACTGGGTGTTAACATTGACCAGCTGCTGGTCTCTCAGCCTGACACGGGCGAGCAAGCGCTGGAAATCTGTGACGCTTTGGCACGCTCTGGTGCAGTCGACGTGATTGTTGTTGACTCCGTTGCTGCCTTGACACCAAAAGCCGAGATCGAAGGTGAGATGGGCGATTCGCACATGGGGCTACAGGCTCGTATGCTCTCTCAAGCGATGCGTAAACTCACTGGCAACCTTAAGCAATCTAACTGTATGTGTATCTTCATCAACCAGATCCGTATGAAGATCGGTGTGATGTTTGGTAACCCAGAGACCACAACGGGTGGTAACGCGCTGAAATTCTACGCTTCTGTTCGTTTGGATATCCGTCGTACGGGGTCTATCAAAGAAGGCGACGAAGTGGTGGGTAACGAAACGCGTATCAAAGTAGTGAAAAACAAGATCGCGGCGCCATTTAAAGAAGCCAATACTCAGATTATGTATGGTCAAGGCTTTAACCGTGAAGGTGAGCTGATTGATCTCGGCGTGAAATGTAAGCTGATCGAGAAATCAGGCGCTTGGTACAGCTATAACGGCGATAAGATCGGCCAAGGTAAAGCAAATGCCTGTAAGTATCTGAAAGAACACGTTGATGTGGCGAAAGTATTGGATACCAAACTGCGTGAAATGCTGCTCTCTGCCACCCCGCTAGAAGGCGCGGAACTGGCAGATGAAGCGCCAGAGCAAGAAGAAGAGTTTTAATCATCTTAGCGATATCTCAAAGCCCTGCAGTGCAGGGCTTTTTTACAGGTCAATTTTTATGTATTCCCATTATTCGACGGCGCAAACGTGCAAAGAGGCAGCGATTCAACTCCTGAGTCGGCGCGACCATGGTCAATATGAGTTAAGGCAGAAGCTGATCGCCAAAGGTTACGCCAGTGAAGAAGCCGATACAGTAATTGCTTTCTGTGTTGAACATGGTTACTTGGATGAGCTGCGCTTTGCCGAGAGTCAAATCCGTCAGCATGTCGCAAAAGGGCACGGGGAGCGTCGAATTCGCCAAGAGCTGACGCAAAAACGCGTCGCTGATGTCATCATTGAACAAGCGTTGCTCAATGAACCTCAAGATTGGTTTGAATTAGCAAAACAGACCGCATGGAAAAAGTTTAAAGGCCAGCAGGCGAGTGATCAAAAAGCCTATGCCAAACAAGTACGCTTTCTTCAATATCGAGGCTTTTCCTTTGAGCAAATCAGCTATGCACTTTCTGAGGAAGAGTAACTCTCCATGCAGTTGATTGCGTCCGGTTTCTTGCCCGTCAGCTGTGAATAAGTATTATTTTTCTGCCTATTTACGGTTTTTCCATTTCATATCGTCTTTTCCGCAAGAAAACTAGTCGAAGCTTTAAGCATGATCTACAATACGGCAAAATTCTAACTCGACTATTTTCAGGAAGAGCTGCATGTACATGAGCACTGATGAGGTTCGCAATGCGTTCCTCAAGTTCTTTGAAAGCAAAGGACACCAAATCGTAGAAAGTTCATCGTTAGTACCGCATAACGACCCAACCCTGCTGTTCACTAACGCGGGCATGAACCAATTTAAAGATTGTTTCTTAGGTTTAGAAAAACGCGCCTACACACGAGCGACTACGGCCCAACGCTGTGTACGTGCTGGTGGTAAACACAACGACCTAGAAAACGTCGGTTTTACTGCTCGTCACCATACATTTTTCGAAATGCTAGGTAACTTTAGCTTTGGTGACTACTTCAAAGAAGACGCGATTGCTTATGCATGGGAATTTTTGACTGAAGTTCTGCAGCTTCCCAAAGAACGCCTCCTCGTTACTGTGTACGAAACGGACGACGAAGCCTTTGACATTTGGCATCAAAAAGTGGGTGTATCGGCCGATCGCATCATCCGTATCGGTGACAAGAAAGGTGGCAAGAAGTTTGAGTCAGACAACTTCTGGCAAATGGGCGATACTGGCCCATGCGGTCCATGTACAGAGATCTTCTACGATCACGGCGAACACATTTGGGGTGGTCCTCCAGGTTCTCCAGAAGAAGATGGCGACCGTTTCATCGAAATCTGGAACAACGTTTTCATGCAGTTCAACCGTCATGCCGATGGCACAATGGAGCCGTTACCTAAGCCATCAGTGGATACGGGAATGGGGATCGAGCGTATTTCGGCCATCATGCAGGGCGTACACTCAAACTACGAAATCGATGTGTTCCAAAAGCTTATCAAAGCGGCGGGAGAGGTTATTGGTTACCAAGACCTTTCGAACCAATCTTTGCGCGTGATTGCAGACCACATCCGTTCGTGTGCCTTCCTGATTGTTGATGGTGTAATGCCCTCTAACGAAGGTCGTGGTTATGTGCTACGTCGTATTATCCGTCGTGCGGTTCGCCACGGTAACAAATTGGGCGCACAAGGTGCATTCTTCCATCAATTAGTCGGTGTTCTGGCTGAGGTGATGGGAACGGCTGGCGACGAGCTCAAAAAACAGCAAGCGTTAGTGGAAAAAGTACTGCGTATTGAAGAAGAGAACTTTGGTCGTACGCTTGAGCGTGGTATGTCGATCCTTAACGGCGCGCTTGATGCTCTTGATGGCAAAGTGCTTGACGGCGAAACCGTGTTTAAACTTTATGACACTTATGGTTTCCCAGCCGATCTGACTAACGATGTAGCACGAGAGCACGACTTCACCATCGATGAAGCTGGCTTTGAAAAAGCGATGGAAGAGCAGCGTCAACGCGCACGTGAAGCGGGGCAGTTTGGCACCGATTACAATGCGAAAATCAAAGTTGACGCCCAGTCTGAGTTTTGTGGCTACTCGACAACTCATGGCGTGAGCGACGTGGTTGCTCTGTTTGTCGAAGGTGAAGAAGCGCAGGCGCTTTCCGCGGGTGACAAAGCGATCGTGATTTTACAAGAAACGCCTTTCTACGCAGAGTCTGGTGGCCAGTGCGGCGATGCAGGCGTGCTGCAAACTGAAGCGGGTCTATTCCGTGTGGAAGACACGCAGAAGCTGGCGAACGCGATTGCTCACCACGGTGTAATGGTTGAAGGTGTTTTGGCGAAAGGCGATCAAGTTAACGCGCAAGTAGACGCAGAGCGTCGTGCGGCTATCTCCCTCAACCACTCGGCCACTCACCTGTTGCACGCGGCGCTTCGTCAAGTGTTAGGTGAGCACGTAGCGCAAAAAGGCTCGCTGGTTAAAGCGGAAAGCTTACGTTTTGACTTCTCTCACTTAGAAGCGGTGACGCCTGCTGAGCTCAAAGAAGTGGAGCGTTTAGTGAATGCCCAGATCCGTCGTAACCACACCATCCAAACCGATATCATGGATATTGAAGCGGCGAAGCAGAAAGGGGCGATGGCGCTGTTTGGTGAGAAGTACGACGACGAAGTGCGTGTGCTCTCTATGGGTGATTTCTCAACTGAACTGTGTGGTGGTATCCACGCATCGAACACAGGCGATATTGGTCTGTTTAAAATCATCTCTGAAGGTGGTATTGCTGCGGGTATCCGCCGCATTGAAGCGGTGACGGGTGAAGGTGCGCTGGACGCATTAGACAATCAAACGCGTAAATACGAAGAGAAATTGGCTGATGCGGCTAGCAAAGCCAAATCCCTAGAGAAAGAGATTCAGCAGCTCAAAGATAAACTGGCTTCACAAGCCAGTGCCAGTTTGACCGATCAAGTCAAGCAAATCGCAGGCGTAAACGTGCTTGTCGCCAAGCTTGATGGCGCAGATAACAAAGCGCTACGCGGTATGGTGGATGAACTGAAAAACCAGCTTGGCAGTGGCATCATCATGCTTGGCAATGTGGCGGACGATAAAGTGGGCCTTATCGCTGGCGTTACCAACGATTTAACCAGCAAAGTGAAAGCGGGCGAGTTGGTCAACATGGTGGCTCAACAAGTCGGCGGTAAAGGTGGTGGTCGCCCTGACATGGCGCAGGCTGGCGGCACTGATGCAGGAGCCTTGCCAGCTGCATTAGAGTCTGTTGACGCTTGGCTGGCTGAGCGTCTGTAATTTATAAATCCTACGCTCAATCAAAGCTTTCTTTGATTGGGCGTAATTTTTTTCTGTCAACCAAGTGGTTTAATTGGTGCAATTTTAAGCGAACCAATCAAATCGCTTGGTTTTTATTGTAACTACTGCGGATGATTTACGGATGTAAATAGGAAGTGGTCCTAATGAGACTTTGGTCTTGGGAAGGTGAAGACTGGTGAAAAAATCCCTTATCGTGCAAAAGTTCGGCGGAACCTCAATGGGTTCAATTGACACAATTCATACTGTGGCCGAACACATCATTAAGGCGAAAAATGATGGTAATCAAGTTGTCGTTGTTGTTTCTGCTATGGCGGGTGAAACGAACCGCCTAGTTGCGTTGGCCAAGCAGGTTGACGCTGTACCAACGGCTCGTGAACTTGATGTTTTGCTCTCTGCTGGTGAGCAAGTGTCTATGGCTCTGCTGGCCATGACCCTAAATAAGCTGGGTTATGCCGCACGCTCACTTACCGGAGCACAAGCGAACATTGTGACGGATAACCAACACAATGACGCGACGATTAAACACATTGATACCGCCCCTATCATGGAACTGCTTGCGCAAGGCCAAATTGTGATAGTGGCTGGATTTCAAGGTGTGAATGAAAATGGGGATATCACCACTTTAGGTCGAGGCGGCTCTGACACCAGCGCTGTGACATTGGCTGGTGCGTTGTCAGCAGATGAATGTCAAATCTTTACCGACGTTGATGGGATATATACGTGTGATCCACGTGTGGTTAAAAATGCTCAGAAACTGGACATTATCGATTTTCCATCAATGGAAGAGATGGCCAGAAAAGGAGCCAAAGTACTGCATCTGCCTTGCGTACAATACGCTTGGAAGCACAGTGTGCCGCTACGTGTTCTCTCGACTTTTGATGTCAATCAAGGCAGCTTAGTGAAAGGGGAAACAGGCACACAGTCGGTATGTGGTATTGCTCTACAACGTGACTTAGCTCTGATCAAAGTCTCCAAAGAAACGGTGTCTAGCCTGACTAAGCAGTGTCAGATGTTAGGCATCGAAATCTGGAATGTGATCGAAGAAGCAGATTGGGCAGGTATCCTGATAAAACAGGATGCATGTGCTAAGTTGGATCTAGTCTTCAGCGATAAAATCCGTAATAGTGAAGCAGTAAGCTTGCTGACTGTCGTAGGTCTGGAAGCGAGCTCGTTGATGCAACACGCATGTGATGCGCTTATTGAACAAGGGATTGGTATCAACCATTGTTCGGTGACTCCGTTGTCCAGTATGTTAGTTGTATCTCCTGAGAGTGTCGATCTGGCAGCAAATGTACTGCATGATGCTTACATTACTTCTGACGAAGCGTTAAACATTCAGCAGAAACAAGCCTTTTTGGGTTGATTTTCCAAAATAAGGTAGTTTACGAAAATATAACTTTTGTTGGATAATAGTTTCGTAACAAGAAATTTAGAGAATACTCAAGGAGCAAAGAATGCTAATTTTGACTCGCCGCGTTGGCGAAACACTAATGATTGGTGACGAAGTGACAGTAACTGTGTTGGGCGTTAAAGGCAACCAGGTACGTATCGGTGTGAATGCTCCGAAAGAAGTATCCGTTCACCGTGAAGAAATCTACATGCGCATTCAAGCTGAAAAAGGTACTGGTAACGTTGCATCTGGCAACTACTAAACAGAAGCTTTGATTGAATAAGGCTGGCCTATGGGTCAGCCTTTTTTACTTTAGCGTGAATAAGTTTTCTCTCGATTAGCCTTTGTTGATCGGCTTGAAAAGCTTAGTTTTTATTAGCAAAAGTTCATTTCTCATGCGTTTTGGTTAAATGTGCAACGGTTAGTCGATAGGGCGCTATTTTTTCAAAGAAATTGTTTGACTTATTTTTGGTAAATCGTAATATGTGCCTCCGCAAGACGGTGAGGTGGCCGAGAGGCTGAAGGCGCTCCCCTGCTAAGGGAGTATACGGTTTATCCCGTATCGAGGGTTCGAATCCCTCCTTCACCGCCATTCTTGCGAACATCGTTTTACGATACAATGCGCGCTCGTAGCTCAGCTGGATAGAGTACCTGGCTACGAACCAGGCGGTCAGAGGTTCGAATCCTCTCGAGCGCGCCAGATCGTAAATCGGAACAAAAACGGTGAGGTGGCCGAGAGGCTGAAGGCGCTCCCCTGCTAAGGGAGTATACGGTTTATCCCGTATCGAGGGTTCGAATCCCTCCTTCACCGCCATTTATTGACAACTGAGTCAATTTTTTTGTTCCAAAAGAAATTGTTTGTGATAGACTTCACATCTCTTTCTGCAGAGAACATTGTGCGCTCGTAGCTCAGCTGGATAGAGTACCTGGCTACGAACCAGGCGGTCAGAGGTTCGAATCCTCTCGAGCGCGCCATTCTTCTCACGTATATAGGAACGTCAGTTCCTGATATTGGAAATCCGATATCAAACACCTGCGCGTCCGTAGCTCAGCTGGATAGAGTACCTGGCTACGAACCAGGCGGTCAGAGGTTCGAATCCTCTCGGACGCGCCACTTTTCTCACTCTAGGAAAAGTGTTGAGGTGAAAACAAATTATTGCGCGCTCGTAGCTCAGCTGGATAGAGTACCTGGCTACGAACCAGGCGGTCAGAGGTTCGAATCCTCTCGAGCGCGCCATTATTAAGGGACTTTGGTTCCTGATAGCGACTCAGTATTTTGTGTCGATATCAAACACCTGCGCGTCCGTAGCTCAGCTGGATAGAGTACCTGGCTACGAACCAGGCGGTCAGAGGTTCGAATCCTCTCGGACGCGCCACTTTTCTTACTCTAGGAAAAGTGTGGAGGTGAAAACAAATTATTGCGCGCTCGTAGCTCAGCTGGATAGAGTACCTGGCTACGAACCAGGCGGTCAGAGGTTCGAATCCTCTCGAGCGCGCCATTTTGACAAAGCCTCGCAGTTTGCGAGGCTTTTCTTTTCCTGCTAACCGACTTATTCTTTCTCTCGCTGCAAGCGGTTTGATTTGCGCTTCGATTCACTCTTCTCGATTAAGGCGATTTCCCAGCGCTTTGCCACTCAATGAATGCGTTGTTTGTTGCTATTTTGTTAAATTTCCCTGCTTTTACTTTTCTTATTTTTCAAATAGTTATTCTCTTTTCTTTAGCTTCATCGCAGTTTTAGTGCTTTCACTACAGTAAAGTGGCTAATGTCCACCTTAAATCAGAAAAAAGTGGCTAATTGTTTCAAGTTATGTGATCTGTGTGGTGAAAAAACAACCTGTGTTGTGGGCTGTTCGGAAACCTTTATTAAACAAAATTGACAAAATTTAACCGATCTAGATAATCGGTTAATCAGAAGTGCTGAAATAGCGATTCTGATGTTGTCAGGATGACACAGAAAGGAAGCAAAATGACAAATATTGGAAGCCAATTAATAGAGGCGGCCACCCTGATGGTTACAGGGATGGGGGTCGTGTTTATTTTTCTCACCATTCTTATTTTTCTTATTCGATTCATGTCGACATTGGTACCACAAGAAGTACCAGAGAAGCTCGTTGCAGCGAAAACGACTAAAGCAAATCAATCAACCTCATCCACTGTCAGCCCACAGGTTGTGGCGGCAATCTCTGCGGCGATTCAACAGCATCGCGCCTCGATTGCAAAGTAGCAAATGAAAGGATTAAAAGGAGTTTATGAGCATGTCTAAACCACTAGCTATTACCGATGTGGTACTTCGTGATGCCCATCAGTCACTGTTTGCTACGCGTATGCGTATTGAAGATATGCTGCCTATCGCAGCTGAGTTAGACAAAGTGGGTTATTGGTCGTTAGAAACCTGGGGCGGTGCAACGTTCGACGCTTGTATCCGTTTTCTAGGAGAAGACCCTTGGGAACGTTTACGTGCACTGAAAAAGGCGATGCCAAACACGCCAATGCAGATGTTACTGCGTGGACAAAACCTATTGGGTTACCGTCACTACGCGGATGACGTGGTGGAAAAGTTTGTCGAGCGCGCACATACCAATGGGATGGATGTCTTTCGTATCTTTGATGCGATGAATGATGTACGCAACTTTCAAAAGGCGGTCAAGGCAACCATTGATGTTGGCGCCCATGCACAAGGTACACTCTCTTACACCACAAGCCCAGTACACAATGCGGACACTTGGGTCGATCTCGCTAAACGTCTCGAAGATCTTGGTTGCCATTCGCTGTGCATTAAAGATATGTCGGGTTTGCTCAAGCCGTATGAAGCGCAAGAGCTGATTACGCGCATCAAAGCGTCTTGTGACATCCCACTCGCGCTGCACTGCCACGCGACTACTGGTCTCTCAACGGCAACGGCGATAAAAGCGGTCGAAGCGGGCATCGATATTCTCGATACTGCGATTTCCTCAATGAGCTGTACTTACGGTCACACGCCCACAGAAACGGTGGTGGCGATGCTTCAAGGAACCGAGCGAGATACCAATTTGCAGCTTGAACAGCTCGAACCTATTGCGGCTTACTTTCGTGAGGTGCGTAAAAAGTACGCAAAATTTGAAGGTCAGTTGAAAGGGGTGGATTCGCGCATTCTGATTGCTCAAGTGCCCGGTGGCATGTTGACGAACATGGAGAGCCAGCTCAAAGAGCAAGGCGCAGCGGATCGCATTGACGAAGTACTACAAGAGATCCCTCGTGTGCGTGAAGATCTGGGTTTTATCCCTTTGGTCACACCTACCTCGCAGATTGTCGGCACTCAGGCGGTGATCAACGTGCTCACTGGTGAGCGCTATAAGAGCATCACCAAAGAAACGGCGGGCGTTCTGAAAGGGGAATATGGCGCAGCACCTGCACCAGTCAATGCTGAATTGCAAGCGCGTGTTCTCAATGGCGCAGAGCCAGTGGTGTGTCGTCCGGCGGATTTGTTACAAGCCGAGCTTGAGACGTTGACGGACGAGCTGCTAGCAAAAGCGAAGGCTGAAGGCATTCGTTTGGCTGAAGAGAGTGTGGATGACGTGCTCACCTATGCACTTTTCCCTCAAGTCGGTCTGAAATTTTTGAAAAATCGTGGCAACCCAGAAGCCTTTGAGCCTATGCCAAGCGCTGACGATGTCAAACCAGCCGCGCCCGCGAAAGTAAGTAACGGCAAAGTGGAAGCTTACAGCGTGCGCGTGGATGGTCAGGTGTTCCACGTTGAAGTGGGACCTGAAGGCCAGCTAACTTCTGTAACACCAAGTGTTGCCCCCGCCCGAGCGACTCCCGCGACACCATTGCCAGCCAGTGCGGACGCTGAAGCCGTTTCTGCGCCTTTGGCCGGGAATATTTTCAAAGTGCACGTGCAAGCGGGCGCTCCGGTGGAAGAGGGGGATATCCTGCTGATTTTGGAAGCGATGAAGATGGAAACGGAAATCCGCGCTGCCCGCAGCGGCATTGTGCAAGAGCTCAATGTAAAAGAAGGGGATTCCGTCACTGTTGGCGCACCACTGCTGAGTCTGGCATAAGGGAGAACCATGGACGGATTATTAACTCTCTGGTCTGAAACGGGGATCGCGCATTTTGAGTTTGGCCAGATCTGCATGATCGCCGTTGGCTGCTTGCTGCTGTTTTTGGCGATCAGTAAGGGCTTTGAACCCTTACTTTTATTGCCGATCGGCTTTGGCGCCATCTTGGCCAATATCCCCAATGCAGGTTTTACCGAGCCGGGTGGTTTGCTCTATTACGTTTACCACGTCGGCATTGAGACGGGCGTGTTCCCATTGCTGATCTTTATGGGCGTGGGAGCGATGACTGACTTTGGTGCGTTGATCGCAAACCCGAAAACGCTACTCTTGGGCGCTGCGGCGCAGTTTGGTATTTTCGCCACCCTATTTGGTGCGATTTTGCTCAACTATGTACCGGGCATGGAGTTCACCATGGCGGATGCCTCTTCGATAGCGATTATCGGTGGTGCTGATGGCCCGACGGCGATTTTCCTCGCTAGCCGACTCTCCCCTGATCTCTTGGGTGCGATTGCGGTGGCTGCCTACAGCTACATGGCGCTGGTGCCGATCATACAGCCACCGATCATGAAAGCACTGACCACGGTGGAAGAGCGGAAGATCAAAATGGCGCAGTTGCGTCATGTGAGCAAAATCGAGAAAGTTCTCTTTCCCCTAGCTGTGTTGCTGATGACCATCCTGTTTTTACCTTCGGCGACACCGCTAGTGGGTATGTTCTGTTTAGGAAACTTGATGCGCGAAGCTGGTGTGGTGGAACGTTTGTCTAAGACAGCGCAAAACGAGCTTATCAACATCGTGACCATCTTCCTTGGTCTTGGTGTGGGCTCGAAGCTTCAGGCGGATAAGTTCCTCAACCTTGAAACGCTCGGTATTCTGGCGTTGGGAGCGGTGGCCTTTAGCATCGGCACTGGTGCAGGGGTTTTAATGGCGAAAGTGCTGAACAAGTTTTCCAAAGAAGACATCAACCCGCTGATCGGTGCGGCTGGGGTGTCGGCCGTGCCTATGGCGGCTCGGGTGGTGAACAAGGTCGGGCTTGAGGCCAACCCGCAGAACTTTTTGCTGATGCACGCGATGGGGCCAAACGTGGCAGGTGTACTTGGTAGTGCGGTAGCCGCAGGGATTTTGTTGGCGTTAGTGGGTTAACACTGTGTTACGTGAAATGTCGGTCAAATTGTCTTTTCACGGTTAACGCCAAGAAACAAAATGGTTTATAGTCAAGGGGATGCTTTCGCATCCCCTTCTTTTTATCGGTAGAGAATGCCTATTATGGAAAATAAGCAAATCGTCATTAGCAAATTTGGTGGACCAGAGGTTCTGGCAATACGTAGTTCTGAGGTGCCTCAGCCCCAAGCTGGGCAGGTATTGGTGAAAGTCTCTTTTGCCGGAGTCAATCCCATCGACGTCAAAACTCGAGCTGGGTTAGGTTGGGCCGCCGCGCAAAACAAAGACAAACTGCCTTGGACACCGGGTTATGACATTGCCGGCAAAGTGGTGAGCTGTGGTGATGGTGCCCATAATTTTGCCGTGGGAGATGCCGTCGCAGGCTTTGTGGGTTTCCCTTTGCAAGGGGGGGGTTACAGCCAGTATCTGTGTGTAGACGAGTGCCAATTGAGCAGAGTACCCGATTCGGTGACGCTGGAAGCGGCGGCAGCCTTGCCGTTAGCCGGGCAAACGGCGGCTCAGGCAATCAATAAAGCGGGCGTCAAAGAAGGGGACCGGGTCTTAATCCTTGCCGGGGCAGGAGGCGTGGGCCACATTGCGGTGCAAATTGCCGTGGCAGCGAAAGCGGAAGTGTACACCACCTGTAGTGAACGAAATCTTGATTACATGGCCACACTAGGCGCACACG
This sequence comes from Vibrio navarrensis, assembly GCF_000764325.1. Taxonomy (NCBI): domain Bacteria; kingdom Pseudomonadati; phylum Pseudomonadota; class Gammaproteobacteria; order Vibrionales; family Vibrionaceae; genus Vibrio; species Vibrio navarrensis. The sequence continues at coordinate 770,812 of NZ_JMCG01000002.1, read as the reverse complement.
CGATTAACTACCAGTTTGCTCCTGCGTCTGAGCGCCTTCAGGAAGTTGACGTGTTGATCGATCTCGTCGGTGGCGAAGTCGCCTTGGATGCGCTCAAATGTCTCAAGGACAATGCGCGAGTCATCACTGTGCCCACGTTGACGGCGGAGATGATCTGCGAAAAAGCGAAAATGCTCGGTTTTGAGGCCTCTGGTATGTTGGTTGAACCCACTCCGGAGCAGTTAAACACCCTGCTGTATATGGTGGGCGTTGGTCTGTTGAAAAGCGAAATTCAACAGGTATTTCCCATGACAGAAGTGGCTGCGGCGCACCAACAGATCGAATCAGGGCACACGCGAGGCAAGGTGCTGCTTGATATGCAATGCTAGATGCCTTTAACCAAGGTTTCGCTCAGTTTGCCTTGTGGTTTTCTGATTCTGCCCTTTGGGTGCTTTTTTTCACTGGTTTTTTAAGTGCCACCTTGCTGCCCGGTGGTTCAGAAGCAGGCTTGATCGCGACCTTATCTTTGCAGCAGTTTCCAGTTGTTCAGGTGATTTTCATCGCCACGCTGGGCAATACCCTCGGTGGGCTGAGCAATTATTGGCTGGGTTACTTACTACCGAATCGAACTCAGCAAGAAAAACAAGGTCATACCGCTATGAGGTGGCTCTCCAACTATGGATATGTCGCGCTTTTTTTCAGTTGGTTGCCCGTGATTGGTGATCCGCTCTGTTTGGCGGCTGGTTGGCTACGTATGAAATTTCTTCCTTGTCTAGCGCTGATTGCGCTGGGCAAAGCCGTCCGTTACAGCGTGCTGGCGGCTCTCTATTTCGGTTTGTTCTAAGGAAAACGCATGAAAAAATTTATGCTAAGTGCTTGCTCGCTGTTCGTGCTGGTAGGCTGTGCGTCGGTAAAATCGGTTTCCGTGCCCTTTTTCTCCTCGCTGCCTGAAGGCGTGACATTGGTTGAAGAATCAGAAGCGCAATCTGGCAAGGTCAAAATTCCCTACGAAAAATATCGCCTTGCCAATGGTTTAACGGTGATTCTTTCTCCGGACCATTCTGATCCCTTAGTGCATGTGGATGTCACTTACCATGTGGGATCGGCTCGTGAAGAGGTCGGAAAATCGGGTTTCGCTCATTTCTTTGAGCACATGATGTTTCAAGGTTCTGAGAACGTGGGCGATCAGCAGCACTTTAAGATCATTACCGAAGCGGGCGGCAGCCTCAATGGCACCACTAACCGTGATAGAACTAACTATTTTGAAACCGTCCCAGCCAATCAACTAGAGAAAATGCTCTGGTTGGAGTCGGATCGTATGGGCTTTCTTCTCGATGCAGTTTCTCAGCGTAAGTTTGAGATTCAGCGAGATACGGTGAAGAACGAACGTGCGCAGCGCTATGACAACCGTCCTTATGGTTTGATTTGGGAGCGCATGGCCGAAGCCATGTATCCGGAAGGTCACCCTTATTCTTGGCAAACCATTGGTTATGTTGAAGATCTTGACCGTGTGGATGTCAATGATCTAAAAGCCTTCTTCTTACGCTGGTATGGGCCAAACAATGCGGTGATCACCATTGGTGGTGACATTGATACCGAGCAAACCTTGCAGTGGGTGAACAAATATTTTGGCTCGATTCCCCGTGGTCCAGAGGTAGAAAACGCACCGAAGCAACCTGCCACACTGGCCGAAAACCGCTTTATCACTTTAGAAGATCGCATTCGTCAGCCGATGGTGATGATTGGCTGGCCGACAACTTACAATGGCGAAGAACATCAAGCCTCATTGGATGCGCTGGCGAGTTTGCTTGGCTCAGGGAATAATAGCTTGCTCTATCAAAACCTGATCAAGACGCAAAAAGCGGTTGACGCGGGTGCATTTCAAGATTGTGCTGAACTCTCTTGCACGTTTTACGTGTATGCGATGGGCGATTCGGGAGAGAAAGGCGATCTGAGTAAACTCTACCAAGAGTTGATGCAGACACTGGCGCAATTTGAGCAGAAAGGAGCAGATCAAAGCCGTTTAGAGCAAATTACTGGCAAAGCGGAAGCGGATGCCGTATTTGCTTTGCAAAGTGTCAGCGGTAAAGTAAGTCAACTTGCAGCCAATGAAACCTTCTTTGGTCAACCCGATCGCATTGAATATCAGCTTGATCAACTGCGAGCGGTGACACCAGAGTCAGTCAATCAGGCCTATCAGGACTTCATTGCTGGCAAAAACAAGGTGACCTTAAGTGTGGTGCCCAAAGGACGCACCGATTTGGCGGTTCAAAAAGCCAACTTTGTTACGCCAGCTCGCACTCTGCCGGAATATCAGAAAATTAGCGACGATCAATTGGTTTATCGTAAAGCGCAGGATGATTTTGACCGCTCGGTAATGCCACCCGTTGGTGAACCAGTCAAAGCGCAAATGCCAGAGCTCTACAAACTGCATTTTGACAACGGCAGTGAACTGCTCGGAGCCGTGAGCGATGAAACCCCAACGGTGTTGATGCAGTTTAAGTTTCCGGCCGGAAGCCGCTTCGAGGCGAAAGGCCAAGAAGGGCTTGCCAAGTTAACCGCGGCGATGTTGCACGAAGGGACCAGCAAGCGCAGCGCGGAGCAGATTCAGGCGGAGCTCGATAAGCTTGGCAGCACCATTTCCGTTTCGGCAGAGCGTTATACCACCAATGTTACTTTGTCTGCATTGGAGAAAAACCTCCCGGCTACGCTGCAGATTTTGCAAGAAATGGTTCAATCGCCCGCTTTCAAAGAAGAAGATTTTGCCCGTGCGCAGAAACAGATGATTGAAGGGGCGGTGTATCAACAGCAGCAACCGAGCTGGATGGCGTCACAAGCCACTCGCCAAGTGATGTTTGGCGATACCTTATTTGCCCGTTCCAGTGATGGCACGCTTGCCTCCTTGCAAGCGTTGACACTCGACGATGTGAAAGCCTTCTACCAGTCTCATTACACGCCGCAGAGCGCACAAATTGTGGTGGTCGGCGATCTGAGCAAGCGAGACGTGAGCAAACAGTTGGCCTTTTGGAAAGCGTGGAAAGACGACGCTGCACCGCTGTATCGTCCGCAAGTAGTTAAAGCGCAGACTGAGCCCAAGATCTATTTGGTTGACAAGCCGGGGGCACCGCAAAGCGTCATTCGCATGGTTCGACTCGGCCTGCCTTATGATGCCACGGGGGAAATGTTCCTCGCTCAGTTAGCCAACTTCAACTTGGCGGGCAATTTCAACAGCCGTCTCAATCAAAACCTGCGCGAAGACAAAGGTTATACCTATGGCGCTCAAGGCTATTTCTCCGGCAATCTTGAAACTGGCGTCGTGGTGTTTGACGCTCAGGTTCGAGCCGATGCCACCGTTGCAGCACTGATGGAGATGGAGAATGAGCTGAGTGAGTTCTCACTCTCAGGTATGTCGGATGAGGAACTGGCTTTCATGCGTCAAGCGGTTGGCCAACAAGATGCGCTGAAGTACGAGACTCCGGGGCAAAAAGCGGGGCTGATTGGCAACATTTTGGCCTACAGCTTGGATGAGGACTACCTGCAACAGCGTAATGCTTTAGTGGAGCAAGTGAGCAAGCAAACGCTCAATGAGTTATCTGCGAAATGGTTTGATCCGTCTCAATATCAAATGATAGTGGTGGGCGATGCGAAAACGCTTCGGCCGCAACTGGAAAAGTTGAATAAAGAGATAGAAGAGCTTGAAATCATCCGATAGAGTACACATTTAGTAGCGGGGGGAGACTCCCGCTACATGATGTTGGTCTGGATACCCTTTTGCTGGCAGAAGGGTATCCAGACCAATGCAATTTCCGACAATTCAGTTTGCACACTGGCTGCTGCAAGCTTCTGACATAAGTGAATCTCATTTTGACTGATTTTGCTGAGCGACTCGAGTTAGTTGCACGAAACCCTGAAGTGTTCAAACAGTTTGGCCGCGGTGTGGAAAGAGAAACGCTGCGTTACAGTCAGCAAGGGCGAATTGCCACTACGCCGCACCCGCAAGGGCTCGGCTCTGCCTTCACTAACCAATGGATCACCACCGACTTTGCCGAGTCGTTGTTGGAGTTCATCACGCCAGTGTCGCATGACATTGATGAGCTGATGAATCAGCTTCACGATATTCACCACTTCACCCAAACGAAACTGGGTGATGAGAAGATGTGGCCGATGTCGATGCCTTGCTATGTGGAGAACGAAGATCAGATTGAGCTGGCACAATACGGGACTTCCAACTCAGCCAAAATGAAGACGCTTTATCGCGAAGGTCTGAAACGTCGCTATGGCAGCTTGATGCAGATTATTTCTGGGGTGCATTTTAACTTCTCATTCCCGGAGAGTTTCTGGGATGCACTGTATGGCGAGCAAGAGGATGCAGAGCGTCAAGAGAGCAAATCGGCGGCTTATTTTGCCCTGATCCGCAACTACTACCGCTTTGGTTGGCTGATCCCCTATTTCTTTGGTTCTTCACCAGCCATGTGTTCATCATTTTTGCAAGGTCGTAAAACCACATTACCGTTCGAGTACATCGGCAAAACGCTCTACTTGCCGCACGCCACTTCTCTGCGCTTAAGTGATTTGGGTTATACCAACAGTGCGCAAAGTGGCTTGAAAATTGGCTTTAACAGCATTGAAGAATACCTCGATGGACTGGGGAAAGCGATTCGTACTCCGTCTGCTGAATTCGCGCAATTGGGTGTAAAAGTTGATGGTGAATATCGTCAATTGAACAGCAATGTGCTGCAAATTGAAAATGAGTTGTACGCACCGATTCGCCCTAAACGGGTTACGCGTGCGGGAGAAAAACCGTCAGAAGCGTTAGCGCGTGGCGGAGTCGAGTACATTGAAGTGCGCTCGTTGGATGTCAACCCATTTAGCCCGGTGGGTGTGACTGAGGAACAAGTGCGCTTCTTGGATCTCTTCCTCACTTGGGCGGCGCTGACCGACTCTGATCCGATGGACAACTGCGAGCTGGCGTGCTGGCGTGAGAACTGGAACAAAGTGGTGACCTCTGGGCGTCAGTATGGTTTGGAGCTGCAAATTGGTTGCAAAGGAGAGAAACTCACCTTGCAAACTTGGGCTCATCGCGTGTTTGCTGAGTTGCGCCTCGTGGCGGAAGTGATGGATAGCGCTCTTGGTACCCAAGCTTACAGTGCGGTGTGTCAATCATTAGAAGCATGGATTGAGCATCCTGAACGTACCCTCTCTGCCCAGCTACTGGATCTTATTCAGCAGCAGGGCGGTTTAGGCAGCACCGGATGTGCCTTGGGCAATACGTATCGCGAAAGCAATTTGGCTCATGAGTATCGCCATTTTACTCAGCAGCAGATGGAACAAGAGGTGCTCGAGTCGCGCCGTAAACAGCAAGAGGCTGAACAAGCCGATGAACAGGATTTTGATGCTTTCCTCGATGCCTATTTTGCCTACCTTAAATAGTTTTAGCCGCACCTGGAGCACGCAAGTGCGAGCGTTGGGATTCGTTGTGCTTGGGATGATGACAGGATGCGCGACTACACCACCGACTCAGCAAAGCAATCTGTGTGATATCTTTCGGCAAAAGCCGGGCTGGTATGAAGATGCGCTGGAGATGGAAAAAGAGTGGGGCACGCCTATTCACGTTGCGATGGCGTTTGTCAAACAGGAAAGTGCTTTTCGCCACGACGCGCGGCCAGCGAAAGATTATCTACTGGGCTTTATTCCTTGGGGACATGTGAGCAGTGCCTATGGTTATGCTCAGGCGCAAGATCCGGCTTGGGAAGACTTTCAGCAAGCGACAGGGCACGGTGGTTCGCGCACCAATTTCGACGACTCTTTGATGTTTATTGGTTGGTACACCAGTGAAACGCGCAAGCAACTAGGCATTTCACTGTGGGATCCGTATCATCAATATTTGGCGTATCATGAAGGGCGTGGTGGTTTTAAGCGCAATACGCATAAGAAGAAGCCTGCGCTGCTGCAGGTGGCACGCAAAGTAGAGCAACAAGCGAAAGAGTATGGCTGGCAACTGAAACAGTGTCGCCAGGAGTTGGAAGATAACCGAAGCTGGCTATTTTAGAGTTTAAGTGAGCCAGTCACGTCCTTCATGCAATGTAGGGACGATGCAATCAGGAGAGATGCAATGCCGTTATTAGATAGTTTTACCGTCGATCACACGAGAATGCAGGCACCGGCCGTGCGTGTTGCCAAAACCATGCAAACGCCAAAAGGCGACACCATTACCGTGTTTGACTTGCGTTTTACTGTGCCAAACCAAGACATTTTGTCGGAAAAAGGGATCCACACCTTAGAGCATTTGTATGCGGGCTTTATGCGCAAGCACCTCAATGGAGAGAGTGTAGAGATCATTGACATTTCGCCAATGGGATGTCGCACCGGTTTTTACATGAGCCTGATTGGTGCGCCGACAGAGCAAAGCGTTGCTGCTGCGTGGCAAGCGTCGATGGAAGACGTGCTGAAAGTAGAAAGCCAGAACAAGATCCCAGAGCTGAACGAGTACCAATGTGGTACGGCGGCGATGCACTCGCTGGAAGAGGCAAAACAGATCGCCAGCAACATTCTCGCCGCGGGTATCTCAGTCAATAAAAACGATGACTTAGCATTGCCAGCCGAGATGCTCAAAGAGTTAAAAGTCGACTAGTTCGTTTTGAGTTATTTGAGTTAATAGACAAAATATAAGGCCCAGAGCGATGCTCTGGGCCTTATACTTTGGCATTGTGAAAAATAACTTAACTGCTTTTTCGTTTGCGTTTAGGGAATACTTTCACCAGCTTAATTCGGTTTTCTTCCAGTGCGACGATTTCCATCGGATGTCCTGCAACCCGCACGCTGAGGTGACTTTCGGGGATCTCTTCCAAATGCTCAAGGATCAGGCCGTTGAGTGTGCGCGGGCCATCGGTAGGCAGTTTCCACTTCAGTCCTTTGTTGATATCACGAATATTAGTTGCCCCTTCAATGAGAAAGCTACCATCGTTTTGTGGGGTGATTTCGTCAGACAGGCTAGGCGCAATCGAGGTTGTGAACTCGCCAACAATCTCTTCGAGAATATCTTCTAAAGTCACTAGCCCGATGATGTCGCCATACTCGTCAACAATCAGGCCAATTCGCTGCTTGTTACGCTGAAATTTGAGTAACTGTACGTTCAGAGGTGTGCTTTCAGGGATGAAATAGACCTCGTCAGCGGCGCGCAGCAACGTCTCTTTATTGAACTCGTTCTTTTCCAGCATCAAGCGATAGGCTTCACGCAGGCGCAGCATACCGACCGCTTCATCAATTTTATCGCGGTACAGCACGATGCGTCCGTGAGGAGAATGTGTGAGCTGGCGTACGATCGATTTCCAATCGTCATTGATATCAATGCCGGTGATCTCGTTGCGTGGCACCATGATGTCGTTCACCGTGACATGTTCAAGATCCAAAATAGAGACCAGCATATCTTGGTGACGACGTGGAATGAGATTACCGGCTTCATTCACCACAGTACGAAGTTCTTCAGAACTTAAGTGATCTTCACCGTTATGCTTTGCCTTGAGGCCGAGCAAACGGATAAAACCGTTGGTAATAAAATTCACCAACAGCACCAGCGGTGAGAGGATTTTCATCAACAGTAGCAAGAGTATGCTACTGGCATAGGAGACACGTTCAGGGTAGAGCGCAGCAACGGTTTTTGGTGTCACTTCGGCGAAGACCAGCACCACCAAGGTTAATACCCCTGTGGCAATGGCGACCCCAAGATCGCCGTACAAACGCATGCCAAGAATGGTGGCGATGGCCGAAGCAAGAATATTGACTAGGTTGTTACCAATCAGGATCAGACCAATAAGACGGTCGGGGCGGCTTAGGAGCTTTTCTACTCGTTTCGCTCCTTTATGTCCGGTATTGGCAAGGTGCTTTAACCGATAGCGGTTCAGTGACATCATCCCTGTTTCTGAACCGGAAAAGTATCCCGAAATAACGATAAGACACGCGAGTAGCGCAAATAAGATACCCGTAGATATGTCGTCCAAAACTCAATATTTCCTTTTGGTTAGCTTGATTAATTAATGACTGAACCCGTTTCTAGTGTCAACGTCGCATAAAAGATTTTACTTTTGCTTGTCAAAAGTGGCGTCACGTCTATCTCAGAATAATCTCTTTCACAAAGCGGCTGCCAAAATAAGCCAGTGTCAAAAGGGTCGCTCCCGCCACCGCAAACCAAGTGACTTTTTTCCCGCGCCAGCCTCGTTGGTAGTGGCACCACAATAAAATCGAGTAGACAATCCAAGCAATAAAGGAGAGCACCGCTTTGTGCGCTTTCCCTTGGGCAAACATATCTTGCACAAACACAAATCCGGTGATGAGCGTCAGTGTGAGGAGAAGATTGCCGATCAGAATAATTTTGAATAAATGACGCTCTACCAACATCAAGGGTGGCAAATTAGGATTGATCGCCAAAGCTTTCTTGGTTTTCAATTTATGATCGAGCCAAGCCAGCTGTAACGCATACAAGGCGCCGATGGTTAGTGTTGCGTAGGAAAATAGCGCCAGAGAGATATGGATCAGCAACTTGGGATCATTTTCCAAGTGCTTAATAAACGTGCTGGGTAAAAACGTCGCGGCGGAAAGATTGATGGCCGCAAAACTGTAGACCACGGGCAGCAGGAACCACAGGCGGTTTTTGAGCATCGCCGCACTCATCACCAGCGAGATGAGGAAACTGATCAGAGACGCGACGTTCAAGATGCTGAGATTTTGTCCGTAACCATCGAAAATCAGATCGCTCAACAGCCAAGCGTGAAAACAGAGCGCTAAAACCGCGCTCACCAGTACCGTTTTGGCTTTAATCCCCGTTTGGTGGTAAAGCCCGGGTACTATGGTCGCAATCGCTAATCCATAAAGAATCGTCGCACCGATGGCAATTATGCTGTCCATATATCCGAAAGTTGGCAAAAAGAATGGGGCAAGTATACCTTGCAACTTGGTTCGGGGCTACGTTCAATCATCAACAATGGTGAGAGTTGAGATATTGAAATTAATAACTTACCCCCAATAGTGTTGATTAGAGCGGTTTCGCGGGTATCTCTAGACGATCGGCTAAGGTATACTCACGACAATTTATCGCCGGATTAAGCGAAGAGATAAGCATGTTTGAGAATTTAACGGATCGATTATCCAGAACGCTGAAGAATATCAGCGGCAAAGGTCGTCTGACAGAAGACAATATCAAAGATACCCTACGTGAAGTGCGTATGGCTCTACTGGAAGCGGATGTCGCTTTGCCAGTGGTGCGTGAGTTTGTTGCACGCGTGAAAGAAAAAGCGGTCGGAGTGGAAGTGTCGAAATCACTCACTCCGGGGCAAGAGTTTATCAAGATCGTGCAAGGTGAGCTTGAAGCGGTGATGGGCGAATCGAACGAAGCGCTTAATCTTGCTGCCCAGCCTCCTGCCGTGATTCTAATGGCTGGTTTGCAAGGTGCGGGTAAAACCACCTCGGTCGGTAAATTATCTAAGCTATTAAAAGAGCGCGATAAAAAGAAAGTTTTGGTCGTCTCTGCCGACGTTTACCGCCCTGCGGCGATCAAACAGCTCGAAACCTTGGCAAGCGACATCGGTGTCGATTTTTTCCCATCCTCACCGGATCAAAAACCGCTTGATATCGCCAATGCCGCCATTGATCACGCGAAGAAGAAATTCTTCGATGTTTTGATCGTCGATACCGCTGGCCGTTTAGCGATTGATGAAGCCATGATGGCGGAAATTCAGCAACTTCACTCGGCCATCAAGCCAGTCGAAACCTTGTTTGTGGTTGATGCCATGACGGGTCAAGACGCGGCCAATACCGCGAAAGCCTTCGGTGATGCGCTGCCATTAACCGGCGTGATCCTGACTAAAGTAGATGGTGATGCTCGCGGCGGTGCGGCGCTCTCTGTGCGCCATATTACTGGTAAGCCAATTAAGTTCTTGGGTGTGGGTGAAAAGACCGACGCGCTAGAGCCTTTCCATCCGGATCGTGTGGCGTCACGCATTCTGGGGATGGGCGACGTACTGTCGTTGATTGAAGATCTGCAGCGTAATGTCGACCATGAAAAAGCACAAAAGCTCGCTCAGAAGTTCAAAGAGAAGAAAGGCTTTGATCTAGAAGATTTCCGCGAGCAGCTTGGCCAGATGCAAAACATGGGTGGTATGATGGGTATGCTCGACAAATTACCGGGCATGTCGCAGCTGCCTTCAGACATCAAAGACAAAGTCGATGACAAGATGTTCAAGCAGATGGAAGCCATCATTAACTCGATGACAATGAAAGAGCGTCAAAACCCTGATCTGATCAAAGGCTCGCGTAAGAAGCGCATCGCGGCGGGTTCTGGTACTCAGGTGCAAGATGTCAACCGTCTTCTTAAGCAATTTACCCAAATGCAGAAGATGATGAAGAAAATGCAAAAAGGCGGCATCAAAGGCATGATGCGCAATATGCAGGGCATGATGGGTGGCATGGGCGGCGGTGGTTTCAACCCATTCGGCCGCTAAACCACACTGGGTTCTAGCGACCAAAGCGCTAGAACCCAAAACTCTGCTCGAGCTCTCCCTCCCCATCTTTCAAGCTGTTATCTTCATCACAAACTTGAATTGCAACTTATGTTGGCGAAAAAATGGCTATTCCCCTTGCATTGATTCGCAATAAGAGTAAAATTCCGGAGCTTTATTTTGGCACGAGACCCCAAACTGTTTAGTGATAGATGGTTTCTGGGGTTAATTTTATTTTTGAGAAAGCAAAGAGGACGACATGGTAACCATTCGTTTGGCACGTCACGGCGCGAAAAAGCGTCCATTCTATCAAATCGTAGTAGCGGACAGCCGCAATGTTGCAACTGGCCGTTTCATCGAGAAAGTGGGTTTCTTTAACCCAACTGCACAAGGCCAAGAAGAAGGTCTACGTATCGACCTAGATCGCGTTAACCACTGGGTTGGTCAAGGCGCATCTCTATCTGACCGCGTTGCTAAGCTAGTTAAAGACGCTCAAAAAGCGGCTTAATTTAGAAACTAGTTATGTCGATGAAAGGTAAAGAAACAATGAGTGAAGAACGAATTGTAGTTGGTAAATTTGGTTCTACTTACGGCATTCGTGGTTGGCTCAAAGTTTTTTCCTACACAGACAATGCCGAAAGCATATTTGATTACAGCCCTTGGTATATTAACCAAAAAGGCGTGTGGGTCGAGTACAAGGTCGAAAGCTGGAAACGCCATAACAAAGGTATGGTGGTAAAGCTGGACGGTATTGATGTGCGTGAAGATGCGCATCTGCTGACCAACCTTGAAATCTCCATTGACCCTGCTGTATTGCCAGAATTGTCAGAAGATGAGTTCTACTGGCGAGAATTGTTTGGAATGAACGTAGTAACCACACAAGGTTACGATCTGGGTGTCGTGACAGACATGCTGGAAACGGGCTCCAACGATGTTCTGGTGGTTAAAGCAAATCTAAAAGATGCTTTTGGGCAGAAGGAACGATTAATTCCGTTCCTTGAAGAGCAAGTGATCATTAACGTTGATCGCCAAGCTCAACGGATCGAAGTTGACTGGGATCCTGGATTCTAAGCTCCAAAACCTCAGAGCGAGATACACATGTGGGTTGGCATTATTAGCCTATTTCCTGAAATGTTCCGTTCTGTTACCGATTTTGGAGTAACAGGTCAAGCGGTTAAGAAAGGTCTACTGTCGATTGAGACATGGAATCCTCGCGATTTCACTCACGACAAACATCGCACTGTTGATGATAGACCTTACGGTGGTGGCCCCGGTATGTTGATGATGGTTCAGCCTTTGCGCGATGCCATTCATGCAGCCAAACAAGCCTCACCGGGTAAGACGAAAGTCATTTATCTCTCTCCTCAAGGTCGCAAACTCGACCAAAGAGGCGTAGAAGAACTGTCAACCAATCAGAACATGTTACTGATTTGTGGTCGCTACGAAGGGATAGATGAGCGTGTCATTCAAGCAGAAGTTGACGAAGAATGGTCAATTGGTGATTTTGTGATGACGGGTGGTGAGCTGCCAGCCATGACGTTAATTGACGCAGTGTCTCGGTTTATTCCGGGCGTACTTGGGGATTTTGCGTCAGCGGAAGAAGATTCTTTCGCCAATGGCTTGTTAGATTGCCCTCACTATACGCGTCCTGAAGTGTTGGATGACAAACAAGTACCTGCGGTGCTGATGTCAGGCAACCACAAGGAAATTCGTCGCTGGCGACTGAAACAGTCGTTAGGCCGTACCTGGCAAAGAAGACCAGAGCTCCTGGAAAACCTAGCTCTGACTGACGAACAGGAACAATTACTTGCCGAGTTTATTGAAGAAACTCACTCTAAGCGTAAGTAACCTATTTAATTTAGTATCAGTTTATTCTAGGAAATTTTAAAAATGAGTAACATCATCAAAGCTCTTGAGCAAGAGCAAATGAAGCAAGACCTACCTAAATTTGCACCAGGTGACACTGTTGTTGTTCAAGTTAAGGTAAAAGAAGGTGACCGTGAGCGTCTACAGGCTTTCGAAGGCGTTGTAATCGCAATCCGTAACCGTGGTCTACACTCTGCATTCACTGTACGTAAGATTTCTAACGGTGAAGGTGTTGAGCGTACGTTCCAAACTCACTCTCCAGTAGTTGCTAGCATTGAAGTGAAACGCCGCGGTGCAGTACGTCGTGCCAAACTGTACTACCTACGCGACCTATCTGGTAAAGCTGCTCGTATCAAAGAGAAGCTTACTAAGAAGTAATGCTAGAACTCGCGTTCTCATAGTAAAAAGCGGAGCCTGCTGGCTCCGCTTTTTTGTATCACTAAATTCGCACAGTTGGCGAAATGGCTCGGCTTGCGGCCTAGAGTAAAATGGTAAAAACGACCAAATAAAAAAGGTTGACGCGTTACCATCAACCCTTTTCAATTCCTAGCACCTAGCACCTAGCACCTAGCACCTAGCACCTAGCACCCTCGCTTAGTACTGCTCTTCCGACCAACCATCACTATCAGACATATCCGGTGCGCCCGGGATAGCCTTCTCTTCGTCGGCCCATTCACCAAAATCGATCATTTGGCATTTTTTACTGCAAAACGGGCGATGTGGGCTTTGCTCGCCCCATTCCACTTCCGTGGCACATTGAGGGCATTTAACTATAGTGATTTTTTTCATAGCGATAGAACCGTAAAACGAATGGATTTGCGAACAACAAAATAGTAACGCAAAGCGAAATGAACATAATGAAAAGCGTGAACCTTAACTGCAAACCGCCAAATCAAAACTCACGTCTTGACTGCAGGCTTGACCAGTTTCAAAGCTAATGAACTTGATGGCAAAGCGATTTTTATGTCCGGAAATCATCGGATAAACACCAAACTCCATCGGGATATGCAGGCGAAGGATGTTCGCTTCTTCAGCATCACTTTGGAAGAAACCATTGCGTGCGATCTGGCTCCTGAAATAGCCAGTTTCCCGAGTCAGTTTCAGCCACAGATGCAGAGCGTCTGAGAGCGGTTGTAGACTATTGAGCCACTTTTGTGCGTCGTGCTTTTTGCGCTCTAGTGGTAAATGCAGCCAATAATGCAAGGCGGGCAAATCAAAGCAGCAAGAGCCGCCGGGTAGGCTAAAACGTTGACGAATCGAGCTGAGAAAGCGATCTTCTTTGAGTGATTGGCCAAAACGTTCGGCATGCATCAAAGCGCTGTGAGTGCGATCGGCTTCATCAAGCAGAGAACGCAGGGTGACTTGATCCACGCCGTCGACATCCAACCAACTGCGGTACAGCAAGCGCTGCTTTTCAATATCTTTAGCCAGTTCGCTTTTGAGTTGAATTTGTTCAAAAATCTCCAATAAGTCGAAGATCGAACGGAAAAAAAGCTGGTACTGATGATTTTCCGCAAAACAGGAAGCTACGTGAGCCTGCCTTAAGAGTGACTCCACTCTCAGGTAAATACGCGTTTTTTCATTTAATGGATGTTCGAATTTGTGCGTGGTCATCTAACTGGCCTGTAAACGTTTCTCACTTATTTTCACCGATTTTGCTGGCTCATGGCTAGGTACTTTTGATGTAAATTTGTGACTTGCAGCAAAAGATCTTGGTCTGTTGCGTTATTTTTAATCACATCATTCGCGATGGCGAGACGTTCTCGGCGGCTGGCTTGTGACTGGAGGATCGCTTTGACCTGCGTTTCCTCCACACCATCACGTCGCATTGTGCGTTCAATTTGCGTTTGCTCATCAACATCCACGACTAACACACGATCGCACAAGCTTTGCAGTTGGTTTTCCACCAGTAAGGGAACCACCAACAGAGCGTAAGCCGATTGCACGCAGCGCAAGTCGTCAATCATCTTTTGCCGAATCAATGGATGAAGCAATTGATTTAACCACTGCTTCTCTGCTGGGTGAGAGAAAATCCGTTCGCGTAATCTGGCGCGATTTAAACGGCCATCGGGCAAAAGTATTTCTGCGCCGAAATGGTCAACAATTGCGGCAAGCCCCGGGGTATCAGGCTCGACAACCTGACGAGCGACCACATCGGCATCAACCATATCAATCGAAAAATGGTGATGAAAAAGGTTGGCTACGGTTGTTTTACCACTGGCGATACCGCCTGTTAAACCGACGACAAACGCCATCTTACGCCCCCATCATTACGCTGAAATACCAACTCATTAACGACTCGCCCCACATCAATGCGACCCAGCCGGCGATGGCGAGATAGGGGCCAAAAGGAAACGCTTTTTCGATGCCCTGTTTTTGTAAGCGAAGTTGGATCAGGCCAAAGACTAGCCCAACCACCGAAGAGAGCAAAATGATCATCAGAAGTGATTGCCAGCCTAGCCAAGCACCGAGCGCTGCCAATAACTTAAAATCGCCATACCCCATGCCTTCTTTGCCTGTCATCAGACGGAAAAGGTGATAGACAGACCAAAGGCAGAGGTAGCCTGCCATGGCGCCAATCACCGAGTTTTGCAAAGAGACAGGGCTGATTTCCAGCAGCGCAAGGGCAATACCGGACCAAGTTAAAGGCAGGGTCAGTTGATCTGGTAATAGCATGGTATCGAGATCGATAAAGGTCGCAGCGATCAAGGTAAAGGTGAAAAACAGCAGTGCCAGCGAGTAAAGGCTGTAGCCAAATTTCCACGCCACCAAGGCGCATAGGGTTGCGCTGAGCAGCTCAACTGCTGGATAGCGGCCACTGATCTTGCTTTGACACTGATGACAGCGCCCTTTGAGCAAAAACCAACTCAGCAGCGGAATGTTATCGCGGATACGAATCGGCGTATGGCACGTTGGGCAAGTGGAACGCGGCGTGCTAAGAGTGAGAGTTTCCTTCGGCGCAGGGATGGCGTATTGAGGAAAGGCATCGGCACATTCCCGTTGCCACTCCAGTTCCATCATTTTCGGCAAGCGATAGATAACCACGTTGAGAAAGCTACCGACAATCAAGCCAAATAACGCCGCTAGGCCAACATACAGCCAAGGATAGTAGTGCAATGCATCCATAAAAATTGGGTCTCGTGTCGCCACTTTGCTGCTGGCAACAATCAATGATTGAAATATTGACCAATAAAAAGCGACGATGGGTGCAACACTGCCAAAGCAGCACGACACACAGTGTCAAGCACTTGGTCAGAAAGGCATATTAGCCCATAACACTCATTAAGTTAAATATTGGTAGGTACATGGCGGCGACCAAACCACCGACGACCACGCCGAGAAAAACGATGATCAGCGGCTCGAGGATCTTACCGAGGTTGTCTACGGTGTTGTCCACCTCAAACTCATAGATGGTCGCGATTTTATTGAGCATATCGTCAAGACGCCCCGACTCTTCGCCGATCATCACCATTTGTAGCACCAGTTCGGGAAACGCGTTGCTGTTGCGCATCGCAATGTACATCGGCATTCCTGCGGCTGTGTCGCGATAAACACTTTCAATCGCGTATTGATAGTGCAGATTGCCTGACGTTTTGCTGGTGGTTTGTAAGCTGGTTAGAATCGGGATGCCCGAGCTAAAACTGGTGGCTAATGTACGGCTGAACTTGGCAATCGCCGCTTTGGAAAATACGCCACCGAGTACCGGGAGCCTCAAGCTGAGGCGGGAAAACTTCAGTTTAACCTGATCGGACTTTCGGCTGATGCTGCGCATCAGGTAAATGGCGCTGATAAGGGCGATAAAAAAACGCTACCGTAAGCTTGGACAAAGTCCGATAAATCGAGCACCTTTTGCGTAAACCAAGGCAGCTCGGCACCAAAGCCGACAAACATTTTGCGAAACTCGGGAATCACTTGCGTTAGCATCAGATAAGAGACGCCCAAGGCGACGAGCACCACCATGCAAGGATAAATCAATGCTTTGATCACTTTGGAACGCAGCTCTTCGCTTTTTTCTCGATAGAGCGCCAAGCGTTCGAATACCAGTGCAAGGTTGCCTGACTGCTCGCCCGTCGCGACCAAATCCGTGTACAGCCCATCAAAGTGATGGCTGGCGGTTCGTAAGGCTTTGGACATTGGTGTGCCTGCTTCAATCGCTTTACTCACGTTGGTTAAAATGGACTTCATCTCCGCTTTGCGGTGGTTATCGGCGACCAGTTTTAGCGCTTGTAGGATAGGAACACCCGTGGCGAGCATGGTCGAGATTTGGCGGGTAAAGAGAGTGATGTCGCGGCTTTTGACTCGGTGGCTAATGCGGGTCAGTATTGAGACGCTGGATTTTTTTATCTTGCGGATCTTGATGTGCTGCGCATGCAGCTTGTCACGCACTTCGATTTCACTGATGGCTAACACATCACCCGACACTTTTTTGCCTGAGCTATTGATGCCCTTCCAACGGTAATTTTTAATCTGCACAGGCGCGTTTACCTTCATGATCTCTCCTTTATAGCGGGTTTACAGGTAGAGCACGCGTTGCAGCTCTTCAATGCTGGTGATGCCTTGCTTGACCTTTTCTAGCCCAGATTCTCGAAGCGTCAGCATGCCATTTTTTCTGGCGAGCATTTCCAAGCTTTGTACTGAGGCTCCTTTAATTAGTGCCTCGGCCATGGCATCGTCAAAGGGCATCACTTCGTAGATGCCGACGCGCCCTGAATACCCTTGATTGCATTCGTTACACCCTTGAGGATTGGCACGATACAACCCATCCTGCTGGCTTAACCCTAGCTCTTGTAATGCCGGTGAAAGGTGTTGTGGCTGCTTGCAATGGCGACACAAACGACGCGCTAGGCGCTGAGCGATAATTAAGCTCAATGAAGAAGCGAGGTTGAAGCTGGCAATGCCCATGTTTGATAGGCGTACTATGGTCTCTGCGGCCGAGTTGGTATGTAGGGTGGATAGCACCAAATGCCCCGTTTGCGCGGCTTTAATAGCTATTTCGGCGGTTTCCAAATCGCGAATTTCACCGACCATGACAATATCGGGGTCTTGACGTAAAAATGAGCGCAGTGCCTGCGCAAAGCCAAAGCCGATTTTTGGCTGTACTTGCACTTGGTTAATGCCGGGCAAGTTAATCTCTACCGGATCTTCGGCGGTAGAGATGTTGACCTCAGGGCGATTGAGTAGGTTTAAACCTGTGTAGAGTGAAACGGTTTTGCCGCTGCCAGTTGGGCCCGTCATCAAGATCATCCCTTGCGGTTTGCGCAGCGCGTTGAGATAGAGCTGCTTTTGCGTTTCGCTGTAGCCGAGCTTATCAATGTCTAAGTTGCTACTTGAGCTGTCGAGCAGACGCAACACGATTTTTTCACCAAACAGCGTCGGTAGGGTAGAAACGCGCATATCAATCGCGGTGCTTTGGTTCAGTTTGAGTTTGATGCGCCCATCTTGCGGTAAACGCCGCTCGGCAATATCCAGCTTAGCGAGAATTTTAAGCCGTGCGGAGAGTCGACGGCTCAAATGGCTTGGCGGCTGCTGCACTTCGACCAAAATGCCATCGCAGCGTAAACGCACGCGATACATTGCTTCATAGGGTTCAAAGTGAATATCGGATGCGCCTTTACGCACTGCATCAAGTAAGATCTGGTTGATAAAACGGCTGACGGGGGAGCTGTCTTGGCTGAGATCTTCAATATTGTCGACTTCATCGGCCGCCACATCGACTAAGTTGGCCAGCTCATCTTGGTGGATCTCTTTCAGTCCTGAGCGGTTATCTTGAGAAAGCGTGCGGCCATATAAGCGACGTATTGCCCCTTGCAGCTGCTTAACATCGGCCAACACCATTTCCACTTGCAGCCCGGTGGCAAAGCGAAAGTCATCTTCGGCCTGCAAATTGGTGGGGTCGGCACTGGCGAGAATCAGCGCTGAGCGATTTTTTTGCAGCGGCAGGGCTTGGTGGCGGGTAATCAGCTCGCGCAACCCCAGTTGGTTGCACACGCTTTGGTAGTCATAGTGGCTAAGCTCGACGGGCGGCAAGCCAAACAGCGCGCTGAGATGTTCGGTCAGCTCTTCGGCTTGGAAAAAGCCCAGTTGCAACAACACTTCCGGTGCACTGGCACCGGAAGTGTTAAGATGTTCCAAACAGGCTTGTTCTTGCGTTGGGCTAAGTAGGGTAGCTTGGCGCAGAATCGTGACTAGGTTAGCTATCATTTAACTTTTAGGACAGTATTCGGCACTGCCAAGATTTTCACATGTTACAGCCCAAGTTACTCCCGCAGTAGTTAGTTTAGGAATTAACTTAACAGTACCGCCTTTAGCTAAGCCTGCCTTTCCAACAGTTGCATCCACAGTAGCTGTTACCGCACCTTCAATCTCTCCACCTTCGCTAATTTTGACGTTCGACGCAATTTGGAACTTATCGTTAGTCGTTTTATCAAATGTCTGAGCAGCCGGTACATTGGGTTTTCCAGAGCTGCAATCAGTACCACCGCTTAGTAAACAGACACCTACGCCAGCTTTCATTGCAGATGCGGCATTCAGCATTTCTGATGCGTGGGTTTTGTTGGTGTAATTTTGATACGCTGGTACAGCAAAAGCTGCCAAAATACCAATAATTGCCACCACTATCATTAATTCAATTAGGGTAAAACCCTGCTGTTTTGTTACTCGGTTATGTTGTTTCATGTCGTTTCCTTGAATTTATCTGAACCATGCTGCGTGAGCATGTTGAGCAGATTATGCAAGGTGTTGAATTGAGGAAATATCGACGCGACAACATCGCGAGTGAGCTAAAACTCTTTCATCACCAATTACATACAATTTGCAGGGTTTTGCGAGTGGCTTAGAGTTTTGCAATAAGAAAGGGG
The DNA here is from genome assembly GCF_000764325.1 of Vibrio navarrensis. Taxonomy (NCBI): domain Bacteria; kingdom Pseudomonadati; phylum Pseudomonadota; class Gammaproteobacteria; order Vibrionales; family Vibrionaceae; genus Vibrio; species Vibrio navarrensis. The sequence continues at coordinate 751,620 of NZ_JMCG01000002.1, read as the reverse complement.
CCATTGGCCCCTTATTAGTAACATGTCTATTAACTATTTGAAACGCATGGATAAATCCATCGCCTTAATATGCTTGGTCAGCGCGCCGACGGAGATGTAGTCCACGCCCGTTTCAGCATACTGGCAAATGGTGTCTAAAGTGACGTTGCCAGAGTTTTCCAGCGCTGTGCGGCCTGCGTTAATCGCCACCGCTTCCCGCATCATCTCAATGGTGAAGTTGTCGAGCATAATGATGTCGGCGCCCGCTTCAATCGCTTGGCGCAGTTCATCGAGATTTTCGGTTTCAACTTCCACCGGTTTGCCGGGGTTAAGCTCTTTGGCTTTGGAGATGGCTTGAGTAATGCCGCCGCAAGCAATGATGTGGTTTTCTTTAATCAGATAGGCGTCAAAAACGCCGATACGATGATTAAAACCGCCACCACACGCCACCGCGTATTTGAGCGCGCTGCGCAGGCCCGGAATGGTTTTGCGCGTATCAAGCAGTCGACACTGTGTATGAGCAATTTTTGCCGCGTACTGGGCGGTCACGGTCGCACAGCCTGAAAGGGTTTGGATAAAGTTCATCGCATTGCGCTCGCCGGTCAGTAGGTCACGAGCAGGGCCAGTGAGCGTGCATAGGGTTTGGTTCGGCTCGACACGATCGCCATCTTTGACATGCCATTCGATCGTCACACGTCCGCCAAGTTGCTTGAACACTTCATCCGCCCATGCTTGACCACAAAAAACACCGTGCTCGCGAGTAATGATGGTGGCGCTATTGATCGCATCGGCTGGGATAAGAGAGGCGGTGATGTCGTTGGCCGCATCCAAACTGCCACCGAGATCTTCTTTTAAGGTATCGGTAACCGAGCGGGTAATTTCCACAGGAAGCTGCTGCTGCAAATAGTCAAGGCGTTGTTGGCTGTTATGTCTGTTGTTCATCGCAAATCTTATCTTGAAAGGTCGTTGGCAAGGAATGATACTCTCGGCTGGTAAGAATTTCAGCAGTTAATTTGCAAAGCAGAGAGGTGGATATGCAAGCTGTGATCACGCATGGATGGCTGCAAGGCGTCACCCATCGGCCGTCGCCTTTTTATGATGCCCGCCCGGCAGGGGAGCCGGTGTCACTGCTGGTGATCCACAACATCAGTTTGCCGCCAGGCGAGTTTGGTGGCCCCTACATAGAAGATTTTTTTCAGGGTAATTTGTCGCCCGACTTGCATCCCTTTTTTCAGGTGATAGCGAAAATGCGGGTATCGGCCCATTGCTTGATCAAACGCGATGGTGAAATTGTGCAGTTTGTCTCTTTTGACGATAGAGCTTGGCATGCTGGTGCTTCCAGTTTTGCTGGCGTTTCGCGTTGTAACGATTATTCCATCGGCATTGAGTTGGAAGGGACGGATTTTGTCGCCTACACCCCAGAGCAATACGCTGCGCTTGCCCAATTAAGCCAAACTATCATCGAGCACTATCCGCACATTACGCCTGCGCGGATCACCGGGCATCAATACATTGCACCGCTGCGCAAAACCGATCCCGGTCTCAGTTTTGATTGGCATCGTTACCGCGCCATGCTTGAAGACAATGGCGACCTTTAAAGCGGCGGTGAGTCTGCACTGAATAAGAGTCTTGTGTCATAAAAAGGTAAGCTAAGTTGCTTACCTTTTTTATGCTCGTTAGTGGATGGAAAAAGCGTAACCCAGCGCCCGCTTTGACAAAATGAGCTGCGCTTAGATTCGCGTATTTGCCATTTTGTGACCAAACTGACCAGCACGTTATTCGCCCATCTGTTTCTACTTTGTAATTGGTCAGACCAATTCTATTGCTGTTTTAATGTCCGGATGTTATCAAAGTGTTGAAGCGTGAGCTGTTCTATGATTTAGGTCAACTTTTGGCTGGACAGTGGCGTTTAAATTATGTTAATTTCTGCACCAACTTAAAATTGGTATTACCAATTGCCAGCAAAGCGAATTGCTAGTGAATTCAAGAGTAGAAGAACAATAAATTATGGCTTATCAAAGGATTCGTCAGCCAAAGCTCTCCGATGTGATTGAACAGGAATTGGAGCGGCTGATAGTGGAAGGAACGCTCTCACCTGGCCAGCAACTCCCACCGGAAAGGGAGCTTGCTAAACAGTTTGAGGTTTCGCGCCCTTCCATCAGAGAAGCCATTCAGCGCCTGGAAGCCAAACGTCTACTGACCCGTCGTCAAGGGGGCGGAACGTTTGTCAGCGACCGCATTTGGCAGAGTTTTTCCGATCCTCTGCTAAATTTATTGTCTAGCCACTCCGAGACTCAACTGGACTTACTGGAAGCGCGTCATGCGCTGGAAGGTATTTGCGCTTATTTTGCGGCGTTGCGTGGTACCGAAGAAGATTTTGCCCGTATTCAAACCTGCGTTTCCCGAATTGCTGAGGTTCAGGAAAAGAAAGACGCCGATGCGGAAGCCGAACAGGTGATGGCGTTTCTCATCGCGATTACTGAAGCGGCACACAATGTCGTACTGCTGCACATCGTACGTAGCCTTGCGCCTTTGCTTGAGCAAAATATTCGACAGAATTTTAAATTATTACATCGCCGCCCAGAAGCGGTTGAGAAAGTAAGTAAGCACCGGGCTAATATCGTGGATGCGATTGTTTCAGGTCAGCCAGAAAAGGCGCGTGAAATGTCCCATTCTCACTTAGCTTATATCGAAGAAACGTTGTTGGATTTGACTCGTGAACAGACTCGCCGTGAGCGATCGCTGCGTCGAATTCAACAAGGTAATGAGCCGCAATAGTGGTTCATTGCGATTCAAACTAGATCCAACCAACAGAAGGATAGATCGCCATGTCTGACATGAAGCATGACGTAGATGCACTGGAAACTCAGGAGTGGTTAGCCGCGCTTGAGTCAGTTGTACGTGAAGAAGGCGTAGAGCGTGCGCAGTTCCTACTTGAAGAAGTTCTGGAAAAAGCACGTCTAGACGGTGTTGATATGCCAACCGGCATCACAACCAACTACATCAACACGATTCCTGCAGCCCAAGAACCAGCTTACCCAGGCGACACTACGATCGAACGCCGTATTCGTTCAATCATTCGCTGGAACGCAATTATGATCGTTCTTCGTGCTTCGAAGAAAGATTTGGATCTGGGCGGCCATATGGCGTCATTCCAGTCGTCAGCGGCGTTCTATGAGACATGTTTCAACCACTTCTTCCGTGCTCCTAACGAAAAAGATGGTGGCGATTTGGTTTACTACCAAGGTCACATCTCTCCTGGGATTTACGCGCGTGCATTCGTTGAAGGCCGCCTGACTGAAGAGCAGCTAGACAACTTCCGTCAAGAAGTGGATGGCAAAGGCATTCCTTCCTACCCACACCCGAAATTGATGCCTGAATTCTGGCAATTCCCAACCGTATCTATGGGTCTGGGTCCAATTTCTGCCATCTACCAAGCCCGCTTCCTCAAGTATCTGGAAGGCCGTGGTATGAAAGACACCTCAGAGCAGCGCGTTTATGCGTTCCTAGGTGACGGTGAGATGGATGAGCCAGAATCACGCGGCGCGATCTCTTTCGCTGCACGTGAAAAACTGGACAACTTGTGTTTCCTTATCAACTGTAACCTGCAGCGTCTCGACGGCCCAGTAATGGGTAACGGCAAGATCATCCAAGAACTGGAAGGTCTGTTCAAAGGTGCTGGCTGGAACGTGGTGAAAGTTATCTGGGGTAACGGCTGGGATAAACTGCTGGCGAAAGACACCACAGGTAAACTGCTGCAACTGATGAACGAAACCATCGACGGTGACTACCAAACGTTCAAAGCGAAAGATGGCGCGTACGTTCGTGAGCATTTCTTCGGTAAATACCCAGAGACAGCGGCACTGGTTGCTGACATGACTGACGACGAAGTGTTTGCACTGAAACGTGGTGGTCACGAGTCTTCTAAACTGTACGCAGCGTTCAAGAACGCACAAGAAACTAAAGGCCGTCCAACGGTAATCCTGGCTAAGACTGTTAAAGGTTACGGCATGGGTGAAGCGGCAGAAGGTAAGAACATTGCACACCAAGTGAAGAAGATGGATATGACGCACGTACTAGCGATGCGTAACCGTCTTGGCCTGCAAGATCTGATCTCTGACGAAGAAGTGAACAAACTGCCTTACCTGAAACTGGAAGAAGGCTCGAAAGAATACGAATACCTGCACGCTCGTCGTAAAGCGCTGCACGGTTACACGCCACAGCGTCTGCCTAACTTCACTCAGGAACTGGTTATTCCAGAACTGGAAGAGTTCAAACCGCTTCTGGAAGAACAGAAACGTGAAATCTCTTCAACGATGGCTTACGTGCGTGCACTGAACATCCTGTTGAAAGACAAAAACATTGGTAAGAACATCGTTCCTATCATCGCTGATGAAGCGCGTACTTTCGGTATGGAAGGTCTGTTCCGTCAAATCGGTATTTACAACCCACACGGTCAGAATTATACCCCTCAAGATCGCGATATCGTTTCTTACTACAAAGAAGCAACGTCTGGTCAGGTACTGCAAGAAGGTATCAACGAGCTGGGTGCCATGTCATCTTGGGTTGCGGCGGCAACGTCTTATAGCACCAACAACCTGCCGATGATCCCGTTCTACATCTACTACTCTATGTTCGGTTTCCAACGTGTTGGCGATATGGCATGGATGGCTGGTGACCAACAAGCGCGTGGTTTCCTACTGGGCGCAACGGCGGGTCGTACCACTCTGAACGGTGAAGGTCTGCAGCACGAAGATGGTCACTCGCACATTCTGGCGGGCACAGTACCAAACTGTATCTCTTACGATCCGACTTTTGCTTACGAAGTTGCGGTTATCATGCAAGACGGTATCCGTCGCATGTACGGCGATCAAGAGAACGTGTTCTACTACCTAACGCTGATGAACGAAAACTACGCGCATCCAGCAATGCCAGAAGGTTCTGAAGAAGGTATTCGTAAAGGTATCTACAAACTGGAAACTCTGTCTGGCTCTAAAGGTAAAGTTCAGCTGATGAGCTCAGGTACTATCATGAACGAAGTACGTAAAGCGGCTGTTATCCTAAGCGAAGAATACGGCATCGCCTCTGATGTTTACTCAGTAACCTCATTCAACGAACTGGCTCGTGACGGTCAGGCGTGTGAGCGTTACAACATGCTTCACCCAGAAGCCGAAGCGAAAGTACCTTACATCGCTTCAGTCATGGGTAGTGAACCAGCCATCGCTGCAACCGACTACATGAAGAACTACGCTGACCAAGTTCGCGCGTTCATTCCTGCACAGTCTTACAAAGTACTGGGTACTGACGGTTTCGGTCGCTCAGACAGCCGTGAGAACCTACGTCGTCACTTCGAAGTGAACGCAGGCTACGTGGTTGTTGCAGCTCTAAACGAACTAGCGAAACGTGGTGAAGTTGAAAAATCTGTGGTGGCGGAAGCTATCAAGAAATTCAACATCGACACTGAAAAAACAAACCCGCTATACGCTTAATTGAAGGTAGGAAAAGCATGGCTATCGAAATTTACGTACCAGATATCGGTGCAGACGAGGTTGAAGTTACTGAGATTCTTGTAAGCGTAGGCGACAAGGTTGAAGAAGAACAATCTCTGATTACTGTTGAAGGCGACAAAGCTTCTATGGAAGTTCCAGCGTCTCAGGCAGGTATTGTTAAAGAAATCAAAGTAGTGGCTGGCGACAAAGTAACGACTGGCTCACTGATTATGCTATTTGAAACAGTAGCTGAAGCGGAGGGTGCAGCAGCGGCTGCACCAGCTCCTGCGGCCGAAGCTGCACCAGTTGCAGCAGCACCAGCAGCAGCGACTGAACTGAAAGAAGTCAACGTACCGGACATCGGTGGCGATGAAGTTGAAGTGACTGAAATCATGGTTGCTGTGGGTGACACAGTGTCTGAAGAGCAGTCTCTGATCACTGTTGAAGGCGACAAAGCTTCAATGGAAGTTCCAGCGCCATTCGCGGGTACCGTTAAAGAGATCAAGATCGCGTCGGGTGACAAAGTGACCACTGGCTCACTGATCATGGTCTTCGAAGTGGCAGGTTCTGGCGCTCCAGCAGCGGCAGCTCCAGCTCAGGCAGCGGCTCCAGCAGCAGCGCCAGCGGTGGCAGCAGACAAAGAAGTCAACGTTCCAGATATTGGCGGTGATGAAGTTGAAGTGACTGAAATCATGGTCGCGGTTGGCGACATGGTGAGCGAAGAGCAATCTCTGATCACTGTGGAAGGCGACAAAGCGTCGATGGAAGTCCCAGCACCATTCGCGGGTAAAGTGAAAGAGATCAAAGTCGCGGCTGGCGATAAAGTATCAACTGGCTCATTGATCATGGTGTTTGAAGTGGCAGGCACTCCGGTTGCGGGCGCAGCGCCAGTTGCATCTGCGGCACCAGCTCAGGCAGCAGCTCCAGCAGCAGCACCGAAAGCTGAAGCAGCAAAACCAGCAGCAGCTCCGGCAGCAACTGAATTTGAAGAGAACAACGACTACGCTCACGCGTCTCCAGTGGTTCGTCGCCTAGCGCGTGAATTCGGCGTTAATCTGTCTAAAGTGAAAGGTTCAGGCCGTAAGAGCCGCATTCTGAAAGAAGACGTTCAGAACTACGTGAAAGAAGCGCTGAAACGTCTGGAGTCAGGCGCAGCATCAGCCGCATCTGGTAAAGGCGACGGCGCGGCACTAGGTCTGCTACCTTGGCCAAAAGTGGACTTCAGCAAGTTCGGTGAAACTGAAATTCAGCCACTGTCTCGCATTAAGAAGATCTCTGGCGCGAACCTGCACCGTAACTGGGTGATGATCCCGCACGTTACACAGTGGGATAACGCAGACATCACTGAGCTAGAAGCATTCCGCAAAGAGCAGAACGCGATCGAAGCGAAGAAAGATTCAGGCATGAAGATCACGCCACTGGTGTTCATCATGAAAGCTGCGGCGAAAGCGCTGGAAGCGTTCCCTGCGTTCAACTCTTCTCTGTCTGAAGACGGTGAGAGCCTGATCCTGAAGAAATATGTGAACATCGGTATCGCAGTCGATACACCAAACGGTCTGGTTGTTCCTGTATTCAAAGACGTGAACAAGAAAGGTATCTACGAGCTGTCTGAAGAGCTGGCCGTTGTATCGAAGAAAGCACGTGCAGGTAAACTGACGGCGGCAGACATGCAAGGCGGCTGTTTCACCATCTCAAGTCTGGGTGGTATCGGCGGCACGGCATTCACACCAATCGTGAACGCACCAGAAGTGGGTATCCTTGGCGTATCTAAGTCTGAGATCAAGCCAGTGTGGAACGGCAAAGAGTTTGCTCCACGTCTGCAACTTCCTCTGTCTCTGTCTTACGATCACCGTGTGATCGATGGCGCTGAAGGTGCGCGCTTCATTACTTACCTAAACGAGTGTCTGTCTGACATTCGCCGTTTGGTTCTGTAATAGAAAACTCCAGAGGCGGCCTTATGCCGCCTCTGTTAATAGAATTGTCAGACAATTTGGTGAATCGCCGTTCTCAATTGGCTTTTTATGCACTGAATTGTCGTCTGGCTCACAGGCTAAATTGATTTACTTTTCACACCATTAACATCTCTGTAAACTGTTGGCGGTCTGAAAAAATGTTTAAAACAAACCACTCTTAAACAAAAAATCAAAACTCACTCAGCCTGTTAGGGATAATGACTACAAGAGGTCAAAATGAGCAAAGAAATTAAAGCCCAAGTAGTAGTGCTTGGTGCCGGTCCTGCTGGTTACTCCGCTGCATTCCGCTGTGCAGACTTAGGTCTGGACACTGTTCTTATCGAACGTTACAACACTCTTGGTGGTGTGTGTCTGAACGTGGGTTGTATCCCATCGAAAGCACTACTGCACGTAGCTAAAGTTATCGAAGAAGCTAAAGCGCTGGCTGAGCACGGCATCGTATTTGGCGAACCGCAAACAGACATCGACAAGATCCGTCTGTGGAAAGAAAAAGTAATTAATCAACTGACTGGCGGTCTTGGCGGTATGGCTAAGATGCGTAAAGTGAACGTGGTTAACGGTTTTGGTAAGTTCACTGGCCCTAACACGATTGAAGTGGAAGGCGAAGACGGTAAAACCGTGGTTAACTTCGACAATGCCATCGTTGCAGCGGGTTCTCGCCCAATCAAACTGCCATTTATTCCTCATGAAGACCCACGCATTTGGGACTCAACCGACGCACTTGAGCTGAAAGAAGTCCCAGGAAAACTGCTGATCATGGGCGGTGGTATCATCGGTCTGGAGATGGGTACTGTGTACCACGCTCTGGGTTCTCAAATCGATGTGGTTGAAATGTTCGACCAAGTTATCCCAGCTGCAGATAAAGACATCGTTAAAGTCTACACCAAGCGTATCAGCAAGAAATTCAACCTGATGCTGGAAACCAAAGTAACAGCCGTTGAAGCGAAAGAAGACGGTATCTACGTTTCAATGGAAGGCAAAAAAGCCCCAGCGGAAGCTGAACGTTACGACGCGGTTCTAGTCGCTATCGGCCGTGTACCAAACGGTAAACTGCTGGATGCTGAAAAAGCAGGCTTGGAAGTGGATGAGCGTGGCTTTATCAACGTTGACAAGCAAATGCGCACTAACGTTCCGCACATTTTCGCCATCGGTGACATTGTGGGTCAACCAATGTTGGCGCACAAAGGTGTGCATGAAGGCCACGTTGCGGCAGAAGTGATTTCTGGTAAGAAACACTACTTCGATCCTAAAGTGATTCCTTCAATTGCTTACACTGAGCCAGAAGTGGCATGGGTTGGTAAGACAGAGAAAGAAGCGAAAGCAGAAGGTATTAACTACGAAGTAGCCACCTTCCCGTGGGCTGCCTCAGGCCGAGCAATCGCCTCTGACTGTGCTGATGGTATGACTAAGCTGATCTTTGATAAAGAGACTCACCGCGTTATCGGTGGTGCTATCGTGGGTACTAACGGTGGCGAACTACTGGGCGAAATCGGCCTTGCTATCGAGATGGGCTGTGATGCAGAAGACATCGCTCTGACCATCCACGCTCACCCAACTCTGCACGAGTCTGTGGGTCTGGCTGCTGAAGTGTTTGAAGGCACTATCACTGACCTGCCAAATGCCAAAGCGAAAAAGAAAAAGTAATTTTCTAAGCGCTAAATGATTAAAAACCGCTGATTGTTCAGCGGTTTTTTTATGGCTTTTATTGATTGCTAAACAGAGCAATTTCCTGCGGTAATAAAAAAGGTTGATACCCGAGTATCAACCTTAAACTATACCTATCACCTAAAACCTAGGCACTGCTTAGCTCTCACCCTTATAGATACAAAGCATTTGTAGGTAGCTGTTGACCAGTTTGGTCAGTTCCGCTTCGCTCTTGGCGCGATTGGCTTGCACAAACAGTGAGTAGCAGATACCAAGGAACATATTCGCCAGATCTTCCGGGCTGTGTTTATCACACACTTCGCCACGCTCGATGGCGCGAACAAACATGTTCTGTACCAGCAGTTGGTTAGTGCGGTTGGTGGTGACAAATAGTGGCCATACTTCATCACGCGTTGATGCGCTCCATTCAAACCACACTTTGAGCCAATGGCAGTCTTGAGTCACCAGTTCAATCATCGCGTTGGTGATGTTTTTGAGGTTATCTTGCGCGTGAATGTCGAGGTCAATGTTATCGGACAGGAAGTTTGAAAACTGACGCACGACATGATTGAGCACTTCATCAACCAGATCTTCACGTGTCGGAAAATAGTTAAATACGGTGGCGACAGAAACTTGTGCAATCTCGGCGATGTCTGCGTGACCACCGCGGCCGATGCCACGACGAGCAAACACTTCCAGTGCGATTTCCATCAGTTGTTGTTTACGTTTCAGTGGAGATAAACGAGTTCGAGGTCTCTTTGCTATTGAGTCCATAATTAGATTCCTTGCCAATGAGTTGGTATGTATAAAAAGTTATTCGGAACGCTAGTCCCTATTGATTGTTTTAATAATTGCTCTAAGCATCATGAGTGTAATGGTGCATATGCTCTGGGTCAACAAATTATGCCCAAGAAATAGACAGTAATGTCAATGTTGATAACATTTTTATCGGGATTTTTACTATTTTGGTACCAACATCTCTTTTATTTTCATTTTGTTGAGTAGTAACAGGCAGATAAAAAGATCTGCCTCGCAGGGCTTAAAGATTGAGGGTGGGAGTGTTACACTACGCGCCAGATTCAGGTGATCGTTTGCGCGAGGTTTGCGCTTAGCCGCTTAAGGCTGATAAACGTCGCCATTCCCAACAAAAAAGATTGAGCACAGTATGAAACATACAGTAGAAGTAATGATTTCTGAGCAGACTGTTCAGGAACGTATTCGTGAATTAGGCAAGCAGATCACGGCGCATTATCAAGGTAGTGAAGATTTGGTACTGGTTGGCTTGCTGCGCGGCTCTTTCGTATTTATGGCCGATTTAGCACGCGCGATCAACCTGACACACCAAGTCGATTTTATGACGGCATCAAGCTATGGCAACACCATGGAGAGCTCACGTGATGTCCGTATTCTTAAAGACTTAGATGATGACATTAAAGGTAAAGACGTGCTGATCGTAGAAGACATCATCGATACGGGTAACACGCTCAGTAAAATCAAAGAGATCTTATCGCTGCGTGAACCTAAATCCATCCATATTTGTACGCTGCTCGACAAACCGACTCGTCGTGAAGTGCCTGTCGATGTGACTTGGATTGGTTTTGAAATTCCTGATGAGTTTGTTGTGGGTGTCGGCATCGACTACGCACAGAAGTATCGCCACCTACCGTTTATCGGCAAAGTGGTTCCGCAGGAGTAAGCGGCAGCAAAGATGCTTGAGCAGAGTTTTGCAAGCGACTTTCAATAGAAAACGCCCTGAACACGGGCGTTTTTTGTTTCTTTGATTTGAATCGGTGGGTATAACGCAATCGCGTTAACGACACAGCAGTTTGTGCTCTGGGTTGAGGATCTTTTCTAGTGAGCTTGCGTAGGTTGTTTCTACGCAGTCGCTGGAGTGACAACGCACCCCAAGGTACTCCAAACGACCATCCTCAATACCGTACACTAGGCCATGAAGTTCAATCTCTTGGCCACGCTCCCATGCATTTTGCAAGATAGTCGAGTTACCTAAGTTGTAGATCTGCTCTGCGACGTTAAGCTCTGCCAACTTATCCGCTCGCTGATCTTCAGGCATGAAATCTAAGTAGCTGCGGTGCTTCAAGTAGAGATCGCGAATGTGCAATAGCCAGTTGTTAATCAGTCCGAGTTTCGGATTTTTGATACTCGCTTTCACCCCGCCGCAGTCGTAGTGGCCGCAAACAATGATGTGCTTAACCTTAAGCACATCCACCGCATATTGCACCACCGACAAACAGTTGAGGTCAGTATGCACCACCAAGTTAGCCACGTTGCGGTGAACGAACAGCTCGCCAGAGTAAAGACCGGTTAGTCGTTCCGCGGGGACTCGGCTATCTGCACAGCCGATCCAGAGAAAGTCTGGATTTTGTCCTTGGGCAAGTTTGGCAAAGTATTCAGGCCGTTCAGCTTTAATCGAATCTGACCACTTTGCATTATTTTCAAATAGTTGTTTTAACTCTGGCATCTTACTTCCCTCAATCGATTCAGCCAACTATACACAATGTTACAATTTCGTTCTCTTACTAATTGATTGCAAGTGCACTCATCTGACGAGTTTTTGTGGCAAACGTTATAGACTTTTCGGCTAATGTCGTTAAAAGACATCATTGAGAAAGCAAAATACGCTGACTCGTATCGTACTGATGGATGATTTAGGCAATATGCTGCCATTTATCTGCTTATTTGGGGGAAAAAGGGGAGATGTCACGCTTTTCAGATATGAACGTCAAAGGAGACCTGTTTGGTGGGGTCACCACGGCGATTATCTCTCTGCCGCTGGCTCTGGCGTTTGGGGTGGCTTCTGGTGCGGGAGCGGAAGCGGGTCTGTGGGGCGCCATTTTGGTCGGCTTGTTTGCCGCGCTGTTTGGTGGCTCGACCACGCTTATTTCTGAGCCGACCGGACCGATGACGGTGATCATGACCGCAGTGCTGACCAGCATGGTGGCCAAGTATCCGGAATCTGGCATAGCCATGACTTTTACTGTGGTCATGATGGCAGGCGCGTTTCAAATACTCATCGGGACGCTCAAGCTGGGAAAATACATCACTCTGATGCCATATAGCGTGATCTCTGGCTTTATGTCGGGAATTGGCGTCATCTTGATTATTCTGCAACTGTCGCCACTACTCGGTCATGCTGCGCCAACTGGTGGTGTGATGGGCACACTGTCGGCCTTGCCCACGACACTGGCTAATATGAAGTTTGGCGAGCTTTTTCTTGGCTTGCTGACTTTGGGCATCCTGTTTTTCTTTCCCAAACAATACCGTAAGTACGTGCCTGCACAATTGGTGGCGCTGGTGGCGGTGACGCTGCTCTCTGTGATGCTGTTTGATAGCGAAGAGATTCGTCGTATTGGCGAGATTCCCACGGGGTTGCCATCGCTGGTGGTGCCAGTACTGGACGCAGAGCTCTTTACCACTATGGTGATTGATGCGCTAGTACTCGGGACTTTGGGTTGCATTGATACCTTACTCACCGCGGTCATTGGTGATTCGTTGACGCGTAAAGAGCATGACTCAGACAAAGAACTTCGCGGCCAAGGCTTGGCCAACATGATCTCTGGGCTGTTCGGCGCGCTGCCCGGTGCTGGTGCGACCATGGGCACGGTGACGAACATTCAGGTGGGGGCACGCTCACCGCTTTCCGGTGTGGCAAGGGCGCTGATTTTAGCGATGGTGGTATTGGTGGCGAGCAGCCTGACCGCTCCGATTCCGATGGCGGTGCTTGCTGGGATAGCGGTCTATGTCGGTTTTGGCATTCTCGATTGGAGTTTTATCCAGCGCGCGCACAAAGTCAGCGTGCAGGGGATGGCAATCATGTACGGCGTGATGCTCCTGACTGTGTTTGTCGATTTGATAGCGGCGGTCGGACTGGGTGTGTTTATCTCCAATATCCTAGTGATTGAGCGCTTAAGCCGCGAGCAAGCCAAACAAGTGAAAGCGATCAGTGATGCCGATGACGATGATGTGCCACTGACTGACAGTGAACGTGCGCTGTTGGATAAAGCCAATAGTAAAGTACTGTTTTTCTACCTTTCAGGGCCGATGATTTTCAGCGTATCGAAAGCGATTTCCCGCCAACATACCAGCATCAATGAGTATGAAGTGATGATTTTGGATTTGACCGATGTACCTATGATTGACGTGACGGTGGGATTAGCGCTGGAAAACGCGATCAAAGATGCGCTGGAGGCACACTGTGAGGTCTATTTACTCTGTCCAAACGAGCGTACTCGCGAGCAATTAGAAAGGTTCCATGTGCTCGATTTAGTGCCCGCAGAGAATACCTTCAAATTCCGCTACGAAGCCTTGAATGCAGCGGTAAAAACCGTTGAGAAAACGTCGATTCAATTGAATTAACTTTGGCCGTTTTGGCTTCAATTCACGGTATGATAGAGCGCGGCCTGTGAGCCGCGCTTTTGTTTATGATTAATTTCTAATGCAGGGTTGAAAAAGCAGCAAGTGAGCGTCATTTGATAGGCATTATTGATGAAAAGAGCACTGTGGATTTATGTACGCACTCGAAATAGAACAACTGCGTAAAACCTACGCGGGCGGCTTTGAGGCGCTCAAAGGGATCAGCCTGAATGTGAAAAAAGGCGACTTTTATGCGTTGTTAGGCCCGAATGGGGCGGGGAAATCGACCACGATTGGTGTTATCTCCTCTTTGGTAAATAAAACGTCTGGGAAGGTGAAGGTCTTTGGTTACGACATTGACCGCGATTTAGAGTTAGCCAAACAGAACTTAGGGCTGGTTCCGCAAGAATTTAACTTTAACCAGTTTGAGACGGTGGAACAGATCGTGATGCAGCAAGCTGGTTATTATGGCGTATCACGCGAACTGGCGAAAGAAAGGGCGAAAAAGTACCTATCTAAACTCGATCTGTGGGAAAAACGTAAAGAACGTGCGCGTAATCTTTCTGGCGGGATGAAGCGACGACTGATGATCGCTCGCGCATTGATGCATGAACCCAAGCTGTTGATTTTAGATGAACCAACCGCTGGGGTGGACATCGAATTGCGCCGCTCTATGTGGGAGTTTTTGCAAGAGATTAACCAACAGCAAGGCATTACCATCATTCTCACCACCCACTATCTGGAAGAAGCGGAGATGCTGTGTCGCAATATCGGCATCATCAATAAAGGTGAGCTGATCGAAAACACCAGCATGAAAGCGTTGTTGGCGAAGCTGGATGTGGAGACCTTTATTTTGGATCTGGCTCCGGGTTCGGCGACGCCTGAACTGACTGGCGTGGTGTCATCTCGCTGTGACAACGACTCATTGGAAATTGAGATTGAAAAAACGCAGCCGCTCAATCAGGTCTTCGCTCAGCTCAGCGCGCAGGGGATCATGGTGATGTCGATGCGCAACAAAGCCAATCGCCTCGAAGAGTTGTTCGTGAGTATTGTGCGTGAGCAGGCTAAGGAGAAATAAGCATGTATCGTTTGTATTGGACTGCGTTTTGTAGCTTGCTGACTAAAGAGATCAACCGCTTTACCCGTATTTGGGTGCAGACTTTGGTTCCGCCGGCGATCACCATGAGTTTGTATTTCATTATTTTTGGCAGCCTGATCGGCTCACGTATCGGCCAGATGAACGGCTTTAGCTACATGGAGTATATTGTCCCCGGACTTATCATGATGTCGGTGATCACGAACTCCTACTCCAATGTCGCCTCTTCGTTTTTTAGTGCCAAGTTTCAACGCAACATTGAAGAGTTGTTGGTTGCTCCTGTGCCCAATTACGTGATCATCTTAGGTTTTGTGATGGGGGGCGTAGCGCGAGGCTTACTGGTGGGGGCGATGGTCACCGCAGTTTCGCTGCTGTTTGTCGATCTCCAAGTTCAGCATTGGGGAATCATTTTTGCCACGGTGTTTTTAACTTCGGTGGTGTTTGCTCTTGGCGGGCTGATCAACGCGGTTTTTGCCCGCACCTTTGACGACATTTCGATTATCCCGACCTTTGTTTTGACACCGCTGACCTATCTCGGTGGCGTCTTTTATTCCATTCAGTTGTTGCCGGAGTTTTGGCAAGGGGTGTCGCAAATCAACCCTATCGTCTACATGGTCAACGCTTTCCGTTATGGCTTTTTAGGGGTGTCGGATGTGGGCATCGCCACTTCGTTTACTGTACTCGGCGGTTTCGTTTTGCTGCTATACGGTGTTGCCCATTACCTAGTGACGCGAGGCATTGGTCTGCGTTCATAACGCTGACGTCCATTGCGAAGCAATAAAATAAGTAATAAAAAAGAAAGAAAACAAGCAATAAAAAGGGTTGTCACATCGACAACCCTCTTTCATTTTTGCCTTTCAACGATAGGCGAGTAAACCATCGCCAGCTTAGCTATTGGTATCGTTGCTTGAAGCGGCGGCGGTAGGCTCCGCTTCTTCTTTGCTCTCTTTATTGAGCTCAACCACTTGGTTATCAATCAGGCGTGCTTTGCCAAGGAAAGCAGACATCAAGATAACGGCTTGCGTGGTGTCGGCATTGATTGCTTGCAGCGTGCGCGCATCACGGATAAAGATCTCATCCGGTTGCAAATCGGCCGCGCGCAGTTGGTCGTTGGCATCTTCGATGATCGACGCATAATCGTCGCGTCCACCGCGGATCGCGCTGCTGATCCAACGCATGGTGCGTGCCAGCACTGGTGCACGTTGACGCTCATCGATCGTCAGCAGACTGTTGCGCGAGCTCATCGCCAGACCATCCATTTCACGTACTGTCGGTACGCCGATGATCTCAATATCTAACGCTAGATCGCTGGTCATTTTGCGAATGATCGCCAGTTGTTGAAAATCTTTCTCACCAAAGCAAGCAACATCAGGCTGCACGATATTAAACAGTTTAGTCACTATGGTGGCAACACCACGGAAATGCCCCGGACGAGAGGCACCTTCTAGCATGCTAGAAAGTCCAGGCACTTCGACTGCGGTCTGTTTATCGAGACCTTCTGGATACATCATCTCGGCGCTTGGGGTAAAGACCAGATCGACCCCTTGCGAGTTGAGTTTGCTCAAGTCTTCATCGAGCGTTCTTGGGTAGTTGTTGAGGTCATCCGCACGCTCAAACTGCATCGGGTTGACAAAAATACTCACTACCACAATATCGGCATGCTCGCGAGCCTTACGCACTAAGGTCAGGTGACCTTCATGCAGATTACCCATGGTGGGAACAAAAGCAATTTTGCGCCCTTCGCGCTTGAAGGTGCGAAGCTGATCGCGCAGGGCGGCAATGTCGGCAAAGGTTTGCATCTACTCTATCCTCTATGCAATGGTGTGTGCGTCATCTGGGAACGTGCCTGCCTGTACCTGTTCCATGTACAAGGCGACCGCTTTACGCATATCACCGGTTTCCGCTAGGAAATTTTTCGAGAATTTTGGCATGTAATTGGCTGAAATACCAAACATATCATGCATAACCAAGATCTGACCGTCGGTCACATTTCCGGCACCAATACCAATCACCGGAACATCCAGTACTTGAGTAATTCGTGCCGCCAGCGACGCCGGAACACACTCAAGCAGGACGACTTGCGCGCCCGCTTCTTGTAGTGCAAGGGCATCTTTCACCATGCGATCGGCTTTATCTTGTTCGCGGCCTTGAACTTTATAACCACCAAAAATATTGACGGATTGTGGTGTCAGGCCAAGGTGAGCACATACGGGAATAGCACGTTCGGTCAGCATTTTGACCGTGTCCACCAGCCAATCACCGCCCTCAATTTTTACCATATTTGCGCCTGCGCGCATCAGTTTGGCAGCGTTGTCACACGCTTGTTCGGGTGTGGCATAGCTCATAAAAGGCATGTCGGCCATGAGCAGGCAGTTAGGGCTACCAGCGCGAACACAACGAGTGTGATAAGCGATATCATCAACAGTGACAGGCAGGGTATCGGCGTGCCCTTGCAACACCATGCCAAGTGAGTCGCCGACGAGTAATACCGGCATCTCTTGGCTTTCGAACAACTGAGCAAAACTCGCGTCGTACGCGGTGGAAGTTGGGAACTTGCGACCTTCCTGCTTCCACTTCATCAGGTCATTAATGGTAATTTTTTTCATGATTTTTCCTTACTAGGAGTTGGCTATGATTGCCAAATACCGAGGCCGTTTCTCTCCACCTGAGTGAGAAGTTCAGCGAGCCTGGTCCCATCAGGGAGGGTTAAATTTGGTGCGATTTCGGCGAGTGGGTAAAGAACGAATTCACGCTCTTTCATTCCATAGTGGGGAATGGTTAACCGCTCGGAGTCGATCACCTCATTGCCGTAAAGAAGGAGGTCGAGATCTAGGGTTCTTGGTCCCCAGCGCTCTTCTTTACGGACACGCCCTTGCTCCAGTTCAATCGCTTGAGTGCAATCGAGCAGTTGCAACGGCGTTAATTCGGTTTGGATTTCAGCCACGGCGTTAATATAGTCGGGCTGATTTTGTGGCCCCATCGGTGTGCTGCTGTAAAGCTGAGATATCGCGACCAGCTCACTGTTTGGTAAGCTTTTCAAGGCCGCAATAGCACGATTGGCTTGGGCAACGGGATCGGCAAGATTACTGCCGATCGCGATATATGCACGGATCATGACTGCGGTTTGTCCTTTTTCTTGCGGAAAGAGGATTTGCGCTTGCGGCTTGGTTTAGAGCCGGGTTTGCCATCGAGGTCGGAAGCCATCGCGACGCGCATTTCGCGCCCGGCGTTTTGGAATGTGGCCCACCATTTGGCCAGTTTTTCGGTTTCCCCGCCTTCGATCTCACCACGCATTTCGAGGAAATCAAAGCCCGCACGGAACTTGTTAAGCTCCATCAAGCGGAAAGCGCGTTTACCGTTGCGCCTTGGCATGCGCAGTTGCAACTGCCAAATCTCACGAATGGTAGCAGTATGGCGACGCGGGATGGCGATAGAGCGCACTTGCTCATCCAAAATCAGATTACTGGCTTCCATGACCGCGTCGTAGTGGCACAAGTTGTGTGCTTCCATCAGTTTGTCAGCGAGTGCCAGCATCGGATACCACAGCATAGCGGCGAACATGTAGGCAGGGTTGATGCGCTTGCCTTCGTCGATACGCATGTCTGTGGAGTCTAACACCAGATCCAGCATCTGCTCAGTTGGCGAAGAGTAATCTTCGGTGAAATGGGCGGCAATGGCTGGGAAAAGTTGCTGGAATAGATTGTACTCGCGCAGTAGGTGGTAGGTTTCCAAACCGTATCCTGCTTGCAGCAACTTGAGAGACTCTTCATACAGGCGCGCCGCCGGAATGTCGCGTAGCAAAGGCGCCAGCTCTTCAATTGGCGCGGCGGTGTCTTCTTCGATGTCAAAATCGAGTTTGGCCGCAAAGCGAATTGCGCGCAGCATGCGCACCGGATCTTCCCGATAACGGGTTTGCGGATCGCCAATCAGGCGGATCAAGCGGTCTTCAAGATCTTCTACGCCGCCTGCATAGTCATGAATCGAATAGTCGGCAATGTTGTAATACATGGCGTTAATGGTGAAGTCGCGGCGTTCGGCATCTTCATCAATCGTGCCATACACGTTATCGCGTAGCAGCATGCCTTGTTTGGATTGCTGCGAGACTGGCGAATCGGCGTCTTGGTGGTGACCACGAAAAGTCGCCACTTCGATGATGTCGCGACCAAACATAATGTGCGCCAGACGAAAGCGACGGCCAATTAAACGGCAGTTGCGAAACAGATGTTTAAGCTGCTCTGGCGTTGCGTTGGTCGCAATATCGAAATCTTTCGGTGTTTGGCCGAGTAACAGATCTCGCACGCCTCCACCCACTAAATAAGCGTCAAAGCCGGCGCCATGAAGTCGGTATAGCACTTTCAACGCATTGTCGCTGATCTGCTTGCGTGAAATATTGTGCTCTTGACGAGTAATCACATTTAAAGCGAGTTCCGGGCAAGAGCTGGGACTGCAAGGTGTATTTTCGTTTTTATTCATGTGCATTTGGCAAAAGAGGCCGTTAACCCCTTTGCATTGGTTAGGTTTTACGCCCATTTGGCTTGATTTTGGCGCTTATAATAGCTCACACAGTACCGTTTGAGAATCGTGCAGTGATCTTCAATCTGTCGGGTAGCTGTGTCAGTTGCCAGTTTTCTACTCCCCAGCGAAGAATTTCGTCAATGCTGGCGTATTCTAGCTGCTCATCCCACTTGAAGCCGAGGAATGCCATCGCTTCCAGAATCAGCGCTGCCGGGTGTTGCAAATCGATGCCCGTGGCGTGATTTTGTTTGGAGAGCTTATTGCCACTGTGATCGACGGCCAGCGGTAAGTGCAAATAGCGCACCGGCGACTGGCCAAGCATTTGGTACAAGCTGATCTGCCTGCCGGTTGGCTCGATGAGATCCGCGCCGCGCACTACTTCCGTCACGCCTTGGGCAATGTCGTCCAGTACAACAGCAAGATTGTAAGCAAACAAGCCATCTCGGCGTTTGATAATAAAATCTTCATCGACCAGCGCCGCGGGAATGGAGATTTCACCGTGTTTTAAATCGACAAAAGTGCGCACAGGGTGCGTCATTTTCAAACGAATCGCCCCTTGGCTATGGCCCGCACTGCGACACGTGCCCGGATAGTAGCCGCCATTTTCTTTGATCTGTTTGCGCGTGCACTGGCAGTAGTATGCCTGACCAGAAGCGAGCCAGTGGTCAATTTGTGCTTGATAGAGCGCATGGCGCTGACTTTGATACACCACCTCACCATCCCAGTAAAGATGGTAGGTTTGCAGTGTTTTTAAAATAAGCTCTGCCGCCCCGGGCATTTCTCGGGGTGGGTCGAGATCTTCAATGCGTACCAGCCATTTACCATGCTGTGATTTGGCTTGGAAATAGCTACCAAGAGCGGCGATCAGCGAGCCAAAATGGAGCGGGCCGGAAGGAGAGGGAGCGAAACGACCGATGTAACTCATAGTTCTTGATCTCAAAACAAAAAGGGAGCGACAGCTCCCTTTACGATCGGATATCAGGTGACTTAACCCTGCATCTGCTTCTCTTTGATCTCTGCAAGGGTTTTACAGTCGATACACAAATCAGCAGTTGGGCGAGCTTCAAGACGACGAATGCCGATCTCCACACCACAAGACTCACAGAAGCCGAAGTCTTCTTCGTTGATCTTGTCGAGTGTCTTCTCGATCTTCTTGATCAAGCGACGTTCGCGGTCACGGTTGCGAAGCTCCAAGCTGAACTCTTCTTCTTGTGAAGCGCGGTCAACTGGATCCGGGAAATTTGCTGCCTCGTCCTGCATATGGTGCACAGTACGATCAACTTCTTCCCTGAGCTGGTTACGCCAAGCTTCTAAAATCTTTCTAAAGTGAACCACTTGGTCTGGTGACATGTACTCTTCACCAGGCTTTTCCTGATACGGCTCCACACCGGCAATGGCTAGGATGCCTAGCGCTTTTTTCTTTGATTCTGGCATACAGCATCTCCTACTTACACCTATCAACTGCTAAGCAGCTAATTTAAGGCGGGTATCTATAGCAGAAAGAGGCGGTGCTGGCAAACTATCAATCGTAAACTTGATGTCAATGTGAACACCACATCATTTTTCTATCTGTCGAGAAACTCGATAGCAGAATTGAGTCTGATTTCTGTATTGCTGATCTCTGCTTTATAACAGAGGATTTCAACTCCGGCTTTTTGTGCTTGTTTGAGTAATTGGGAATATTTGGCGTCTATATGGAGCGCCGCCGAAACTTTTTCAATACCTGAATGTAAAACAGCAAACAAAAGTATGGCTCGGTTTCCATTTTGTGCCATTTCTGTGAGTTCCCGCAGATGTTTTTGCCCACGAGTTGTCACTGCGTCAGGGAAATAGCCTTGCCCTGGCTCGCTCGGTTCGAGCAGCGTGACGCTTTTGACCTCTATATAACACGTTGCTTTGTCGTGTGCGCTGAGCAGGATATCAATTCGACTGTTTTCACTGCCGTACTTCACTTCGGTTTGCAGTCGGTCATAGTTTTGCAGCTCAGTGATCCAGCCGTTTTCAATCGCTTCGACGGCCAGTTGGTTCGCTCTGGCGGTATTGACGCAAATCCGCTCGCCGTGGACAGTTTCAGTCAGTTCCCAACTGTGCGGGTATTTGCGTTTTGGGTTGTCTGAGGTTGAGTACCAAATGGTATCGCCAGCGGTCGCACAACCTGTCATTGCGCCCGTATTAGCACAGTGAATGGTGCCGGTGCTGCCGTCTTGATAGGTCACATCAGCGAGAAAACGTTTGTAGCGCTTTTGTAAAGTAGCGGCTTGTAACTTAGGTTGGAATTGCATTTGCGTATTTAGACAGGCTGGTTTTTATGTACAATGTGGCCGCCATTTAAGCATAAGGATCTTCCATTGTCACAATTGCCCATCCAAGCCGTGATGCCAGAATTGCTCGCGGCGGTTGCTCAACACAGTCAGCTCATCCTCAAAGCAGCCCCCGGTGCGGGTAAATCGACCTATTTTCCGCTGCAACTGCTGCTAAACCGAGCCGTGACCGGCAAGATCATTATGCTTGAGCCTCGCCGTTTAGCGGCGCGCAATATCGCCAGCTATCTGGCCAAGCAACTGGGTGAAGCGGTCGGGCAGCGAGTGGGCTATCGGGTACGTGGCGAGAGTAAAGTCAGCGCGGCCACGCAACTGGAGATAGTGACAGAAGGGGTGATGACGCGGATGATTCAATCCGACCCTGAACTCTCGGGCGTGGATATGCTGATCTTTGACGAGTTTCATGAGCGCAGCATTCACGCCGATACGGCGTTGGCGCTCGCCTTGGAAGTGCAGGAGGCGCTGCGTGACGATCTCAAGCTGGTGGTGATGTCGGCCACGCTCGATCACGATGCGCTGCAAAATTTACTGCCTAATGCCCCCTTCATTCAATCGCAAGGGCGCGCCTTTGAGGTTGAGATTCGCTATCAGCCGCTGGGAGCCAATGATTATTTACCGCTAGCGATGAGCAAAACCATCGAGCAGCTACTCGCCCAGCAATCTGGCTCTGTACTGGCGTTTTTGCCCGGAGTGAGTGCCATTCAGCAAGTGGCAGAGCGCCTTGCTCACCTGAGCGAACAGGTGCAAATCTGTCCTTTATATGGTCAGTTGCCATTTGATGAGCAGCAAAAGGCGATACAAGCCCCCAAACCCGGTGAGCGCAAAGTGGTGCTGGCGACCAATATCGCTGAAACGTCGCTTACGATTGAAGGGATCCGCTTAGTGGTCGACAGTGGCCTTGAGCGCGTGGCCCGATTTGATGTCAAAACCGGGCTGACGAGTCTTGAGCAAGTGCGCATTGCGCAATCCTCGGCCATTCAACGTGCAGGCCGCGCAGGACGAATCGAAGAGGGCATCTGCGTGCGTCTTTATTCGTCAAGCCAGTTTCAGCAAATGCCCGCCGTCCCCGTGGCGGAAATTATGCAGTCGGATCTCTCTGCTTTAATGATGGAACTGGCGCAGTGGGGCGTCAGTGAGCCGAACGCGCTCAAGCTGCTGGACATTCCGCCCGCAGCGTCAATAGCACAAGCGAAAAACTTGTTGACGCAGCTCGGGTTGGTGAAAGGCCATCAACTGACCGCGCAAGGCGCTTTGGCACAAAAACTCGGATTAGCGCCACGTTTAGCCGCCATGCTGATTGCCTGTGCAAAGCAAAGCCACGCCCTGTTGCAAAGCGCGATTGCCGCCGCTGTGCTTTTGGAAGATCCGGAGAAAAACGGCACTCATCTTGGGCACAGTTTGCATCGCTGGCAAAGTGGAAAACATGCGAAAAAAGGCCAGTTGAGCAAACGTGCTGCGACTCTCGCTAGTAAGTTATCCGCCACATTTGCGCTGAGTGACGTCGAAGAACCTTTGCTAGCGGTGGCGATGAGTTTTGCCTATCCAGACCGAGTCGCGCAGCGAAGGAACAAGCAAAATGGGCGCTACATACTGGCCAATGGCCATGGCGGCGAGCTGCGAGAAGATGACCCGTTGGGTGACAACGACTATCTGGTCGCGGCTGAGCTGCTGCGCAGTGGTGGCAACGCCAGCCAGATCCAACTGGCGGCGCCACTCTGCTTACCACTGCTTGAACAGTACCACCCAGCGCTGTTGCAAGCCTCTGAACAGGTCGATTGGGATGAAAACAAAGGGCGCTTAGTAGCGGAAAAACAGACGCGTATCGGCGAGCTGATTGTGGCGCGTGAGCCACTGCCCCAGCCGGGCAAAGAAAAAATGACACAGGCTTTACTCAGCTATGTACGCCGCAAAGGGCTGAATAGTTTAGACTGGACGCCCAAAGCCCAAGCCTTGTTGCAACGCATTCGCTGCGCCATTGAATGGCTACCTGAGCAAACGTGGCCCGCTATGGATGATGCTAGCCTGCTGAATGATTTGCCAAGCTGGCTGGCGCCCTACATGAATCATCTCACGTCAGTGAAAGATCTGAGCAGAATTGCGCTCTGTGAGGCACTCAATGCACGCTTGGGTTGGCCGCTTAATCAACAGTTGGATGTTTGGCTGCCGCAGGAATATGTGCTACCAACCGGTACACGTCAGGCGATCCGCTATCAAGAAGGCGCTTCTCCGGTACTCTCGGTGCGCATGCAAGAGCTGTTTGGTGAGAGCACTTCGCCAACTATTGCGCAGGGGCGGATAAAGTTAACCCTCGAGCTGCTCTCTCCAGCGCGTCGTCCTTTGCAGGTGACGCAAGATTTAGCTGGCTTTTGGGCTGGTGCCTACAAAGAAGTGCAAAAAGAGATGAAAGGGCGTTATCCCAAACACGTATGGCCGGATGACCCAGCCAATCATATCGCCACGACGAAAACCAAAAGACAGTTAAACTCATGAGTAAAACAGTAAAAGGCACTGACAACGCGAAGAAAAAAACGCCGCAAAAAAGCAAGCGCAGTGCTACGCCTCGCCGCCCAGCCGCTAAGCAAAAAGCGAAACGCCATTGGCTACGTATTCTGTGGTCGTTTAGTTGGAAATGCGCCGTGGCGCTGATGGCGCTGCTGGTGTTTATCGGCATTTATCTTGATAGCGTGGTTAAACAGCGTTTTGAAGGGCAGTTGTTTGATCTCCCAACCGTGGTGTATGCGCGCATCTTAACGCTTTCGCCCGGCGATGCGTTTTCTCGTCAGGAGTTACAAAACGAACTGGACGTACTCAACTACCGTAAAGTCAGCCACCCCAAGTTCCCGGGAGAGTACGCCGCCTCAAGCAGTAAAATTGAATTGATTCGCCGTCCGTTCGAATTTGCCGATGGCCCTGAGCCGGATCGCCACGTGATGCTGCATTTTGATTCAGGTACGCTCAATCGCATTCAATCGCTCGAATCGACAGGTGATCTCGGGTATCTGCGTTTAGAGCCGAAGATGCTGGGAATGTTGGAAAAAGACAGCGAAGAGCAAAGGCTCTTTCTGCGCCGTGAGCAATTTCCGGAAATCATCGTCGATGCCTTGCTTGTGACTGAAGATCGTCACTTTTATCAGCACGATGGCGTTTCACCGCTGGCGATTGCGCGCGCGATGTTGGTCAATTTTAAAGCAGGCCGAACCGTGCAAGGCGGCAGTACCTTGACTCAGCAGTTAGCGAAAAACCTGTTTTTGACCCAAGAGCGCACCTTGTGGCGCAAGCTGCGTGAAGCGTATATCGCGTTGATTCTCGACTATCGTTACAGCAAAGATCGCATCTTAGAAGCCTATCTCAATGAGGTGTATTTGGGACAAAGTGGCAACCAAGCGATCCACGGCTTTGCTTTGGCGTCGCGTTACTACTTTGGCCAACCAATCCAAGAGCTGCGTATCGACCAATTAGCCATGCTAGTCGGTATGGTCAAAGGGCCTTCTTACTACAACCCAGTACGCTTTCCCGAGCGAACGCAGGAGCGTCGCGATTTGGTTTTGCGTCTGATGATGCAGCAAGGACTGCTCAGTGCCCAAGCCTACGAACAAGCGGCCAGTCGTCCGCTAGATATTCAGCCGACGCCCCGCATCGCCAGCCGGCAGCCGGCGTATTTTCAACAGTTGTCGATGGAATTGAAACAGAAAGTGGGCGACGTTTTTCGTGGTGAGAGCGGTTTGCGTGTGTTTACTTCGCTTGATCCTGTGTCGCAAGAGAAACTTGAACTCGCCATTGGTGTGAAAATGCCCGAGCTGGAAAAAGTGTCGGGAGAGGCGCTTGAAGCGGCGGCGGTGGCGGTCGATCGGCATAGCGGTGAAATTCGTGCCATGGTTGGTGGCAAACGTACCGGCTACGATGGTTTTAACCGAGCGATCAACGCCAGTCGTCCGATTGGCTCATTAGTTAAGCCGGCGGTCTATCTCACGGCGCTGTCTCAGCCTGAGAAATATAACTTGGCGACCACGCTGCAAGATACGCCGCTCAGTTTGCAAGGCAGTAAAGGTTCGGTGTGGGAGCCGCGCAATTTTGATCGTCAGTTTCGTGGCGATGTGCCGCTCTATTTAGCGCTGGCGAAATCGCTCAATGTACCGACCGTGCGCCTTGGCATGCAACTGGGGATTGAAAACGTCTCGCAAACACTAGAGAAACTGGGCGTCAAGCGTGATGAAATTCGCCCGGTGCCTTCGATGTTTTTGGGCGCATTTTCGCTCACGCCGATTGAAGTGGCGCAGATGTACCAAACCGTGACCAACTCCGGTCGCAAAGCGCCGCTTACCGCATTGCGCTCCGTGGTCGATCTCGATGGCAACGTCTTGTACCAATCCCTGCCGAAGTCTTCTCTTGCAGTCGATGAACAGGCGGCGTGGTTGACCACCTATGCGATGAAACAAGGGGTCGCTCAGGGAACTGGCCGCTATCTGCAAAATCAGTTTGCTTGGGCGGCACTAGCGGGGAAAACGGGTACCAGTAACGATAGCCGCGACAGTTGGTTTGTCGGTGTCGACGGGCGTGAAGTTACCACCATTTGGTTGGGGCGCGATGACAATAAACCGACCAAACTGACTGGTTCCAGCGGCGCGCTGCGCGTGTATGCAGAATATCTGAAGCAGCGCATTCCTGAAAAACTGTTGCTGCCTTGGCCAAAGCAGATCACCACTATGGGGTACAAACAGCAGCCAGCCGGAGCGTTGGTGCTCGATTGTGCGGAAAAAACCTTCACTTTACCCGTATGGGATAAGGATGAGGCACTGAAGCGTCAATGTGAACAATCTGGCAATTGGTTGAATAAATTACTGAACTGGTGATTGTTCGCGCTGTCAATCCGTTGTAAAACGGATGCTATCGCTTAAAAAAAGGAGCAGTAAACAGTGAACAAATGGAAATCCGCTCGTCAGACTCTTGCTGTTTGGTTGCTCTTTCCTCTTAGTTTTGTGTTCTCATCTTTAGCCTTGGCTGACAGCGAATCGCCCATTGAGGAGGTCAAACGACCCAAAATCGCGGTGGTTTTGGCTGGGGGCGGGGCAAAAGGGGCGGCGCACATCGGTGTACTCAAAGCGCTTGAAGAGATGCACATCCCAGTCGATTATCTCACCGGCACCAGCATGGGAGCCTATGTTGGTGGTCTGTATGCCACGGGGATGAGCGCGGATGAAATTGAAAGTTTTATCTACACCGTCGATTGGAATAGCGGTTATCGCGATCGGGTAGAGCGCAGTCAGCGCCGTGTGCGTGACAAAGAATCCGAAGACCGTTACCAACTGCGAACCGACCTTGGCTTACGTTTTGGTGAGGTGCGCACGCCCCGCGGTTTTGTTCAAGGGCAAAACATGCTACGCATTCTGCGCGAAACCACCGGCAACCTTAATGAATTCAACTCCTTTGATGAGTTGGCTATTCCATACCGCTCAGTCGCGACCGATATTGTTGAACTTAAAGAGGTGGTGATCGACAAAGGGCAATTGGTCGATGCCATGATGGCGAGTATGTCGGTACCCGGCGCTTTGCCTCCCTATGAGTTGGATGGTCACATGCTGGTGGATGGCGGCGTGATCAATAATATGCCCGTCGATGTTGCCCGTGCGATGGGAGCGGACATTGTCATTGCGGTAGACATCAGTACCGACTACAAAAGCCGTGAAGATTTCACCACCTTTTGGGTTGTTGCCGATCAACTGTCGAACTATCTGGTGCGGCGCAGTACCCAGCGTCAAGCCGCCAGTCTGACGGAGCAGGATATCTATCTGCGTCCGGAAGTGGGCAAAATGGAAACCACTGAGTTTGACAAAATGCCAGATGCCTACCAAGCGGGGTACGACGCCACTTACAGTTTAAAGGAAGCTCTCAAATCCTTGGCGCTCTCTAGTGCTGACTATCAAGGTTATGTGGAGCAAAAGCAGCGTGCGCGGCGTAAGTTGGTTCACGGTGATCAGATGCAAATTGATGAGATTGTTCTGCTCAACAACACGCATTACAGCGATAGATTGCTGAGTAATCGCCTTGATCTGAAAACTGGTAAAGTATTAAAGACGCAAGAGGTGGAAGCCGCGGTGGAAAACCTCTACGCATTAGATCGTTTTGAGCTGGTCTCTTACCATTATCAAGAGAGCGAGGGTATTAACCAACTGGTGATGGACGTTAAAGAGAAATCTTGGGGGCCGAACTACGTTAACTTCCGCTTTTTCCTCGAAGATGATTTCGCCACAGAGAGCCAATACGGGGTAGGGCTTTCGACCAACTTTACCAATCTCAATTCGCAAGGGGCTGAGCTGACCATCAATTTGGAGATGGGCACAGATAAGTTGGCTGAAGCGGAACTCTATACTCCCATACGTGCTAGCCAAGATATTTTTTCCACCGCCAAATTGGCGTACACCAGCGATAAGAGAAATGTTCCAATCACTGAGTTCGATGAGCCGAGCTTAAGCGCGGCTTATAATTTCCTCCCTTTTACTTACAGCCAATTTACCACTGAGTTAGCCATCGGTTTTCAACCTGAGTTGTGGCAAGAGTTCAAACTCGGAGGGCGGTTTAATAAAGGGGATATTGAAGCCTCAAGCTTTGATTCGGCAGGAAGCGCTAACTTTCAGCGCTTAGGGGCGTTTGCCCAGTATCGTTTAGACACACTGGATGACTACTCTCTGCCAACCTCGGGATGGTACTTAGATCTTGAATATCTGGTGTCTCATGATAAAAGCCCGGAAATGTTTGAATCGGAGTTCACTGGTAAATCATCCAGCGACACTGTGTATGAACTGTCGCTGCTCGGCAAGGTTGCGCAGAGTTATCAGCGTCATACTTTGGTCGCAAGCGCCGAATATGAGATTGTTGAAAGCAAAAACAACTACACACCGCTGGACCCGAAAAGTATTGGCGGTTTCTTGAATCTGTCGGGTATTCCGCGTAATAGCTTGATTGGTCAGAACAAGTTTTTTACTAGCTTGATTTATCGTTATCGCTGGTTTGACAATGACTTTGGATTGTTTGAAGCGCCTGTCTACCTCGGCGCGTCGCTGGAATATGGTGGAGTCTGGTCGGATACCACACTCAAACTCAATGAGGCGCCACTGTACAATGCCGCATCGATTTTTGCAGGGATCGATTCGCCGATAGGTCCAATTGTGCTTGCTTATGCAAGGACTGAAGAGCAACTGGATGCGATCTATTTTATCATCGGTACGTCGTATCGTTGATCAGTCATCTGCGAAAAAAGGGCAAATAAATAGTTAAAAATTATGGGACTTTAGTCTTAACTTGCTATGTTGGTCAAAGTGAGGAGATTTTAATTTCTCGTTAAATTTGCTATTCTGCTGCCCACAGTTTGGCCTCTGCGGCGCTGTTTCTCAATCAGAATTGAATGAAAACATGGGCAATAGGGAGCCAAGTTTCCATGGATGTTCACTCCTTTACTTTGGACAAATAGTATTAATAAAGGAGGAACCGCAATGAGAGGAAAAAGTCGTGCTTGAAGCCTACCGTAAACACGTCGAAGAGCGTGCCGCAGAAGGAGTTGTTCCTAAACCTCTGGACGCAGAACAAGTTGCCGGACTTGTTGAACTTCTAAAAAATCCCCCACAAGGCGAAGAAGAGTTTCTTCTCGACCTACTGGAAAATCGTATCCCACCAGGTGTTGACGAAGCGGCTTATGTGAAAGCTGGTTTCCTTGCGGCTATTACTCGTGGTGAAGCGAGTTCTCCTCTGGTGAGCCGTGAGCACGCTGCGAAGCTTCTCGGCACTATGCAAGGCGGCTACAACATCGAACCGCTAGTGGCGCTGCTTGATGACGAAGCGCTGGCGCCAATCGCGGTTGAAGCGCTGTCTCATACACTGCTGATGTTTGACGTGTTCTACGACGTTGAAGAAAAAGCTAAAGCGGGTAACCAATACGCACAGCAAGTGCTGCAATCTTGGGCCGATGCAGAGTGGTTCCTATCTAAGCCACAATTGGCAGAGAAAGTGACCCTTACCGTCTTTAAAGTCACAGGTGAAACCAACACCGATGACCTATCACCAGCACCAGATGCTTGGTCTCGCCCTGATATTCCAGTGCACGCGTTAGCGATGCTGAAAAACGAGCGCGACGGCATTGTGCCAGATCAGCCGGGCAGTATTGGCCCAATCAAACAGATCGAAGCGCTCAAAGAGCAAGGCCACCAATTGGTTTATGTCGGTGATGTGGTGGGTACTGGTTCATCGCGTAAATCGGCAACCAACTCTGTGCTTTGGTTTATGGGCGATGATATTCCTTACGTGCCAAACAAGCGCGCAGGTGGTTATGTGCTTGGCGGCAAAATCGCCCCTATCTTCTTCAACACCATGGAAGATGCAGGCGCACTGCCAATCGAAGTGGACGTCTCTAAGCTCAACATGGGCGATGTGATCGACGTTTACCCATATGAAGGTAAGGTAACGAGCCACGCAACCGGAGAAGTACTGGCTGAGTTCTCGCTCAAAACCGAGGTACTGATTGATGAAGTTCGTGCTGGTGGCCGTATTCCTCTGATCATCGGCCGTGGTTTGACAGAGAAAGCACGTCAATCACTAGGTCTCGCACCGTCAGATGTGTTCCGTAAACCTGCAGACGTTGCAGACTCTGGTAAAGGCTATTCACTGGCACAGAAGATGGTCGGTAAAGCATGTGGCGTTACGGGCATCCGCCCTGGCACCTACTGTGAACCTAAGATGACTACAGTAGGCTCGCAAGATACCACAGGCCCAATGACGCGTGATGAACTGAAAGATTTGGCTTGTCTTGGCTTCTCGGCAGACCTTGTGATGCAGTCTTTCTGCCACACCTCTGCGTATCCAAAACCTGTCGATGTGAACACCCATCATACTCTGCCTGATTTCATCATGAACCGTGGCGGTGTGTCGCTACGTCCGGGCGATGGTGTTATCCACTCATGGCTAAACCGTATGCTGCTGCCAGATACTGTCGGTACTGGTGGTGACTCGCATACTCGTTTCCCTCTGGGGATTTCTTTCCCAGCTGGTTCCGGCTTAGTGGCGTTTGCTGCGGCAACGGGCGTCATGCCTCTGGACATGCCAGAGTCTATTTTGGTGCGCTTTAAAGGCGAGATGCAGCCAGGTATCACACTGCGTGATTTGGTGCATGCGATCCCTTACTACGGCATCAAGCAAGGTCTGCTGACCGTAGAAAAAGCGGGTAAGATCAACGAGTTCTCTGGTCGTATTCTGGAAATCGAAGGGGTGGAACACCTCACGGTTGAGCAAGCATTTGAACTGTCTGACGCCTCGGCAGAACGTTCTGCGGCAGGTTGTACGGTGAAACTTTCCCAAGCGTCGATCGAAGAGTACCTCAACTCGAACATCGTGATGCTGAAGTGGATGATCTCCGAAGGTTACGGCGATCGCCGCACCATCGAGCGCCGTATTGCTGCGATGCAAGAGTGGCTGGCGAACCCAGAACTTATGTCGGCAGACAGCGATGCAGAATACGCGCACGTGATCGAAATCGACTTGGCAGAGATCAAAGAGCCAATTCTGTGTGCGCCAAACGATCCGGATGACGCACGTCTGCTTTCTGAAGTGCAGGGCACCAAGATCGATGAAGTGTTCATCGGTTCTTGTATGACCAACATTGGTCACTTCCGCGCGGCAGGTAAACTGCTTGAGAAGTTCAAAGGACAGCTCGATACCCGTTTGTGGGTGGCTCCGCCAACCAAGATGGACCGTGATCAACTGACCGAGGAAGGTTACTACGGAATCTACGGCCGTGCTGGGGTTCGTATTGAAACGCCGGGATGTTCACTATGTATGGGTAACCAAGCGCGTGTGGCAGACAAAGCGACCGTGATGTCGACTTCAACGCGTAACTTCCCGAACCGTTTAGGTACTGGGGCAAACGTATATCTCTCCTCAGCGGAACTCGCTGCGGTCGGCGCAATTCTTGGCCGCATCCCAACGGTGGAAGAGTATATGGAGTACGCGAAACAGTTGGATGCTACGGCAGCGGATACCTACCGTTACCTCAACTTCCACCTGATGGAGCAGTACACTAAAAAAGCCGACACGGTGATTTTCCAACAACCGGCTTAAGTATGACTGATAAAAAAAACCGCTGAATTTTCAGCGGTTTTTTATTATCTGTCAAAGCTCATTTACGCAGAGATAAACGATAGATGGCTGCGATATTGCGTGCGGTCAGCTCGACGTTTTGCGCCGCTTCTGCCAGCGCGGTCGGTAAATCGACTGGGCTATTGACCACAGCAAAAACCGCATCGAGTCCATGTTCATGCACTACTGCGCAATCGGCCGACAGACAACCGGCGATACCAATCACTGGCACGCCGTGCTTTTTCGCTGTGCGCGCGACACCAATCGGAGTCTTGCCATGAATGGTTTGGCTGTCGATGCGACCTTCACCTGTGATCACTAGGTCCGCATCAGCGATGATTTGCTCTAAATTGACGGCGTCCATGACAATCTCAATGCCCGGGCGAAGCTCGGCGTTAAGCAAGCCTAGCAGCGCTGCGCCCATACCACCGGCTGCGCCCGCACCTGCCATATCACGAACATCCACGCCAAGTAGCTGTTTAATAATTGCGGCATAGTGTGACAAGTTTTCATCCAAGATCGTCACCATCTCGGGCGTTGCCCCTTTTTGCGGCCCGAAGACAGCGGAAGCGCCTTTTTCGCCACACAGTGGGTTATCCACATCGCACGCCACTTCAAGGCGAATTTGAGCCAAACGAGGATCGAGATCGCTGCAATCGATCGTCGCCAATTTAGCCAGTTCCCCACCGCCATAGCCAAGCGCGTTACCTTGTGCATCAAGCAGTTTGATGCCGAGAGCCTGCGCCATACCAATGCCACCATCGTTGGTCGCGCTGCCGCCGATGCCAACGATAATGTGCTCCACACCCTGATCGAGGGCGGCTTTGATCAGCTCACCCGTGCCAAACGTGGTGGTGATGAGTGGATTGCGCAGCTCTGGTGCGACAAGATGAAGGCCAGAAGCCGCCGCCATTTCGATGACTGCGGTTTTGCCTTCGCCGAGCAAGCCAAAAAATCCACCAACAGGTTGGCCAAGTGGGCCCGTCACCGTCTGTTCGATAATGGTGCCCCCAGTCGCATCAACCAAGGATTGCACGGTGCCTTCACCACCATCGGCCATCGGCAGCTTTACGTAGTGTGCATCGGGTAAGACTTGCTGAAACCCTTTTTCAATCGCGATGGCGACCTGCATCGCTGTTAAGCTTTCTTTGTAGGAGTCCGGCGCAATGACGATTTTCAGCGTATTTTTTACCCTCTGCTGAAGAGGTGGGTGGTTTTGCTTCATCTTGGCAGTGGCGTCTTGTGGGCAATTTCCCGATAATATCACCCGAGATCGTCATCAACAGAGAAAAAGATGGATTACGAATTTAAAAAGAACGTGCTGGATGGTAGCTACTACTGCCATTGTTCGATGGGGCATGAAATCCTCGGCCGCTGGGTGCAAGAGGAGATCGGTAAAGATCAGGCTAAAGTTCGAGAGGTACTGACTTTGCTTGAGCAGGCCCGAGCCAACAGCGCGAAAGAGTGGAGCAGAACGGGCCCCGAGATCAGTTTGCTCATCTGCGGAGATGAAGTGACCATTCAAGACAACGCTTTGCTGATGGCATACGACGACCAAGAGAGCGAGTTTGAGCTGTATGAGAGCGAAAGTATCGCCTGTTGCGGCTTAGAAGATTTTGAACAACTGATGCTGCAATGGCTGGAGTTTATTCAACGCTAACCTTGTCGGCGTTCTATCTCTTGTATCTGAGGTAGAGCGCCTTTTCCCTTCTTGTCCGGTGTTTTTCCTCCCAGCTAGTTCTTAGCACCTATTGTTATCCTTCACAGCGAACAGTGCGGCAAACGTAAATAATGTAAATTAAATACAAGTGATAGTGATTATCATATAGCTTTGGGCCAATTATATTTGTTGCTCGTCGATTATGTTTTATAAACACCGCGCCTTTCAGCTGTGGGCTCGCCGCCTGCACATCTACGTTTCCATGGCCTTACTTGGCTTGATGCTGTTTTTTGCGCTGACGGGCATCACCTTGAATCGCCCAGATCTGTTCGTTTCCAGCCACCCTCAATCTGCTTCTGTGCAGTTGGACATTCCTCAGGAACTGCTGTTTCAAAATGGCAAAGTGGTTGTTGATAAACGCACCTTAGCGCAATTTCTGACCGAGCAGACGTTTATTCCGGGCGCGATGTCGGATTTGGATATTTACAGCCAATACGAAGGTGACACGCTTAAACAGGGCGAGGTGAGTGCCAGCTTTAATGCGCCCGGTTACAGCGCGGCGCTGTTTATCGATTTGGTGACTGCGCAGGCAGAGCTTGACGTCACGGACTATGGCTGGGTTGCACGTTTGAACGATCTGCACAAAGGCCGCCACAGCGGTGAAGCTTGGAAGTGGCTGATCGATGCGTCGGCGCTGCTGATGTTGGTGTTTATCCTCTCTGGCGTGGCGCTGCTACTACCGAAAAAAAGCACCTTGAGCTACGCACTGCGCTGGTGCTCGGCTGGGTTGGTATTGACGGTCGCTGTTTACCTTTGGCTTGTGCCATAACGCACTCAAATAATGCAATAGGAAAAGTATGAAAGGATTAATCAAGCAAGGCTGCGCGTTGCTTCTGCTAGCGGCATTTTGCTCACCGCTACAGGCCAAAAACCTTGGCACGCTGGAGATTGAATTTAGTTTGCCAAAAATCGAGGGCGGCATGTACGCCAGACCGTATGTTGCGGTATGGATTGAAGACGACCAAGGCCAGCCAGTGCGCACCGTCGCGCTGTGGCAAAAAGACGATACTTGGCTAAAAGACTTGCGTCAGTGGTGGCGAAAAGTGGGTCGCTACGACCGTGAACTGGTGGATGCCATCACTTCGGCCACTCGACCTGCAGGGCAATATCGCCTGCAATGGGATGGCAAAGATCAGCAAGGCAACGAACTTGCGCACGGCCAGTATCACTTCTTTGCCGAAGTGGTGCGCGAACATGGCGGGCGAGATGTGATTCGTCAGCCGATGAACCTAAGTCACGCGCCAGTCAATTATCAACTTGATGCTACGCATGAAACGGGCCAAGTGCGCCTCTCTTACCAGCCTTAACCCGCAGCGAGTGCCCCGTGGGTAACCATTCATCAATAGGAAAGGATTATGTTTAACCGTAAATTTTCGACCAGTTTATTGCTGCTGGCAGCACTGACCTCTGGCGCTGCTTCGGCCCATCCGCGCTGGCTGCTGCCGAGCGAGTTCAGTATCTCTTCACAAGAGGGCGATTGGATCACCACCGACGCGACGGCCTCGCATGGCACGTTTGTGTTTGATAAGCCGCTGAGTGTGGATTCCGGCTATGTGCTCACCCCCTCTGGCAAGCGCGAGCGTTTTGCCTTTAGCGCCAAATTTAAGCGCAAATCCAGCTTTGATTTTTTCTTTAGCGAAGCCGGTACACACAAGCTAGCGCTGACGGGCGAACCGATGTACTTCACCAGTTACACCATCGGCAAACGTGAAACGGCGCGCCGCATTCGCGCCAGTAAAGCTGACCGCGCCGCGCAGTTGCCTGAAGGGGCACAAAATGTCAAAAGTACCCTGATGTTTAATCGCACCGAAGCGTATGTGACGGTCAATCAGCCCTCAACACAAGTGTTCGCCTTGGAAAATCGCTATCTGGAACTGGTGCCAGTAACTCACCCGGCAGACATGATTGAAGGCGAGCCAATCGAGATGCAGTTTTTCTTCAATGGCCAGCCGCAAGCGGGTGTGGAAGCGGAAATTCGCCAAGATGGCACTTTATACCGTAACCAGCAGGAAGCGGTGATATTGCGCAGTGACCAAGACGGGAAAGTGCGCTTTACCCCAAGCAAAGCGGGTCGCTATCTGCTGATCGCTGGACACACCAGCCCACTGAGCAATGATGCGATGGCCGATGAAGCGCGCTCTAGCATTCATCTGACCTTTGAAGTGGTGTTGAAGTGATGCGTGTTGGTTTCACATTCGCTATGGCGATGTTCAGTGCCAGTGTGTTGGCGCACTTTCCTCTGATGGAATGCAGCAAGCAAGGCAATGAAGTTCACTGCCAAGCGGGCTACAGCGATGGCAGCGCCGCTAGCAACGAAACCATTCGCCTGTTTAGCTACGATGATGTGCTGCTTGAAAGCCAAAAGACGGACGAGAGATCAAAAGTGATTTTCACCCTACCAAGCGGCGATTATTACATCGTCTTTGATCCCGGGCATGAGTCTGCGGTTGAGGTTGATGGCGTTGAGCTTTGAGATAGAAAAGCCACAGAGCAGCGCCATTAGTGTGCCAGTGCGCGCAAACCGCGGCGACCAAGAGACGCGCTGGGTTGTTGCTGCGATAGCGCTGATCTTAGTCTGCGCTTGGTTGGCCCTGCGTGTTTTTTACCCCGCAGAGCAGGCGCTTTCACTCAATGCGCCCGCTTGGCAGTTGCCCAGTGAGGCCTTGAATGAAAAGCAGAAAAGCGTCGTGACGGAATTGTCACTGGCCGACTATGAGCTGCGCGACTACTGGCAAAGCCACGGGCAACTGCCTGAAGTTGAGTGGCTTGCCGAGCAAGGGATCGCGCCTTTTGCCACTGATGCCAGTTGGCAGTTTCTCGGCGCGCACCAATGGCAGCGGCTGACTCAAGGCTATCTCGGCCAATCGACTCGTGCGCAGGGCACCGGGCATGTGCTGCTCTGGTATGACGATGAGCGGCAAGTGCAAATCTGGTTTCTGCCCGACGAAAGTGCCCCTAATCGCGCTGATTTTGCCACTCACGCACCTTTGCAATGGATCTTGACCGGCTGGAAACGCTGGTCACCGCAACCGCATGTTCACTGAGGAGAGATGACTCAATGCGATATTTTCCGCTAATGCGCCAAATGGCGATGCTTTGTCTCGGCTTGCTACTCATCGGCACTGCTACGGCCAGTGACAAGCTGACCATCGGCATTACCTTGCATCCTTATTACAGCTATGTCTCGACCATAGTACAGGATAAAGCGCAGGTTCTGCCGCTGGTGGACGAAGGCTTTAATGCGCACAACTATCAACCGCAGCCTGCGGATCTACTGCGTTTGCAGCAAATGGACGTGATAGTCGTCAATGGCATTGGTCACGACGACTATGCGATCAAAGTGCTTGATGCGGCGCAGCGTAGCGATTTGGCGGTCATTTATGCCAATCAAAACGTGCCACTGCTTGCGGCAATGGGGGCGAGTGTCGGCGGTGGGGCGAAAAACCCGCACACTTTCGTTGGCATCGCAACCTCGATTCAAAAGGTTTACACCATCGCGCAAGAGCTGGCGAAGTTAGACTCCGCCAACGGCGCATTTTATCTTGCCAACGCGCGCCAGTTTGCCAAGCAGATGAGACAAATGAAGTTTCAGGCAATGCAGCAACTTAGCGATGCCAATGTGCAGGCGCTGAAAGTGGCCACCACGCACAACGCCTACAACTATTTCCTGCAAGAGTTTGGGATTGAAGTGAGTGCGGTGATCGAGCCAGCTCACGGTGTCGAGCCCAGCGCCAGCCAACTGCAAGAGACGATCGAGAAGATCCGCCGCTCTGGCATTAACGTGCTTTTCTACGAACTTGAAATGCCCAACCGCTTTGTCGAAACCATTGAGCGCGAGACTGGGGTGAAACTGTATCGTTTTTCCCACATGACTCACGGCGCTTTTGAGCGCGACAAGGTGCAACGAGAGATGGCGGAAAACACCGCGACATTAGTTGAAGCGATTCGCTACGCCAGCCGCTTGGCCGCGGGAGAGCCCGCATGAAGCATGGGCCTGAGATTGAACTGTGTGGCGTGGCGCTGCGTTATGGCCAGCAGCCCGTGTTGAGCGAGATGAATCATCGTTTTCGCGCTGGGCAGTGCCACCTCATCATGGGGCCGAACGGCGGGGGCAAAACCTCGTTGCTGCGCTCGATCATGGGGTTAACTCCGTTTGATGGCAAGATCACCCTGCATTGGCCGTCAGAGGCTAAGCAGCGTATTGGTTATGTGCCACAAAAGGCGCTGTTTGAATCCAGCCTGCCAATCAGTGTGCTCGATTTTATGCTGTTGAACATCAGCCGCGCGCCGCTGTTTTTACAAAAATGGCTGCCTAGCTACGCCAGTCATCAAGCTTTGGCCTATCAAACGCTCGCTCGGGTGGGAATGGAGCAACGTGCCCATTTGCGCCTTGGTCAGCTCTCTGGCGGCGAGCTGCAACGGGTGATGTTTGCCCAAGCTTTGTGGCACGAGCCTGAGCTGTTGATCTTAGATGAACCCGCCACCGGTATGGATGAACAAGGGGTGCAGTATTTAGAGCAGTTGATGGCCCAACTGGTTGAGCAGGGAGTAACGTTACTGGCGGTGCATCACGATATTTCCGCCGTCAAACGCATTTTGCAACACACGCCAGGTCAGGTGCATGTGGTCAATCGCGCCATGGTCGATTCTGGCAATGTGCAGCAGGTGTTGAGTGTCGATAAGTTGGAGCGATTGTTTCAACACCACTCGCAACAGCGCTTGTTCGAAAGAGGAAAAGCGGCATGAGCAGTCTGCAAGCTTGGCTGATGGAAGCGGTGCAACAGGGCTGGTTAGCCGAGAGTTTTCAGTACGCTTTTATGCTCAATGTGCTGATTGCCGCCGTGATTTTAGGCCCGTTGCTGGGCGGCTTAGGCACTTTGGTGATTGCCAAACGCTTGGCGTTTTTTTCCGAAGCGGTTGGGCACGCAGCAATCACTGGCATCGCCATCGGCATTTTGCTCGGGGAAGATCCGCAATCGCCGGTGATCGGCTTGTTCAGCTTCTGTCTGATTTTTGCTTTGATGCTGCATTATGTGCGCAGCCGCACTCAGGTCCCATACGACACCTTGGTTGGGGTGTTTTTGTCGTGCGCGCTGGCGCTCGGAGCGGCGCTGCTGATGTACGTGGCGCGTAAGATCAACATCCACTTGCTGGAAAATGTGCTGTTTGGCTCGATTTTGACCGTGACCGAGCAAGACATCGCGTTGCTGGCTTTGGTCTGCTTTACGGTATTACTGGTGCTGTTTTTTACCTACAACCGCATTTTGCTTTGTTGCCTCAGCCCAGATGTAGCCAAAGTGCGCGGCCACAGTGTCGCCTTCTACGACTATTTGTTTGTGCTGATGATCACCTTAGTGACGATTGTTGCGGTGAAAGTGATTGGCGCTGTGCTGGTCGGTGCGTTGCTGCTCATTCCCGGTGCGACGGCACGTCTGATTGCGCGAGATAACCGCCGCTTTGTACTGCTGTCGGCACTGTTAGCGACCTTAGCCTGTTTAGGCGGTACGCTGCTGCCCGTTCTCTATCAATGGCCGCTACCTTCAGGCGCCGCGATTATTTTACTCTCCTCCTGCTTCTTTGTGCTCGCTACTCTGTGGCGCGTGATGAGACCCAATGGATAATACGATGAAACGATTATTGCCAGCGCGTGTGGCGCGCCTTCTCTCGCCAATTTTGTTGCTTGGTTGTGCTTTGGCGAGCTTGTCTGCGCCTTCCTTTGCCAAAGAAACCGTGCTCACCTCACTGCCGGTCAACTATTGGTTGGCGAGTGATTTACTCAAACAAACGGATGTGGAGGTGCGTTACCTGCCGTCACCGCGTTTTAGCATATCGCGCCATCAAGCGTGGTTCGAGGCCGAGCAAGAGAAAGTGGCTCAGGCCGCGACAGAAGCCAAAGCGGTGGTGACGATTCGCTCGGTGTGGCCGCAAGATCCGATCTTCCCGCAGGTGCGTCAGCACAATATT
Organism: Vibrio navarrensis; assembly: GCF_000764325.1. Lineage (NCBI taxonomy): Bacteria > Pseudomonadati > Pseudomonadota > Gammaproteobacteria > Vibrionales > Vibrionaceae > Vibrio > Vibrio navarrensis. The sequence continues at coordinate 712,429 of NZ_JMCG01000002.1, read as the reverse complement.
GGCGTGATCCAGATTGATTCTGCCCAGTCGCTGTTACCAAGGGCGCAATCGGTGGCCTTGGTGCAATACAAGCAGCAAATCTCTCCTTATGTGTGGCTCAATCCAGCGAACTTAGTCACTATGCTCGGCATTCTCAGTGACGACCTGCAACGTGTTTTCCCCAAGTGGCAAACGCAGATCCGCCACAATCAGCGTGAAATAGCGTTGGCAGTTCAGCAACTGATTTTGACCAATCAGCAGCGATTGATGGCGCAAGATATCGAAAGTGTGCTGCTACTGGATGAGGCCTTGATTGATTTTGCTGCCGGGTACAGTTTGCATGTGCAAGGCGTGCAGACAAAATCGGAGTTGGAATGGGATGCGCAAGATGTGGAGCAAATCAGAGCTTGGATCGCGCTCAACCCTAATCTCTGGATTGTCACCACTCGCTCTGTGAGCCAAAAATTACGCGAGCTGTTGCCTGATTTTACGCACTATTTGCAGGTGGATGCCGTTTCGCGTCTTGGGTCGAGTAAAAACGGCGTCACGATTGAGCGCTGGCAGATAAAATCGCCTGAATAACGGCCAGAAAGATAAAGTCATAGATAATATTAATGAGTTTTCTGTATTGCATCGGCTAAGGTTGTTGATAAAATGATAACCGTTATCATTTATGCCGTTTAAACTATGCCCACGATTTTGATTGCCGATGACGATCCCGTCATGTGCGAACTCATTGATTTTGTCTTGCAGCAAGAAGGCTATCAGGTAAGCTGTGCCCACGATGGCGAGCAGGCGCTCAACTGGCTCGCCCGTGAGCCTTTTGATCTTGTGCTGCTGGATGTGATGATGCCCAACCTCAATGGACTGCAAGCGGCGCGCCGTATTTGCCAGCGTTTCTCCACACCGATCATCATGATCAGTGCCTTTGCTGAAGAGGCCGATAAGATTGAAGGCTATGATTCGGGAGCGGATCACTACCTTGCCAAACCCTTTAGTATTGCCAAGCTCTTGAGCTTGATTAAAGCGACCCTGCGCCGGGTCGCTTTGGAAAAACAGCGCCATACTCATGTCAACACCTTAAGCGGCAGCGAAGCCGTGAGCGATGTTCTGACCACTCTAGGGCGTTTGCCCTTCACCCAGACCGAGCAGGAGTTGCTGGTTTATTTGGCCAGCAATCATCAGCAAGCGATCACCAAAGCGGAGTTGCAACACCAAGTGTTGAAACGCGAGTTGTGCCCGTTTGATCGCAATCTCGACATGCATATCAGCAATATCCGCCGCAAATTGGCCCAAGCTGGCTGGTCAAAAAATACCATTCGAACCGTACGTGGCATTGGTTATCAATTTGAACTCTCACATGGCTAAGCTGCGCCGATGGCTCGGCTTGCCACAAAAACTGGCCGTGCGGCTGTTTGTCGCGCTCGCACTCGGAGTGGTGTTGGTAGTGAGTGCGTTTAGCTGCGTGGAAATGCTGCTCTATCAGCGTTTGCTCAATCTTTCCAAGCAGCAGCACCAAGAGTTCGTGGAATTGGCCCACCAAGCGGCGCAGTGGGTATCGCGTAAAGAGTGGGGGCAACTGGCGCAATGGGAAGCCAAACAGCGCTACGTACTGTATGTGGTGGATCAACATTTTCATCCGGTCAGTGGCCGAGATGTTCATCCGCATGTGTTGAAAAAAATGCACTTTTACCGCCGTTTAGACCAGCCGATGGGCGATCGTGTTTCTCGCCCTATGATTGGCATTCGTCTCGATCAAGAACACCAACTGATGATTCAACTGCCTTGGCAGCAGCACCCGGCCGCCAAGGCGAGCTACTATTTGTGGGCAGCGAATGCGATTGTCGGTGTGTCTATTCTCGCCTTTATCTCTTGGGTGCTGACTCGCTATCTGCAAAATCCGCTTACCCAGTTGCAGTCGGCAACGCGCGCATTGGCACAAGAAAAAACCGACACCCGCGTTGCGCATACCCTTGGTCACAGCGTGAGCGAATTTCGGGAACTTGCGCTGGATTTTGACCGTATGGCCGAGCGCATTCAAACCTTGGTGGAGGAGCAGCGCCAGTTGGTGCGTACCTTGTCGCATGAGCTCAAAACGCCGCTCACCCGCCAGTTGTTGGCCACGCACCTTTGTCAGCGTGCCAAAGAGCCAGAGCAGCGCACACTCTGGCTCAATCGGGTCGAGCAAGAAGCGCAATTGATGAACTCGATGATTGAAAAAATTCTTGAGTTGAGCCAGTTAGAGAGCAGCCAATTTTCTGTATCGCTCAAGCCTTTGGACGTCAATGCGTATCTCACTGAGCAAGCGGCTCTGTTTGAGCCTCATCTTTTGCCCGGGCAACGGATTGAATTAGCCTTGTGTCAACAAGCTGCGTGGATCAAAGCAGATCCAGTACTGCTGGGCAGTGTGCTCAACAATCTTCTCACCAATTGCGTTAAATACGCAGGCGAGACGTGTACCATCTGTTTGTCCACCTCCGTTGAACAAGAGGTGTTGGAGATTGAAGTCGCCGACGATGGCCCGGGCGTGGGCGAACAAGAGTTGGCCAAGTTGTTTACGCCATTTTATCAAGTCAAGCAGTCCCCAAGCTCAGCGAGTGGCTATGGGCTTGGCCTCTCGATTGTCGCGCAAGCGGTGAAAAAAATGGCGGGCAGCCTAAGTGCGCATAGTGAGAATGGCTTACAAGTTCGCCTGCAATTTGCTTGTTGGCAGCAAGCAGCAAAAAGTTCCGTAAAGTAATGTAAAGATTGTAAATCAAATACAACTGATAATTATTATCATATAAATTCCATTCCCAGCAAAACCAAGGCCGCCACTGATTTTGGCAGGCTAAGGGAGACTGACTAGGAAAGGAATAAAAACCATGTTGTTAACACGTAAGACAAACTTGGCGATGGCCGTTGCATCGCTCTGCGCGATTTCTACTTCTGCCCAAGCAGAAAGCAAAGCCGATGAAGTGATGGTAGTAACCGCTTCTGGATTTGAACAAAAACTGGTTGATGCGCCTGCCAGCGTAACGGTGATTACCGAGGAAGATCTCCGTGCCCGCCCGTACACCAATTTGCTTGATGCGCTGCGCAATATCGAAGGGGTTGACGTTGGTGAAAGCCAAGACAAAAGCGGCCAGAGCACCATCAGCATTCGTGGTATGGGCGCCGACTATACCTTAGTGCTGATTGATGGCAAACGTCAAAACAACAATGGCGATCTTTATCCGAACAACTTTGTCGGCTTCCAATCGGCACACATTCCGCCACTGGATATGATTGAGCGTATCGAAGTGGTGCGTGGCCCAATGTCCACTCTGTACGGTGCAGATGCGATGGGCGGTGTGGTCAACATTATCACTAAGCGTGCGAGCAAAGAGTGGCACGGCTCGATTTCCACCAGCCGTACCTTCCAAGAAAACCCAGAACAGGGTGATATCAATACCACCGATTTTTACGCCTCGGGTGCACTGATTGAAGACAAGTTAGCGCTCACCGTACGCGGCAGTTACTACGATAAAGCCGAATCGAATCCGACTTACGCGCCAGAACTTGGCCCAGATGGCCATCTCCATAAGCCAGAGACTACCTTTGGTGGCGGTGGCAAAACCTCCGATAATCAGAACTGGGCGGCAGGCTTTGGTTTAGCTTGGTACATCAACGAGGAGCAGGAACTGCTGCTCGACTACGACGCTTCACGTCAGAAATACGACAATGCTCAGTCACAATTCGGTACCACCGACAGTACTGCAACCATCTATGCAAACGCTCGTGTTGGTTATGCACCGACTCAGCGTACGCTGCGTGACCAATGGTCTTTAACGCACAAAGGCAAGTGGGATTTTGGTCGCAGTGAAGTCTCGCTATCGCATGTCAAAACAGAAAACTTAGGCCGTTCACTGCCGCTCTCGTTACAGCAGCGTCAAGAGCTGGCGGATAAGAAAGCGAGTTCGAGCAAAGATGATGTGATGGCCTGGATCGAATCTGAATTAATGCCTCGCCCTAACCGAACGTTACGTAACGAAAGCACCACTTTAGATGCCAAATTAGAGCTGCCTTTGGGCGATCACTTTGTGGTTGTCGGTGGACAATGGATTGATTCCGAAATGGAAGATGGCGTGTTTGGTATGCAAGGCACGGGCTATCAAGCAGGGACGATGCAAGAGCAAACGCAATATTCGCTGTTTGTCGAAGACAGCTGGCGCATCATTGAGCCATTCACGCTGACAGCGGGGGTGCGCTATGACGATCACGATACTTTCGGTAGCCATGTTTCACCGCGTTTGTACGGTGTGTACACCTTAAACCCGAACTGGACAGTCAAAGGTGGTGTGTCAACGGGGTATAAAACGCCGAAAACCACCGATCTATACTCCGGCATTACTGGCTTTGGCGGCCAAGGTACCAGCCCGTGGGTCGGCAACGAAAACCTGAAACCGGAAGAATCGGTCAACAGCGAAGTGGCGGTGTACTACACCCATGAAAAAGGCCATACCTTTAACGCGACCTTCTTCCATAACGATTTTAAAAACAAGATCGAAAGCAAATACAACTGTATCGCCAATCCAAACAATCGCGCGTGCGACAATGCGGATGCCGCAGGTTGGAATGCGTTAAATAGTCGCTATGTGTTGACTTACAAAGACAACGTTGGTGATGCAAGAGTGCAAGGGATCGAACTGGCCGGAAAATTGGTGTTGCCTTACGATTTATCGTTGAGTGCGAACTACACTTACACCGACTCTGAGGTAACCAGCGGGTCGGAAAAAGGCCAGCCGTTGACCGACAGTCCGGTTAAGCACATGCTCAACACGACCTTAAACTGGTACGCGACCAACTACGTTTCGCTCTATCTGACCATGGAAGCCAACTCAGACCGCTACCGTGGTCAAGATGACAGCGGTAAGGATCAGTACTACAAAGATTTCGAGATTTTCCACTTAGGTGGCAGTTGGATGCTGTCGGATGATTTGACTCTCTCCGCTCGCGTGAACAACTTGTTTGACAAAGACTTTACCACCTACGATGTGACTAACTGGCAAGACAACGGTGATGGTAGTTACACCATGACCAAAGAAGATCACTACAACGTGAAACACGCGTCGCGTAACTTCTGGATCTCGGCCAACATGCGTTTTTAAGCGGTCAATGGCAGATTAACGGATTCACAGTCCGGTTATGCTAGAAACATAAAAAATCCCCAGATGAAAATCTGGGGATTTTTCTTATCTTCACAATAATGTCATAAGTATTGAGGGTAAATAAGCTTATTGTTGAACGGTTGCACTGAATTAGGCCGAAATTGGGTAGATGCTTTATTTTTGTGAACGTGATGCACCAAGTTGGTGCTATCGATTTTGTTTTTAGTGCGAACTTTTTAATAAGTTTTTTAAAAACAATAAGATAAAAAGTTGGCACGTACCTTGGATTACTTGGTATGTAACAGGATGACGTTTTCAGAGAGGATGCAATGAAACTAATCAACGCCATTATTAAACCATTTAAACTGGATGATGTTCGTGAAGCGCTGGCGGATGTCGGCATTGAAGGGATGACGGTTTCAGAAGTGAAAGGATTCGGCCGTCAGAAAGGACATACCGAGCTGTATCGTGGTGCCGAGTATCAGGTTGATTTTCTGCCGAAGGTAAAACTTGAGATTGCCACTCAAGCAGACAATGTGGACCGAGTGATTGAAGCGATCACCAAAGCGGCGCATACCGGAAAAATTGGTGACGGCAAAATTTTTGTGTACGACTTAAGTCACGCGGTACGTATTCGTACTGGCGAGACTGATATTGAAGCACTGTAACGATTCAAAGGACTGGAGAACTTACTATGGAATTAACAACAACCGTAACTGAGTTACGCTACGCGCTCGATACCTTTTTCTTCCTCATTTCCGGCGCGCTTGTGATGTGGATGGCGGCTGGTTTCGCCATGTTGGAAGCGGGTCTGGTGCGTTCAAAAAACACCACTGAAATTTTAACCAAAAACTTCTGTTTGTACGCTATCGCCTGTACGACCTACTTAGTGGTTGGTTACAACATCATGTACGTCGACAACAGCGAAGGCGGTTGGCTACCTTCGCTTGGTGCGCTGATTGGCAGTCAAGCCGAAGGGGCGGATCACTCGCTTGAGTCGGATTTCTTCTTCCAAGTGGTCTTCGTTGCCACTGCCATGTCTGTGGTATCAGGTGCTGTCGCTGAGCGTATGAAACTGTGGTCTTTCCTTGTGTTTTCGGCCATTTTGACTGCGTTCATCTACCCAATGGAAGGTTACTGGACTTGGGGCGGCGGCTTCCTGTCTGCGGCTGGCTATAGTGACTTTGCGGGCTCTGGTATCGTGCATATGGCGGGTGCGTCTGCGGCTCTAGCGGGTGTGTTATTGCTCGGTGCGCGTAAAGGCAAATATGGCAAAAACGGTGAAATCTACCCAATTCCGGGTTCTAACATGCCACTAGCCACCTTAGGTACCTTCATCTTGTGGTTTGGTTGGTTCGGTTTCAACGGCGGCTCACAATTAATGCTGTCGGATTTTGAGAACGCGACAGCGGTAGGTCAAATCTTCCTGAACACCAACGCGGCGGCGGCGGCGGGTGCTATCGCAGCACTGCTCGTGTGTAAAACCACTTGGGGTAAAGCAGATCTGACCATGATTCTCAACGGCGCGTTGGCTGGTCTAGTGGCGATTACCGCAGATCCTCTTTCTCCATCTCCGGTTTACTCTGTGGCGATTGGTGCGGTAGCGGGTGCGCTGGTGGTGTTCAGCATCATTGGTCTGGATAAAGTGAAGATTGACGATCCAGTGGGCGCTATCTCTGTTCACGGCGTGTGTGGCTTCTTCGGTCTGATGGTGGTTCCGCTAAGCAATGCCGACGCGACTTTCTCAGCTCAGCTTCTCGGCGCTGCGGTTATCTTTGCTTGGGTATTTGGTGCAAGCTTAGTGGTGTGGGGCATCTTGAAAGCGACCATGGGTATCCGTGTTAGCGAAGAGGAAGAGATGGAAGGCATGGACATGCACGATTGTGGTGTTGGCGCTTACCCAGAGTTTGTGACCGTCAAGTAAGACACAAATCCTTACAAATAAAGCTATCAAAAACCTGCCTTTGTTGGCGGGTTTTTTGTCATTTAAGCGTTGTTTTAAAAATCGACATGCTTATAATGACGCAACTGATAAACGTTATCATTCTAGTTCAAATCTAGCTCAAAGGACTCTCTTGATGAAAAAACTGCTTACTCTGTCTGCGCTGGCGTGCGCGACACTGGCACCGACAGCAATGGCTGCTGAAGAAGTGAACGTCTACTCTTACCGCCAACCTTTCCTTGTTGAACCTATGTTTAAAGAGTTCACCAAAGAGACGGGCATTAAAGTGAACGTGATGTTTGCGAAAACCGGTATTGCAGAGAAGCTAGCGCAAGAGGGCGAATACAGCCCGGCAGATGTGATTCTTACCGTAGACATCAGCCGTCTTGCTGAACTGACCGACAAAGGGCTAGTTCGGCCTGTAAACAGTGACATTATTGAAAAAAATGTCCCAGCACAGTACCAAGATAAGCAAAACGAGTGGTTCGCGTTGACCACCCGTACGCGCAGTGTTTACTCATCACGCGATCGCGTTGGTCTGCTGGGTGAAGATTTTGACTACGAAGATCTGGCGAAACCAGAATTCAAAGGCAAAATTTGTACTCGCAGCGGTAAACATCCTTACAACGTTTCTCTGGTATCAGCAATGATTGCTCATCACGGTGAAGCGGAAACCAAAAAATGGCTGGAAGGTGTGAAAGCGAACCTAGCGCGTAAACCGCAAGGCAACGATCGCGGTCAAGTGAAAGCGATCAAAGAAGGTCTTTGTGATGTTTCTCTCGGCAACAGCTACTACCTTGGCGCAATGATCAACGATCCTGAGCAAAAAGCGTGGGCGGACTCGGTATATATCAACTTCCCGAACCAGAAAACTCAAGGCACACACGTTAACATCTCTGGCATGGCGATGGCCAAATACGCGCCAAACAAAGCCAATGCGCAGAAGTTGATGGAGTTCTTGACCGACGACGTGGCACAGCAAATGTATGCCGAGGTGAACTTTGAGTACCCAGTTAAAGAAGGTGTGAAACGCTCTGAGCTGGTAGCCTCTTGGGGTGACTTTAAAGCCGATACGCTTTCTCTAGATGACATTGCATCTCACCATGCAGCGGCAATTAAGCTTCTCGACGAAGTGAAATTTGACCTTTAAATGAAACAAGGGGTATAACTGTACTCCTTGTAAATTAAAGTGATATGAGATGTATTTGCGAGCGCAACTGTATTTCATACAGCCTTGCAGTAATTAGGCGATGAAAGAACAAAAATACACCTGGAAGACCAGCAGTGGGGCATTAGCCGTACTGCTGGTTTTGCCGATCTTAGCGATCTTCTACACGGCGGTTGGCCCAAGTGACGAGCTGTTTGCTCACTTGCTGGCAACCGTGATGCCTTCCTACATTGTTAACACCATTACTTTGACCTTGGGCGTGATGCTGCTCTCGTTGTTGCTTGGCATTCCGAGTGCTTGGCTCATGGCGATGTGCAAACTGCCCAGCGAAAAGTGGCTGCAGTGGGCGTTGGTGCTGCCATTGGCGATGCCCGGTTACATCATCGGCTACATTTTTACCGATTGGTTTGACTACGCTGGCCCAGTACAGATTTTGCTGCGTGACATCACGGGCTGGGGCGCTGGGGAATATTGGTTTCCTGATATTCGCACTGTTCCGGGGGCGGTTTTTGTCCTGTCACTGGTGCTCTATCCTTATGTCTATCTGCTGTGTCGCGCCGCTTTTATGGAGCAAAATGTCTCTTTGCTGCAAAGCGCGCGCCTGCTTAAGTGCAGCCCGTGGGAGAGTTTTTGGCGCATTTCGATGCCGTTGGCGCGTCCTTCCATCGCCGTAGCTTTGTCACTAGTTGCAATGGAAACCATCGGTGATTTTGGTACCGTGAGCTATTTTGCGGTCAATACCCTAACTACGGCGGTTTACGACACTTGGCTCGGCTACTCCAATCTCAATGCAGCAGCGAAAATCTCTGCGTTGATGCTGGTGATCGTCATCTTACTGCTCAGTGCTGAGCGCTACAGTCGTCGTCGGCAAAAGCTGTTTCAATCGCAATTTAATAGCCACGAAGATTTCCGCTATCAACTGCATGGCTGGAAAAAATGGGCGGCACTGTGTTGGTGCTGGGGGCTGGTGGCAGTAGCGTTTCTGTTTCCTCTGTTGCAACTGCTCGACTACTCGCTGACCTATTTTGCGCAAAGCTGGACCGAAGAGTTTCGCCGTTTTGCACTTAACAGCTTGCAAGTCTCTTTATCTGCGGCGATTGTCGCGGTATTGGTCGCATTGGTAGTGAACTTCAATTACCGACTTCACAGCCAGCGCTCAAGCTTAGTGTGGATGCGCATGTCGTCGCTCGGTTATGCCGTGCCGGGAACGGTTTTGGCTATTGGCGTGATGGTGCCAGTGTTGTCGCTCGATCATTTGGTCAACGACTTGGCCAAGCAGTTTGCATGGGGAAGGCCGGGGCTGATTTTTTCCGGTTCTATGTTTGCCATGATTTTTGCTATGGTGGTGCGTTTTGCCGCGGTGGCGATTGGCAGTATTGAAAGTCATCTCAACAAGGTTTCCCCTTCGCTCGACATGGCTGCCAGAACCATGGGCTGTAATGCCAATCGCATGTTGTGGCGGGTGCATTTCCCTTTGATCAAACGTGGCATGCTCATAGCTGGCTTACTGGTGTTTATTGAGTCGATGAAGGAGCTCAATGCGGCTTTGCTTTTGCGACCCTTTAACTTCGAAACCCTTGCGACCTACGTTTATAGCTACGCCTCCGACGAGCGCTTGGAGATCGCAGCCATGCCTGCGGTACTGTTGGTGCTGGTCGGTTTGATCCCTCTTGTCATTGTTAACCGTTCACTGGAGCAGAGTCACTAATGAGCTGTGCGTTATCTATCCGAAATTTGACCTGCCAATATGATCAACAGACGATTTTAGAATCGCTCTCTTTGCACGTTGAACCGGGGCAAATTGTCTGTTTGCTTGGCGCGAGTGGCTGTGGCAAAACCACTTTGCTCAAGGCCATTGCTGGCCTCTTGCCGCTCAGCGCGGGCGAGATGTGCCTCAATGGTGTGACGATCGACAATGGCCAGCATTGGCTGCCACCTGAGCTGCGCAACATTGGCATGATCTTTCAAGACTACGCACTCTTCCCGCATTTGACGGTGGCCGACAACGTTGGGTTTGGACTGAAAGGGTTCAGCCAACAAGAGAAACAGCGTCGAGTGGCCGAAATGTTGGATTTGGTGCATCTGAGCGCTTTTGCCCAGCGCTACCCGCACCAGCTTTCAGGTGGTCAGCAGCAGCGAGTCGCCATTGCGCGCTCATTGGCTTACAAGCCTGATTTACTGCTGTTGGATGAACCGTTTTCCAATATCGACACTCAAGTGCGTCATGAGTTGATAGGTGAAATTCGCAAGTTGTTCAAAGCGCAGGGGGTGACGGCGATTTTTGTTACCCATTCTCGTGAAGAGGCGTTTGCCTTTGCCGACAAAATGGCGGTGATGAACCACGGCGTAATTGAGCAATATGGCACGGCGTCGGAGCTTTACTATCAACCATCAAGCAAGTTTGTGGCGGATTTTCTTGGCGGTGGCAGTTATCTGCCTGCAACGCGTCTGTCTGAGAGCGAGTTCGAAACGCAGCTTGGTGTGGTAGAAGCCCAAGCGCAGCAGCCAATAGAACTCAACGCTCGTTGCGAACTGTTGCTGCGCCCGCAGCACATTCAAATCAGTGCCGCCGAAAAGAGCAGTATTCACATTTTAGAACAGCAGTTTATGGGCGATCACTGTCGCTATGTGATTGAAAGCAATGGTAGCCAACTGTTAGCCAGTTCCTCGCAGGCGCTGAGTGTCGGACAGAGTGTAAGTGTCAAAGTGGATACGCAAGGTATCTTGGCATTTTAAGAGCAAAAAAAAGCCCGACTTAGTGTCGGGCAATCGTTCTTCAGGTGAATCCTCTTGGCAGGATCAGTTTAAAGCTAAAAATTCTTTAAACTGTTGAAGAACAAGCTCTGCAGTGTCTTTGTCCTGCATCTCTGCAAAAATTCTCAGCAGCGGCTCTGTGCCGGAGAAGCGGGCAATCACCCAGCCGCCATTTTTGAAGTAGACTTTGGCACCGTCGTGATAACTCACTTTGTCGATGGCAAAATCAAATTCAGGTAGCTGCTTCTCAACATAAATTTTGTTGTACAACGCCTCTTTCTGCGCGGCTTTAAACTTGCAATCGCCTTCGGCCATGTAGGCGTAGCCGTATTTGCTGTAGATCTCATCGAGTAGCTCAGAGAGTTTTTTGCCAGTCACCGAGAGCATTTCCACCAACAGGCTAGAAGCGAACACGCCATCTTTGCCCTTGATGTGACCGCGAATGGTCAAGCCGCCAGAGCTTTCACCACCAATCAAAGAGTCGTCCGCTTCCATTTGTGAGCTGATGTGTTTAAAGCCAACAGGAACTTCAAAGCACACTTCGCCATGATCAGCGGCGATCTTGTCGAGAATATGCGTCGTGGCGATATTGCGCACCACCGAGCCTTTCCAGCCTTTATATTCAAGCAGGTAGTAGTAAAGCAGCATCAACACTTCGTTGGGGTGAATGAAGTTGCCTTTCTCATCGATGATGCCCAAGCGGTCGGCATCACCGTCAGTGCCGATGCCAATGTCGTAGCCTTCCGCGGCCACTAAGTGTTTGAGACGATAGAGCGTCGCGGCACTCGGTGAAGGCATTAACCCGCCGAAGTCCGGGTTTTTCCCGTCGTTGATCACGTCGACATCGCAGCGGCCATTGATCAGGACGGTTTGCAGCGCGTTTTTCGCCACGCCAAACATAGGGTCAATCAATACGCGCAGATTGGCACGTTTAATCGCTTCAATGTCGATAAAGTCGATGATCGAATCGACAAACTCGTTCATCGGGTTGATGATCTTGATCTGTTTGTCTTGCACCGCTTGTTCGAAATCGACGCTTTGCACTTGATCTAAAGTCAGATGGGCGATTTGCGCTTCGATCTTCTGCGTGATCACTTCGTCCGCATCACGTCCGCCTTCAATAAATACCTTGATGCCGTTGTAGTCCGCGGGGTTGTGCGATGCGGTAATACAGGCCGAGTAAGCGCAATCCATCTGTTTGGCTTTAAACATCACAATCGGCGTTGGGACAAATTTATTGATAAAGCTCACCACAATGCCGTTGGCGGCCAGCACTTCTGCAAACCAAGCCCCCGCTTTGTCTGACAAGAAACGGCGGTCGTAGCCGATAACAAAACCGCGATGCGCCACTGCTTCGTCATGAATGATGTTCGCGACCGCTTGCGCGACCAAGCGAACGTTGTCTTTGGTGAACTCTTCGCCAATAAAAGCGCGCCAGCCACCCGTTCCAAATTTGATCATAATTTGATCTCCAATCGGAAGTGGCAATGTGCCACTTCCCAAATTTTTGCTAGCGATACGTGATGGGGTTATCCCAACACGACTACAACCTCATTTACCGTACCTTGCGCTTGCGCAGGAACCGCACCTTCGATCGCTTGGCCGTTTAAAGTGATCGATTTCACTCCTTTTGACACACCTTGCGGGTTTTCTACCTTGATTTGGTAAGTCGCGCCGCGCCATTGACGAGTCACTTCAAAACCTGGCCACGAGGTTGGAATACATGGGTCGATTTCAAGTGAATCAAAACCAGTACGTACGCCGAGAATAAAGTTGGTGGTGGCGTAGTACGCCCAACCTGAAGTCCCCGTTAACCATGGGTGGTTTGCCCGACCATGGTCTTGGTGGTCACGCCCCATGATGAACTGCACGTAGGAGTACGGTTCTGCAATACGGGTTTCAATGATGTCGTTTTGGTTGTATGGGTTGAGTGAGTCGTAAAGCTCCATTGCGCGATCACCGCGGCCAAGCTTCGCTTCCGCGACCCATGCCCATGGGTTTGGATGCGAGAAGATCGCGCCGTTTTCTTTCACGCCTTGGTAAACGCGAGTAACGAAACCGATGTCATCATTCGGTGTGGCAAATGATGGTGCGTTTAGGTGTAGGCCATATTTGGAGAACAGGTACTCGTAGACTGCATCCATCGCCTTGATGCCGCGTTCGTGGCTGACGGCACCAGAAAGTACCGCCAGTGAGTTGGACTCAAGGTGCACTTTGCCTTCCACTTGGTCGAAGGTGCCGATCTTATCGCCATCTTTGGTCAGGCCACGGATGTACCATTCGCCTTTCTCATCCCAGAGATGGGTTTCACACGCTTGACGAACGCCGTTTGCCATCGCTTGGTACTTATCGGTTGCGGCGTCATCGTTACGGAAACGAGACAGTTCCAAGAAAGCTTCCAGTGCCCAGAAGTGCAGGAACGAGACCATAGAAGACTCACCGCCGCCGAGGTTTAGACAGTCGTTCCAGTCGGCACGTAGCCCTTTACAGATACCGGTTTGACCGACGTACTCTGCGGAGAAGTCCAGCGCCGCCATCATGTGTTCATACACCGTCGCATTGCCGCCGTCGGCGTAAGGGATCACTTCGTCAATAAAGCCGATATCACCTGTCTCTTTCACATAGTTCAAAATGGTTGGCACGATCCACAGGTGGTCGTCTGAACAGGTATCTTTGATGCCGTGGATCTTGTCATCGTCAGATGGGGTTGGGACAACGGTCGGTGATTTCGATGGTTTAACATCGGCTTTTTCTGGATCAAACCAATCAGGATCGAATAGGTGCAAACCGTAGCCTGCTTTCACTTGGCCGCGCAACAGATCAACCAGACGTTTACGCGTCATCGCTGGGTTGGTGTGCGGAACTGAGATCGCATCTTGCGCGGTATCACGATAACCCAAACCGGTACGGCCACCGACTTCAATGAACGAGGCAAAGCGCGACCATACTACACAGGTTTCTGCTTGGTAGAGCGTCCATGCGTTGATCATGGTATCTAAACCAGCGTTTGGTGATTTCACCTGGAACTTCTCACAGCGCTCGTCCCAGTGTGCTTTGATGCCGGCAAACGCTTGATCCACTTGGTTAAGATCTTGGTATTTTTCGCGCAATTTCGCGCCGTTACCTTTACCAACACCTAAGATCACCGCAAAGCGCACTTTTTCGCCCGGTTGCAACACGAATTGCTTATGCAGCGCACCACAATGGTTGTAACAAGTTTGCGCGCTGTTCGAGCACTGACCTTGCGCCACCGCAATTGGGTTGGCTTCGTCGCGGTACATGCCGAGGAACGTATCGCGCTGGCCATCGTAGCTGTCGGCATCAAACGTGGCTGTCAGGTAATAGAAACCAAGGAAGTCGTCGGTGTTGTAGTATAGGTCGTACTCAATCACGCCATCTTTGAATTCGGTACCCGCAGAGTAGAGCGACATCTGGTGGTTTTGGTTATCTGATTTAATGTGGCTGAAAGAGAACTCGACGTAGTTGAAAGCACTGATTGTGCGCACTTCGTTTGAGGTGTTTTCGATCTCAACATCCCAAACTTCGGCATCTTCGCCTTTTGGTACGAAGAGCGTTTTTTTCGCCACGATGCCGTTGTACTCACACTTAAATTTTGAGTAGGAGAGGCCATGACGAACTTCGTAGCCCGCTTGTTCAAGGCTTTTTGCCACGGGTTGCCAGGAAATAGACCAGTAGTCGCCAGTGGCATCATCACGCAGATAGACGTAATGTCCCGGGCGATCTTGGGTAAAGTTAGGGCGGAATTTGGTCACGCGATTGTACTCTGGCGAGTGATAGAAAGAGTAGCCGCCCGCGTTGTGTGAGATGACGGTACAGAACTTTTCTGTGCCCAGATAGTTCGTCCAAGGCGCTGGTACATCTGGACGGGTGATGACGTATTCACGATTGTCGTTATCGAAATAGCCGTATTTCATTGTCATTTCCTTTTCAACAAACTGCGCATAGGCAGTCAAAAACTAAAGCGAGTAAAAACAGCCGGGCGCTTTTGCCCCCGGTGGATTGTCTATTTCCAAGGCTGACGATATTGCACGCCTTGTTTGTCGAGCAGTGGTAAGTGGCCTTTGAGTCTCGCTAAATAGTCAGGCCAGTCGCGCTGCTGTTTTTCCGTCCAACACGCTTCGGCCAGCGCGGTTAAGCGCGGGAAGATCATGTAGTCCATGCGTTGTGGGTTATTAATGATTTCGCACCAAAGAGCCGTTTGGATTCCCCAAATTCGTTTATGAATTGGGTCGTCAGCCGGTATATTGGCAAGCGGCTCGTAGGTATAGGCTTTTTTAAGTGGCAGTGGATTGGCCCAATCTACCCCCGGCTCTTCCGGTGCGTAATCTTGTGTCATATCGAGATAGGTGGTTTGTGCAGGCTGCAGTACCACATCAAACCCTTGGCGAGCGCAGTTCACCGCCGCATCTTCACTCAGCCAAGAGTAGATGACGGTGTCTTTGCTGACTTTGTCGCCGTGTTGTGCTTCTTCCCAGCCAAGCATACGTTTGCCAAGTGAGCGCAGCTTTTGTTCCGCGTGGCGTAGCAAGTGGCCCTGAAGCTCTTTGTAATCTTGGTAGCTATATTCCGCCATCAACGCTTGGCAGCTCGGGCTGTTTGACCAAACGCCATGTGGCACTTCATCGGCGCCGATATGGACATAAGGAGAAGGAAACAGTGCCGCGACTTCTTCTAAGACGCGATCAAGAAATTGGTAAGTGCCTTCTAATGCAGGGTTTAACACGTTATCAGAGTAGTTCTGAATACTGCGATAGACGGTGGTGTCTTGTTCTTCAACCAGTAGGTGTGGCAGTGATTTGATTGCCGCGCGGCAGTGCCCTGGCACATCAATTTCAGGAATGACATTGATGCCTCGTTGCTGTGCAAACGCGACGACCTCTTTGATCTCTTCTTGACTATAAAAGCCACCGTAGCGCTGCGAAATGTGGGTGTATTGCGGCTCAATGGCTTCATCGACACCGCGCCAAGCGCCTATTTCGGTTAGCTCAGGGAAGGTTTTGATCTCAATTCTCCAGCCTTCATCGTCGGTCAGATGCCAATGGAAGGTGTTGAATTTGTAGTGCGCCAACAAGTTAATCAGACGTTTGACTTGCTCGACACTGTGAAAATGGCGTGAGCAATCGAGCATCATGCCGCGATAATCAAAGCGTGGTTTATCGGCAATCGTGCAGCACACCAGTTCAATCGGCTGACTCTCTTCAGGGCAACCAATCCATTGCAATAAGGTGGCGCTGGCGTGGACAAAGCCTGCCTGCGATCCTGATTCGATCGAGATGTGCGACTCACTGATAGTGAGGTGGTAAACCCCTTCATCCAAGGTAGGATTCTTTTTATAGACCAGCTTGCCATGCTCATCGGCGTGAAGAGTGATGTGGTGAATACGTTGCAGCTCGTCAATAAACCATTGGGCTGCGCTTTGTGCTGTATCGCATTGCCAAGCCACGCCGATCTCCGATGTGAGGGTAAAATGCCCTTCATCGAGTGTCATTGCATTGGGTTTAGGTAGCAGGGCGTGCTCACTGGCTAAAGTATGTGGCAAGGACTCGCGTTCGCGATAAGGAGAAGCAAGTACGATAGGAGGGACATCCACCGGGCGGCGAACTCGTGCATCGCCTTGTTGAAACTCAATAAAGGCTTGATTTAAACCATCGGAATAGTAGCGAAACGGATTAGTTTGCACGCTAAATTCACAGTAAAAGTGGTGATTTGCTGCCAAAACTTGCGTTTCCGGCTTTAGCTGGCAATAGCTACCAATTTGCGTCAGAGTGCCATGTGAGACGCTACCAGGCTGAATGAAGCGATTGAAAGCAAAAGTGAGCGACCACGCGGGCAGATCTTGGTCACTGAGATTATGCAAAGTGAGTCCAAAACGACAATTCTGTTTCTGCTCCGAAAGGACAACCAGGTCAATACGATATTCCATGAACAATTCCTATTGTTGGGTCATAGCATAGAGGTTGTGTTTGTCTTGACCGGCAAACATCAAGGCCCCTTCTATAGCGTCGTGTTGTGGCTCGACGATCCATTGCTGAACGGGTGGTGATAACCATTGCAAAATACGTTCTGCGATACTGCCCATTAAGCAGATACGTGTTGCGCCGCGTTTATGTAAAGCGATGAGAAACATCTCAATGTCCTGCGCCGTCTGTTTTAACAGCTCAATCGCCAGCGAGTCGGCCTGTTCCGCGTGTTGGAAAATCGCGGGAGAAAAGCAGCCATAGTCTCGCGGCAGTGCCTTTTTGGACCATTCAACAATAGCGTCGACATCTTGGTTAAAATGCGTCATCACGTGCAGGCAAAGTGGGGTTTTCTCGCGAATGCCATCTTCGGCCAGTAGCACTTGTTGGATAAGTCTCAAGCCCATAACAGCACCACCACCTTGATCGGAGATAGGAAACTCGCGTCCTCCCACCACATGCTGCACACCCTCTTGCAGATAGATGCCGCACGATCCTGTGCCTGCGATCATAATTGCGCCGTTTTCACCGTTGTGCGCACCAAGACAAGCGCCGTACGCGTCCGTATTCAAAGTGACGCTGGCAAAAGGATGCGGCTGCTGCATAAAAGCGTGCCAAGAGGCTTTATGCTCTGCCCCCGCCAGTGCTAAGCCCAAATGCATACTGGCGAAATCCTGCTCGGTTAGGCCACCTTGCATCGCGGCTTGGCGAATGGTCGAGATGATGGATGTCATGGCGAGTTCCGCGCCGAGCATGATATTGGCGCTGCCACTTTTGCCCTCGCCAATTAGCGTACCTTGCGCATCGCGGATCCGTGCGCGGCACGAGGTGCCTCCGCCATCAATCCCCACGTAAAATGCTTTCATCGGCTCACTCCTGCTCGAACTGAGTGTGGTGATGTGCTTGACACATCATGGCAAGCAAATACCAAGCGCCATGAGGGATCCACTGTTCCCCCCAACGCCAGTTCTGCAACATGTCGTCTTTTTGCCCGTCTGGGTTGAAGGCGATATCTTCTTCGTCTTCAAATCCAGCGGTTATCCCATTGCACACCCCGCCTTTGGCGTTGAAAAAACCTA
This sequence comes from Vibrio navarrensis, assembly GCF_000764325.1. NCBI lineage: Bacteria > Pseudomonadati > Pseudomonadota > Gammaproteobacteria > Vibrionales > Vibrionaceae > Vibrio > Vibrio navarrensis. The sequence goes on along the minus strand of NZ_JMCG01000002.1, from coordinate 694,400 downwards.
GATGCGGAAGGTAATCCGGATTGTTATGGCCGTGGCCATCAAGCATGCACATATCGTACGGATTTAGCCCTAAAATCCAGTTCAAGGCATCTTGAGCCAAGAGTAAAAGTGTTTGTTTGAGCGCTTCATCGCGGAGGTGCTTTTGTGCTAAAAAGCCCAGCACCGCAAGCGAACCTAGACGGGCATTTTCACCCTGCCACCAATAGCCAGATTCGTTTTGTTGGGCGACAAAAAAGGCGTCACGTTTGACCTGATTGACTCCTTTAACGTACTGGCGCGGGTAACCAAAAGGATTGGTCACTCTGTTAGTGATAGTCACTTCAAACTCGCACGCGTTGTGCACTACTTGACGCAGCGGTTCGCTATATGGCTCATCGCTCTCGATAGATAAATATTCACATAGGGCAATCACGGGCAGGCCCGCTTCGGCCGCGTGGAAATAAGGACGAGAACCATCTTGATTGGCTGACCAGAAATGGGCGAACTGCTCATCGCTGTGTTGACGCGCCGAAAGGCGGGCTGCCCAAGCGCGACTTTCTTCTAGATATCGAAGCTCTTGCGTTGAACGATATAGCTCGACACATGCCAGCAGAGCGCAGTATTCATCGATGATGTTCTCTGTTCCATCATTGAGATAATGGCGATTGTTCTCTTTCAGATGCCAGTAGCCATTTTCGGCTGCGTTGAGGTATTTCTGCTGATCATACTCGCCGTGCACATCCAATCTTGCGGCTGCTGCTAGCGCCGCTATTGCGATGCCGCCACCTTGGCGAAATCCCGCTTGGTAGTCGTCAGACTTGTGCCCCTGTTGAGTGGCGTAAGTACAAATTTCCCGTTGTTTGACGTCTTTACTCCACTTGTCGAAGACCGTGGTGTAAAAGAACCCTTTAGGATTTTGCATTCTGACCAAAAAATCAGCGCCATGCAGCGCTTCCTCTTTTAGCCGCACTTGACTAAATGCCGGGAAATCAGAGCTTTCGCTCATCAACGCTAAACCTTTGAGCATGTTCCACACCACCATGGGGGTTTGCTGTGGGTTGAGATAGTTGGCGTAAGAGAGGTGGCTGAGATATTTACTCACATCGCCTGAGGCGTCGTACCAGCCGCCGTGCACATCCACAGTTTGCTCGCTGTGCAGCAAAGGAACGGCTTTATCTTGTTGGTCAAACATTCCGCCACAGCGTTGCGATTTAAAGTAGTGCAATACGTCGGAAAAGGTTCGCTTGAACAGTAAAGTGTCGCCGATGGTAAAGGTGGCTGAACATAGGTTGTCAAAGCGAAGATAGAACTCACCAACGTGGTTAAAGTCACTAAAATCAATGGTGTAAAAATACCCTTGATGCCAGTTGGCGACGCGACCGGCTTTTTGTATTGGAAGGGTAGTGATCGTTTGATGCTCATTGGCACAGACCAGCAAGGCGGTGTCAGACGACAGACGTGCTTGACGTGTCTGAAGCACGGCTTTCTTGGGGCCGTTTCGTTCGTAGCCTATATGGTTAGTGAGTAGCAGCATTGCAAATCTCCGACAAAGGATTTCTAGTTATTGCCAGAGCCAGGACGAGTCCTGACTCTATTGGGCTTAATTTTCAAATAAATAACAACGAACAAAGTGGTTTTCCGATAGCTGCGTTACTTCAGGTAACTGCTCGCGGCATCGACTGGTCGCGTGTTCACAGCGCCCCGCAAAAGGGCAACCAACGGAAGCGGGCGTCCAGAGTGGAATTTCCCCTTTATTGCCTTTTAACTTGTCGTGAATCGATTTGCTTGGATCGGGCACCGCAGACACCAACAGTTGCGTGTAAGGGTGTTGAGGGTCATGAATGATCTCTTCCGTATCTCCCCATTCCACCATGTGACCGACGTACATTACGGCCAGATCTTCGGCAATGTAGCGTGCGGTTGCGATGTCGTGCGTGATGTAGAGCAGTGACATCTGTTTCTCAAACTTCATCTCTTCCATCAAGTTGAGCACGCCAGCACGGATGGAGACATCCAGCATGGAAGTCGGTTCGTCCGCCAATACCACTTCCGCGCCGACGGCAATATTGCGTGCTAAGTTGACGCGCTGACGTTGGCCACCAGAAAGCTGATGGGGGAACTTCGCTGCGGTCTCTTTTGGTGGAATAAGGCCGACCTGTTCCAGCAGATCGTAAACACGCTCTTCCAGCTCTTTTGGGTTGCCCGGGGCGATCTTTTTATGGATCAGCAGTGGCCTGGCGATGTGGTGGAAGATATTGTGTGTTGGGTTAAGTGAGCCAAACGGATCTTGCCACACCATCTGAATGCCTTCGCGGTAAGCCATCAGATCTTTTCGTGAGGTGATCTCTTGAATGTCTCGGCCTTTATATTCAATCACTCCGTTGCTTGGCGCGTACATTTTGGCGATCATTTTGGCGGTGGTTGATTTACCAGAGCCGGACTCACCCACGACCGATAACCCGCGAGCTTTGTACATTTTGAATGACACGTCATTGAGGGCACGCATCTTAGATTGTTTGATTGAGTTGCTATTGAGCGGGAAGTCTTTGACGACGTTTTTGCCTTCAATCAGCAGCTCACCATATTCTTTGCTCATAATTGTCTCCAGTATCCTTAACAGCTTGTCTCGTGGTCTTTACAGCTTGTGCTGAGCAATCGGCTCGCCATACAGGTGGCAGTTGGAAAAACGGCCTGGCTCGATTTGTCGTAAGCTGGTGGCGACCTTGGTACAAGTGTCGTGAACACGACTGCAACGGGCTTGGAAACGGCAACCTTGTGGAACATCCAGCAGGTTCAACGGGTTACCAGGTATGCCGGTCAGTTTGGTTTTTGGTCCTGTCAGCGGTGGGAATGAACTACCCAACCCTTTGGTATAAGGGTGGAAAGGGGATTCCAGAATTTGTTTCGCTGGCGCAACCTCAATCAGCTCACCGGAGTACATGATGCCGATGCGATCGGAAAACTCGACCATCAACGACAAGTCATGGGTGATGAAGAGGATTGAAAAACCAAACTCTTCTTTCAGCGCATAGATCTTTTGCAAGATTTCGCGCTGTACCACCACATCGAGGGCGGTGGTTGGTTCATCCATGATGATCATTTTCGGATTGAGCGCGAGAGCAATGGCAATCACTAGGCGCTGGCGCATACCGCCAGAGAACTGGTGCGGATAATCGCTGAGACGGCTGGCGTGAATGTCAACGATCTCTAGCAGCCCTTCGGCGCGGCGTTTAGCTTGCTCACGTGTCATATTGGTGTGGCGCATGATCACATCGCAGAACTGATCTTCCATGGTCAATACAGGGTTAAGCGCGTTCATCGCGCTTTGGAATACCATGGACATTTGGCTCCAGCGAAACGCCTGCATGCGATCGTCACTGTATTGGAGAATATCTTCACCGTTGAAAATCACTTCTCCGCCAGTAATAAACGCGGGCGGCTTGTGCAGGCGCATCAAAGAGAAAGCGACGGTTGATTTACCACAGCCAGATTCTCCAGCAAGACCAAACACTTCACCGGGGGCAATGTCGAAGCTGACATTGTTACAGGCACGGACATCGCCCGCATCGGTGATGTAGTCAACGCATAGATTGCGGATTGAAATAAGTGGCGTTGTCATAGTTATTTATCTCCGCTGCAAAGTACATTTTGTGGTTCAATCGCTGGAGCACGTTCTTTCTTGTCTTGCTCTGCCAGTTTTTTCCAGCGTTTCATACCTTTATGAGAGCGAAGTTGTGGGTTGGCAATTTCATCGACTGCGAAGTTAAGCAGCGCCAAACCAGTGACCAACAAGGTCAGTGCGATACATGGAGCCAGTAGTTCCCACCAAGCGCCGATGAGCATCGAAGAAGAGGTTTGTACGTTGTACAGCATGATGCCCCAACTGATGGTGTTGGGATCGCCAAGGCCAAGGAAGGATATGATGGATTCCATGGTAATGGCGTACATAACTGAACCGATAAAGCTTGCGCCGACAATAGGAATCAGGTTGGGCAGAATCTCAACGAAGATGATGCGCCATGAGGACTCACCCAGCACTTCAGCGGCTTTGACAAACTCTTTTTCACGCAGCGCAAGTGTTTGTGAGCGAACGACCCGCGCGCCCCACGCCCAGGAGGTACAACCGATAATAATCGCGATGGTTACCGGCCCTGCTTCGCCAATAAAGGCGGCTAAAACAAACAGCAGCGGATATTGCGGTATCACCAACATGATGTTCATCGCCGCGGTGAGAATATCGTCGATACGACCACCAAAGTAACCCGCCGAAATGCCGATAACAGTCGCCAAGAAACAGACGGTAATACCTGCGCCAAAGCCAACAGCGAGTGACACGCGAGCACCGTAAGCCAGTTGAGACCAGATATCACGGCCCATACGCGACGTGCCTAGCGCATGATCAGCCTTTTTAGACAGTTGCAGCGTACGGCGATCATCGGCGAGGTTTTTGGCAATCCAACCATCAGGATTGGCTTTCGCGGAGGTCACGACAAAACTTGGGTATTCGTGTGGGTTACCTGTTCTCTTATCTGGCGCATGTTTAGTGATAAGTGGTGCGCCCACTGCCATGAAAATAAACAGGCTAACAATCACCAGACCAATACGTGCAACTGAGTTACCTAGAATAAGCTTAAATAGATTGTTCATGATTATTTACCTCCCTTGCGTAGGCGAGGATCGAGCACGACATACAGCATGTCGGCAATCAGGTTAAACGACAGCATAAACAGCGTCATGATAAGTAGTTGACCTTGTAGAACTTGGTAGTCACGCGCGTTGATTGCATCAAGCAGAACCTTACCTAATCCCGGGTAGTTGAAGATGATTTCAACGATAAGCTGACCACCGATCGCCATACCGAGTGACATGGAAAGCGCCGTGACACTGGGCAGTAGCGCGTTACGCGCTGCATAGTTGAACACCACGCGGTTTTCGCTCAAGCCTTTGCCTTTGGCCATGGTGATGTAGTCTTCTGCTAGCAGGTTGATCATGTTGTTACGCATGTTCACCAAGAAGCCACCAATTTGCACGATAGAGGCACACAGTAGAGGCAGGATGGCGTGATAAGCCACGTCTTTGTAATAAGCCCAGCTTGTCCAATCTGGAATCGTGCCCGGCGTGTAGGCATAACCGGTTGGGAACCAGCCTAGGCCGATAGCAAACGTAAACAGAGCGAGCATGGCAATAACGACTTGCGGAACCGCTTGGATAATCAGCATCCCCGGCGTAATGAACGCATCGTATTTACTACCACGACGCCAAGCAGCGAAGATCCCTAAGATAGAACCAATCGAGAAAGAGAGAATAACTGCACTGCCCGCTAAGAACAGTGACCAGCCAAAAGCGCTGCCTAACAGTTCGTTGACGCTGAGTGGATAGAACTTGATTGACGTACCCAGTTCCCAACTCACAATACTCTTGAGGTAGGTCAAATACTGGACATACAAAGGACCGTCGACGAAGCCAAGCAACTTCTGCATAGCCGCAATACGCTCTGGTGTTACTTGCGTTGTTGCGTGTGCAAACATCATGGTGACCGGATCGCCCGGCATCGCCCTCGGAATAATAAAGTTTAATGTCGCCGCAACTAAGAGAGCGACTAAATAAAATGACAAACGTCTTAAAAAATAACCCATAACTTACACCTTACTCACCCAGCGTTTTCCCTGTTTCTGGTTTCAGGTCGCTCATGACCGAATTCAGAGCGAAAAATCCCCTGACGACTGGCGCCATAAACAAACTCGCTTTGAAAGGGATTTATAGCGGCGCACGGGATGTGCGCCGCGGGAGATGAACTTCTACTTAGTTAACTGGTTTTAGATCCAGTACGTGCAGTAGACGCTCAGGGATGCCAGCCCAAATGTTTGGACGGCCCTTAGGATTTTCTTCGTTCCACCAGCCAGTAAAGCGCTTGGTGTTGTATTGGTACATGTAAGCACCAGACATTACAGGTATGGTGACCTGATCTGCAGCGATGATTTGCTGGATACCATGAGCGATAGCGATTTGCTCTTTCTTGTCAGCCGTTTTGTAGAAGCTGTCGAGTAGGTTGTCCAGTTTGTCATTTTTGTAGAAGTGCATCGCGAAGCGAGGCATGCCTTCACCTTTCTGCAGTGCTGAGTTATATGCACTGTTCCAATACAAGTGTGGATCCGCACCGTGGAAGTAGTTGGTGTATGCAACGTCGTAAGTGCCTTCTAGCATTGCTTGGTTGTATACCGCAAACTCAGGGGTACGTGCTTTCGCTTTGATGCCTACTTCAGCGAGCTGTTCAACCGCAAGTTGCACAGTGTTGTTGAAGTCAGTCCAGCCATTTGGCGATTGGATCAGCAGTTCGAAAGATTTGCCTGATGGGGTGTCGACGAAGCCGTCGCCATTGACATCTTTGAAGCCTGCTTTAGCCAGTAACTTCTTCGCACCTTCCACGTTGTAGGTGTTGTAGCCTTTGTACTTGTTGTGCACTTTTTCATCAGACCAAGCTTCGAAAGCGTAGCCAAGGCCAGATGCGAAGTCGTTCACTGTACCGCCGCCGTAGAACGCGATGTCAATGATAGTTTGACGGTCAAGTGCCATAGAGAATGCACGACGGAAGTCAACATTGGTCAGCGCTTCTTTCTTCGCTGGATCTGGGTTTTTGAAGTTCACCACAAACGCTTGAGTACCTGATGGTGGATACCAGTACTGGTGGTTAGGGCTCGCTGCTGCGTAAGTACGGTCAATGTCTGGAATGAACGAAGAAGTCCAATCTAGCTCAGAGTTAACAATCTTACCTAGCAGTTGGTCATTGTTGGCGATTTGAGGTACGCGTAGACAGTCTACGTCCAAGTTTGCTTTATCCCAGTAATTTGGGTTACGACACTGAATGTAAAGTTGTGGAGTAAAAGTGTCGATTTCAGTAAATGGACCAGTACCAACAGGATTTTCGTTGGTGAACGTGGTTGGATCTTTTACGTCTTTCCACACGTGCTCAGCAACGATAGGAACCAATGAAATTTCGTAAGGGACGTTAGAGTTTGCTTCGCTTAGGCGGAAACGAACTTGGTATTCGTTCAGTTTCTCAACACTGGTTACCCATTTGTTGATGCCGCGTTGGTCAAGCTCAGGTTTTGCTTTCAGTAGGCCGTAAGAGAACACGACGTCATCTGCAGTAAACTTCTGACCATCAGACCATTTTACACCTTTACGGATGTCAAAAGTCACGCTCATCAGGTCGTCAGACATGCGGAAATCTTCAGCGAGACGCATCACAGGGGTATTGCCATGCATTTCATTAAAGATAACAAGTGGTTCATAGATGAAATCCGTTGTCGTGCGAAGGTTAGTCGCTAGATACGGGTTAAAGTTACGTACCATGGTAGGGTAGAAATCAGGTACGATAGTTAGCTCACTACGAGCTGCCGCTGGTGCGGAAATGCTGGTCGCTGCTGCGGCGATAACTGCAGTCGCTAGAGCCGTTTTTTTTATATTGGCAAGCATAGCTGTTCCTTACTATTCGCTTTCATTTCACATTGTTTGGAATGTCATCAATTGATAAACACTCTCCAAGACCTACCTCTGACGGTTTGATCAAAGTGGCCTGTAGGCCTTAGGCAGGAGTAAGAAAACACCTTACCAAGTAAATAATCAAACTCGTTTCCCGTTAAAAACGTTAAAATGGCCAGCAACTCCGTCATAAACGTCATTTTTATCCAGGTTGAGTTGTTTTTGCTGAAATTTTGCACATTGATGTGCGTCGCATCCCTAAGGCATTTGATTACCATTTGTTAGTATCTACTAACCGCATTGGCTTCGTATTTATTGCCTCTTAAGTTTATTGTTAATATTGTAGATCTTGCTCACATCTGAAAAATGAGTTAATTAACCAGACAAAATTTAATCTGCCGTTCTGTTGTGATTGAACTCGCAAACTGCTTTAAAAGTCCATAATGAGTCAGTGGGAAAGGTATTCTTACGTTGATAATCTAGGCTACTCAGCGATGACAACGCCATTAATTCTTTACGTAAATTAAGCGTTTTGATGTGAGTTTTCGAGTCAAATTAACTCGTTTGGCCGATAGAGAAAATGGCCGATAGCGTGGTGATTGTGCTCAATATCAAGCGATATAAAAAAAGCCCAAAACGCATTTTGGGCTTTTTGGTTTAGTCTTTATCATTAGCTGGTGAGTAGACGTTGCAGCTTATCGCGCTGCATTTCGATATAGCTACGCTCTGGGCTTTGCTCTTTACAATGCGCGAGAATAAACTCAATAGAACTAAGTACTGTGCGCCAGCGAGGCGTTCTTGGCAGTGTCTCAATGCGCATGTATTTGTCGAGAGTGCGGGTTTGCAGCGTACTTCGGTCGAGATAGACGCGCCACAAGCCGCTTTTCTCGGCAAAGGCAAACTTGTTCTCACCTGTGACCGACTCCCAGTAGTCTAAGGCATGGGTCATCACATCGACCAAAACCTCTCGCATTATCTCTTGCTTGTTTTGGTTGCTCCCCAAGGCTTTGTCAGCTAATCGCGTAAACTCGCCACCGAGCTCTTTCAGGCTCTGCAGTTTCTCTTTATCGCCATCAAAGGCATAGCTTGAGAGCACCTCAACGGCGGTTTCTAAGTTGTGAATGCGCGACGCGGTTGCGCCGCCACCGACGTTAAAGATAAACATGGCATCTAAGCCTGACTCTGCCGGCAATTTGAGAATGTCGGTTTCAATGTGCTGTCTTACGTCTTCGACGTAAATATCAATGTGGCCGCAATAGTGTGGCTGTTTGACGGTTAGGTACTTAGGTGCGATTAACTCTTCTGCATTTGATCGTTTGAGCTGTTCTAAATTACGTTTAAACAGCTTACAAGCGGCTTCGTTGGCAAAACGAATGCGCTTGTCTTCCCGAATACAGATGATGGCTTCAGGGGCCGATTCCAGTTGCTCCAGTAGTCGTCCTTGCGTCTCGAGTAAACTCGCCTCGACCATCGCTCTCTGTTTTAACTCGGCTTCTAAGCGGCTGTTTTCCAAGCGTCGCTCTTCAGCTTTGCTCGCCATCAGATGCGCCTTGATGCGAGCAGCAAGCTCTTGCTTATTAAACGGTTTTGATAAGTAGTCGTTGGCACCCGCTTCAAAGCCGCGCACGCGATCTTCGCTTTGATTGAGTGCGGTCAGCATGATGATGGGCAGTTCCGCCAGATCGAACTCTTGACGTAGTTGGTGGCAAACCTGATAACCACTCATGCCCGGCATCATGATATCGAGTAGCAACAACGCCGGTTTCTCTTGCTTGATCAATGCGAGTGTTTCCGGGCCATCAGAAGCGGTTTTGACACGATAACCTTCAATGCGCAGGAAACTTTCCAGTACACGTAGATTCACAGGCTCATCGTCAGCCACCACCAACAATGCACCCTGCGGATTTTCTGGAAGTGATGATTGGTCGAGAGAGAGCAATTCATTGCTGTCAGGCGCTTGGAAGTGATGGTATTGCGCCATCTTCGCTGTGGCATTGATCTCCTCATCACTGGCCAAAGGTAAAGTAAAACTAAAGGTTGTACCCACCATTGGCTGGCTGCTGACATACAGAGAGCCGCCCATCAGTTCAATTAACTGACGGCTAATCGAGAGGCCAAGACCCGCCCCTTGCCGATAACGACCTGCATCCTGACCCGCTTGAATTAACGGTTCAAAAATATGCTCCAGTTGTTCTGCTGGAATGCCCTGCCCAGTGTCCACGACTTGAATTCTTGCTTTGCCGTCTACTATGTTGGCGGAGATGACGATTTTGCCTTCGCTGGTGTATTTAATCGCGTTGCCGATCAAGTTGTACAACACTTGCTCCAAGCGTTGTGGATCAGCGGACACGGGGGCGAGATCGTTTGGAACTTGATTGATGATTCGCAGTGTTTTATTGCCGAGCAGATGACTGGAAAGCTCAAGCACTAAACGGGTGGCACTGGCCAAACTGACCGCCGACTTATGAATGTCCAAGCTGCCATAGCGCATTTTGTGATAATCAAGTAGGTCGTCGACTAGGTTTGCAAGCCTTTGGCCGCTTTTGATGATGATATCGAGCTGATATTTTTGGTTGCCAGGAATCGGACCATTGGCTCCGGAGACTAAGGTTTCGGCAATGCCAATCATGCCATGCAATGGCGTGCGCAACTCGTGTGAGGTGGTCGCGAGGAACTCATCTTTGAGTTTATCGGCTAATTGCAGCTCATCGTTTTGCTTTTGGATCAATTGCAGACTTTTTTCTAACTCCCGGTTTTGCGTTTTGATTAACTGAATTTTGTCGCGAATGGAGCGCTGCATACGTTCAAAGCTAACTGCCAAGCGGCCGATTTCATCCCGGCGATCTGTATTGATCATATTCTCGTCAAGATCGCCAGCAGAGACTCGTTCTGCTGCCCACGTTAGTTTAAGCAGCGGAGAGGTAATGAAATTGGACAGATAATGTGAGCAGATAAACACCAGAATGATGGCAATCAGCATGGCGATGACAAACAGTTTCTCCAATTGTTGGATGCGAGCAAAGGCTTCGCTTTCAGGCAATTGAACTACGAGCGCCCAAGTTTGTCCTTTGAGGGTAATCGGTGTAAATGCGGCAATGGTCGCTTCGCCTAAACCGTTTATGTAGGTTCCAACCGAGGTCAGGCCTGCCAATGCTTTGTTGATCACTTCTGCACTTTGACTAATGTCGTCCTGCTTGGTACTCATGGTGCGAGGTAAGTGGTCACTACCGACGAGCAAGGTATGGATCACTGCATCTTTGTTTACATCGGCAACCAGTTTAGTTAAGCCATTGTTCGGTAAACGGAACATTGCATAACTGTGCAAGTAGCCTTGTTGAATGATGGGTGCGCCTAACCAAGCGACCTGTTTGCCATCTTCCTCGGCAAAATCGGAAATCAGCACAGGGGTGTAATCTTCGTTGTCTTTGCGCTTTTCCGTAACGTCTTTGGCAAGCTGGCGAAAGCTCCTTCCAAGTAAAGTGTCTTTGTAGGGCCCCGTTTTCAGGTTGGTACCAAAATTATCGTATTTATAGATGGAGTAGGTGACGTTGCCGTCCAAATCGATGAGCAGGATGTCGTCAAAATCGGAGCGTTTGAGTAGTTCTAAGTAGGCCCAGTGATAGCGCTTGTGCAGCAGTCGGTAACGTTCACTACCGACATAGCTGCTGGATTCAGGCAAGATTGACGTTTTGATCTGATCGCCCGAGCCCGGAATATAGCGTTGCTGGGCGTTTTCGCGCGCTTGCTCGATATCCAGACCTAGGCTTTTAAAGGCGTTGACTAGGCCATAAAAACGCCCACCACTGGCATAAGCTAACTCTGAACGGACAAAACCCATCACTTCGGTTTCTTGTGCCTGAAAATAATCCATCACCTGTTGTTGCTTGGTATCGCGCACCGAGAGGAGGTGGGAAGTGCTTTGCTCTTGCAGATCTTTGCTATGAGATTGCAAAAAGAAAATCGCAATGATGGTTAATGGTGTCAGACTCAACACCAAAAAGGCCGTCATCAGGGTACTTTGCAGACGTTTGAATTTCTGTTTCCGGTAAAACTTAAACATACAATTTCGTTAAGGCTCTTGAAAGACGATGACTCAAGCTTGGAGAGTCATGAGTGCGAAACGGATAAATGGTTAATTGACTGTACTTGATACAACAAAATAGCCCATTTTGAATTTAACGAAATTAACGAGTTTTTTTACTTTGACAAGTAAGTTGTCTACAAAGCGTGGATGGAAACGCAAAAAATCGCCCTGACGAGATGAATCGGTCACAACCTCATGCTGGGGTTGCAGATATTGTGACCAATTTGCTTATTTGTGTGCGTGATAAATAGCGAACTTGCTGGTCTTATTTAGCGTCGCACAATTACCGAATGATTGCTCTATAATCGGAGGGTAGCGCAGGAAGCTGTTGGCAACGATGAGCAGTTCACCATTGGCATTAAGGTATTGTGGTGCCTTACCCAACAAAGTTTCGGCTGCGTTATAATTTGTTTCGAGACCGCTGTGAAATGGTGGGTTAGAGATGATGAAACGGTAATCACTGGCGGTATCAGAGTAGATATCGGAAGCAAACACACGACCTTCCAAGCCATTGGCTTGCAAGGTGGCTTGGCTTGATGCCAAGGCATAAGCATTGATATCGCACATTTCGAGGCTAATCTCAGGGTTGGCTTTTGCCATGAATGCACCAAGGACTCCCGCGCCACAGCCAAAATCCAGCACTTTACCGCTTAATGACGGCAAGGTTTCGAGTAGCAGTTTACTGCCTAGATCAAACTCGCCGTGGCTAAATACGCCTGGTAGGCTTTTTACCGTGATTGTGTGGCCGTTGAGCGTCAGTTGATAGCTGGCAAACCAATCTTGTTGAGTAAAGGGAGCAGGAGTCTGTTCGCATTGTCCCCAATAAAATGAACAGCGACGAGCGGAGTCGTACTTGTTGATTGGCCCGTAGTCGCTAAACATTTTCTCTATACTTTTTATCCCGGAGCGGTTTTCACCCACCACGACTATCTCGCAACCTTGGCCTAACTTGGCCATCAGCATTGACAGTAGGTAGTTCGCTTCTGCTTTGGCCTTTGGCCAGTAGAGCAGCAACAGGTCCGCTTGCGTCGCTTGGTCAAACTCGGCGCCAAAGTAACTCTTCACCTGTTCGGATTGCTGAATTTGACGAAAGTAAGCGTAATTGGAGGTAAACACAGTCACGGATTGGCAATGCTGCCTCAGTTCGATGGGGAAAGTGTCTTCGATCTCTCCGGCGACCAGAACGTGTTTACCTTTGAAATAATCGAGTTGACGCTGGGCGATTTGGCTTGGGGCGGTGTATGCAGACATGTGGGTACGCTATCGATAAAAATTGGGCAGATTTTCGCACACTCTGCCCATGACTTGAAGTGTGTCTGAGGTTAGCTGTTGTCTTGTTGGTCGAGAAAGCTCTTAAACTCTTCCTCGTAAATATTGAACAGCACCATAGTGATGGCAAAAATGAGCGGTCCATAAATAAGGCCGATGAGGCCAAACAGTTGAATACCGCCCAAGAGAGAAAAGAAAATCATCAGGGTGTTCATTTCCGCGCTGCCTTGCATCAAAAACGGCCGCAGCAGATTATCAATCGAACCGACTACCGCAATGCTCCAAATCGCCAAGAAGATGGCCCAGCCCGTTTCTCCGGTCAGCAGCAGATAGAGTGTCGCCGGAATCCAAATCAGCGCCGTACCTACCACCGGAATGAAAGAGGCAAAGCCCATCATGGTGCCCCAGAAAAGGGTAGGGAAGCCCGCGAGCCACATGCCGATACCGCCAGCAACCCCTTGTGCTATCGCGGTGAGAAAAGAGCCCATCACGGCTGACTTCGAGACTTTCTCAATTTCGTCCAGCAGTTTGTCTTCCTGACTGCGCGACAGAGGTAAAATGTGGCGGATGGCGGCGATGATCTTATCGTGGTCGCGTAACAAGAAGAACAGCACAAACAGCATGAGGAAGAAATCCAGCAAAAAGTTGGTGGCGTCCCCCAAAATTTTGGCGCTAATAGCGACTAAATTGGAGCCGAGTGCACTGGCCAGTTGCCCCACTTTTTCGGCAATCGATTTGGCGTCAATATTGTCAAAAGGCAAATATTCATTGAGCAGCTCCAGCCCTTTAGTCACCCAAGGATGAGCGAACACGGTTTGAATGCCGCCGTGCGTAACCCATTTGTAAGTGTTCTGAGAAAACAGAGATCCTTGCTGTACGATGGCAGCGAATACAAACAGCAGCGGCACCACGATAATGAAGGTCAGCACAATGCAAGAGAGCAATGAGGCCAGATTTTTCTTCTGTGGCATCTTATGCTCGAACCATTGGTGAACAGGAAACATCAGCAGAGAAATGATAAACGCCATAATGATCGAGTTGATGTAGGGCTCGACCAGCAAATAACAGGCAATGCCAGCGGCCAGTAGCGCGACGATCAAAACCCGATGACTGGAAGTAATTTTGACTTTTTCTGACACAGCTGCCATCCACGATAGATTGATATTGTGGTTATAATGACGCCAAATCATGACGTTATCAATGCGGAGAGTGGATGATGGGCTGTTGCAATAAAGATAAAGGCTGTGAAAAACAGCAACGGAAAAGATCCATTCCTTGGTTTTCCCTCGTCGTAGTGGTGCTGGCACTACTGGTGCTTTTCAACTGGCAATAAAAATGGGCCAGGTTGCGCTGGCCCATTGAACTCGCTTGACGAAAGATATTATTGCTGTTCTTGCGCCAAGATGGCAAAACAGCGATCCGCCGCTTCGAGCGTCGCATCGATCTCTTTTGAACCGTGCGCTAAAGAAGTAAAGCTCGCTTCAAAAGCAGAAGGCGCCAAATAGACACCGTGCTCAATCATCAGATGGAAGAAGCGTTTGAATCTTTCAACATCGCATTTGGCCACATCTTCATAGCACGTGATCTGCTCTTGTTCGGTAAAGAAGAAACCGAACATGCCGCCGACTTGGTTGACCACTAGCGGGATGCCGTGTTTGTCGGCTAACGATTTGAAACCGTCAGCCAATTGTTTGGTTTTCGCCGCTAAACGTTTTTCGTTGCCTTCTTCTTTTAGTAGATTCAGGCAAGCGTAACCCGCAGCCATCGCAACCGGGTTGCCAGATAGCGTGCCAGCTTGGTAAACCGGACCTGTTGGTGCGATAAATTGCATCACATCTTTACGTCCACCAAACGCACCAACCGGCATACCACCACCAATGATTTTACCCAGCGTAGTGAGATCTGGTTTGATGTCGTAATACGCTTGCGCGCCGCCCAATGCCACACGGAACCCGGTCATCACTTCATCAAAAATTAACAGCGCGCCCTCTTGGTCGCAGATTTCACGCAGCCCTTGGTGGAAACCTTCCACCGGTGGAATGCAGTTCATGTTCCCAGCGACAGGTTCGACGATGATACAGGCGATTTCGCCCGGGTTGGCCGCAAACAGTTCACGCACTGAATGCAAATCGTTGAAGCGAGCGGTCAGCGTATGTTTGGCAAAATCAGCCGGGACCCCAGGCGAGCTTGGTTGACCAAGGGTTAATGCGCCCGAGCCGGCTTTGACCAGCAAGCTGTCTGCGTGGCCGTGGTAGCAGCCTTCAAATTTGATAATCTTGTCGCGGCCAGTAAATCCACGTGCCAAACGAATCGCGCTCATGGTCGCTTCAGTACCTGAGCTCACCATACGCAACTGTTCCATCGATGGCACGAGCTGTGAAACCAGTTCGGCCATTTTGATTTCCATCTCGGTCGGCGCACCAAAGCTCAAACCGCGCTGCGCTGCATCAATCACTGCTTCACGAATCACCGCGTGGTTGTGGCCGAGAATCATAGGCCCCCATGAACCCACGTAGTCGATATAAGCTTTACCGTCCGCATCAAAGATCAGCGCACCATCGGCTCTTTCAACAAAAATTGGTGAACCGCCAACGCCATTAAAAGCGCGCACCGGGGAATTCACGCCGCCGGGGATGGTCTGTTGGGCTTTCTGATACAGCTCGGATGATTTGGTCATGGGTTTATCCTCTTCTGATTGCTCGGGGCCAAGTGGCGGGCATTGTACCTCTCTGAGAGGCAGTTAGAAATATTTTGCTGAGCTTTATGACTCCTTTCACGAGTTTGCGGAAAATATTCAAGCTAGAATGTAGTGCTTAAGAGTGAACTATAAGGTGGTGAATACTTGAACGTCTTGGTCAGGTATTGGATAATCGCTCTCATATCAAAAAAGATACGTCCGTCGCGTGAATTATTTGGAATAATCATACCGACGGCATTACACGAGTGAGAGAGGTCGTCGTGAGCGATATGAATGTACCAATATCCTTTTCGGATGCAGCAGCGGCACGGGTAAGAATGTTGATTGCTGAGGAAGAAAATCCTGCGCTGAAATTGCGTGTCTATATTACTGGCGGTGGCTGTAGCGGTTTCCAGTATGGTTTTACTTTCGATGAAAACGTCAACGACGGTGACATGACCATTGAAAATAGTGGTGTCACTCTGGTGGTTGACCCTATGAGTTTGCAGTATTTGATCGGCGGTGTGGTCGATTACACGGAAGGGTTAGAAGGATCGCGTTTCTTCATTGATAACCCCAATGCCAAAACCACCTGTGGTTGCGGCGCCTCGTTTAGCGTGTAATCCGGTTAAACTTTTCTTCAAAGGTAGTTGTATTGCGCAACTACCTTTGTTTTACGCCGCTAGGATATTGCGTAAAACATGCTCCAGAATCCGGGGAGCAAATAAAAAGGACTTTTTATGTCTATCAAACAACAAGGCCGCTTTTTTTTGCAGCGTCCATGGCTAGTTTCTCTACTTATTATTCTCGCATTAACCACGTGGCTTAGTGTCGGTTCTCTGCAAGCCGAAGAGCCCGCGCCCCTTAGCAAAGAACAAGCGATTCCACTCGCGAGTGTCGTTTTTCAAACCTTTAACGCACAAAATACCGCCAAGAGTATTGATCTCTATGGCCGTACAGCGCCCAATCGGCAAGCCAAGTTAGGTGCTGAAATCGCTGGAAAAATTGTGCGTTTAGAAGTCGAAAAGGGCCAAGCGGTACGCAAAGGCCAAGTGATCGCCGTGATAGATAAACGCGATCTCGACTCCCAGTTGCAGCGTGCCAAAGCCATGCTGGACGTTCGGCAGAAAGAGTTCAAAGCGGCGCAATCGCTCAACAACCGTGGTCTACAAGGTGAAGTGGCCTTTGCCACGGCCGAAGCGGCCCTAGTGGAAGCGAAAGCGAATCTGGTGACGGTGGAAACCGAGCTGCGCAACACCGAAGTGAAAGCTCCTTTTGATGGCATTGTGGATAGTCGTTTTGTCGAACTCGGCGACTTTGTTGGTATCGGCGACCCAGTTGCGACGGTGATTGACTTGGATAAGTTGCTGATAGAGGCCGATGTCAGTGAGCGCCATGTGCAATCGCTGGCCAATTCGCAAACGGCGAAAGTCCGTCTCCTCAACGGTCTGGTCTTGGACGGTAAGATTCGCTACGTAGGGCAGGTCTCGTCTCCCGCCACTAATACCTTCCCGATTGAAGTCGAAGTGGATAACCGCATGCAGCGAATCCCAGCGGGGGTGAGCGCTGAAGTACATCTTACCTTAGATGAAACCTTAGCCATCAAAGTAACGCCGGCCATGCTGGCACTGGATAACAATGGCAATCTAGGCGTGAAGACTTTGCAAGACAATGTGGTGCGTTTTGTGCCTATTCAACTGGTCAAAGCGGAGCAAGATGGCGTTTGGCTCTCTGGGTTGGGAGACAAAGTTGACATTATCGTCCTTGGTCAAGGTTTTGTGCGCGATGGTGATAAAGTCCATGCGACGCGCCAAGCCAGTGTCGCGGTCAACTAAGGGGGCGGTATGTTTTCTGTCATAGATGCGGCCTTATCGCGCTCGCGCACTATGATCAGCTTGCTGATCTTGATTTTGATTGCTGGTGTGGGCACCTACATGACGATTCCCAAAGAGTCGAGCCCAGATATCACCATTCCGATTATTTATGTTTCGGTGAGCCACCAAGGCATTTCGCCTGCCGATGCTGAGCGGCTGTTGGTGCGGCCGATTGAACAGGAGCTGCGCTCGATTGAGGGCGTTAAAGAGATGACATCCACCGCTTCAGAGGGACATGCTTCTGTGGTGTTGGAGTTTACTGTTGGCAGTGATTTGGCCAAAGCCATGGCGGATGTGCGTGAAGCGGTCGATTTAGCTAAGCCGAAATTGCCGACGGAGAGCGATGAGCCAACGGTGAACGAAGTGACGCTCGCCTCGGAAGAGCCTGCTTTGTCGGTTGTGCTATATGGCACGGTACCGGAGCGCACGATTGTTCAGGTTGCCCGTCAGCTTCGTGACAAACTAGAAAGCTTTCGTCAGGTGCTGGAAGTGGATATTGCCGGTGACCGAGAAGATATCGTGGAAATCGTCGTCGATCCGCTACTGATGGAGAGCTATGGTCTTGATCAGGGCGATATCTATAATTTGATCGCCTTGAATAACCGAGTTGTTGCGGCAGGTTTCATCGATACCGGCTACGGCCGTTTCTCGGTGAAAGTGCCTTCGGTTTTTGACTCACTTAAAGATGTTTTAGAGTTGCCGATCAAAGTGGACGGTAAGCAAGTGATCACCTTTGCCGATGTCGCAACGGTGCGCCGCTCTTTTCGCGATCCGGAAAGTTTTGCCCGCCTCGATGGTAAATCTGCCGTGGTGCTGGATGTCAAAAAGCGCGCAGGTGAGAACATCATCGAAACGGTTGAGTTGGTAAAACTGGTTATCGAAGAGGCACAAAAAAGAGACGATTGGCCAGCGAACTTGTTGGTTAAGTACACTTGGGATCAGTCAAAAGACGTTGAGTTGATGCTCAACGATCTGCAAAACAACATTTTGTCGGCCATTATTCTGGTGGTGATTGTCATCATCGCCATCTTAGGTGTTCGCACCGCGTTTTTGGTTGGCGTATCGATTCCGGGCTCATTTTTAACTGGTTTACTGGTGTTGGCCGTGTTTGGTTTAACCGTCAATATTGTGGTGCTGTTTGCTCTTATCATGGCAGTTGGCATGTTGGTTGACGGCGCAATTGTGGTGACGGAGTTTGCCGATCGACGCATGCAAGAAGGCGTGGAGAGGCGCAGTGCCTATCTTGATGCTGCCAAACGTATGGCGTGGCCGATTACCGCTTCCACCGCGACCACGCTCGCCGCTTTTGCTCCTTTGCTTTTCTGGCCAGATATTACCGGCGAGTTCATGAAGTATTTGCCGCTGACCTTGATAGCAACGTTAGCCGCTTCTCTGATTATGGCGCTGCTGTTTGTGCCCGTACTCGGTGGTTTGATTGGTAAACCACAAAATGTTTCCACTGAAAATCAACGTCGTATGGTAGCACTGCACAACGGCGAATTTGATAAAGCAACGGGGATCACCAAGCTTTACTATCAAACCCTCTCCATTGCCATTCGCCATCCGCTGAAAATTCTGTTGAGTGCGATCTTACTGGCGGTTGGTGTCGGTTTTACCTACAGCAAAGCTGGTCTTGGCGCGGAATTCTTCCCTGAGGTTGATCCGCCTTTCTTTACCGTCAAAGTTCGCTCGTATGGCGATCTTTCTATCTATGAGAAAGATGTCGTGATGCGTGATATCGAACAAGTCATGTTCGGCCACGATGAGTTTGAAAGTGTCTACACTCGAACGGGGGGCGATGATGAGATAGGGCAGATTCAGATAACGCCAGTCGATTGGCAATACCGTCGCAAAGTGAAAACCATCATCGAAGAGCTCAAGCAAACGACATCGAAATTTGCTGGGGTGGAAATTGAGTACAAGTTCCCGGATGCAGGGCCGCCAGTGGAACATGATCTCGTGATCGAAATGTCTTCGCGTGTGCCCGATTACTTAGACGAAGCGGCGAAGCTTGTGCGTCATTGGGCGGATAACAATCCCGCTTTGACCAATCTTAGCGACTCGTCGAGTAAAGATGGAATTGACTGGCAGATCGATATTCGTCGTGATGACGCTTCTCGCTTTGCTGCTGATGCCACCTTAGTTGGCAATACCGTGCAGTTTGTCACCAATGGCTTGAAAATTGGCGATTATTTGCCAGATGATGCGGATGAAGAAGTCGATATTCTGGTACGTTATCCAGAAGACAAACGCGATATTGGCCGTTTTGATCAATTGAGGGTGAAAACGGCAGCGGGATTAGTACCCATCACCAATTTTGCGGAGATCAAACCGAATCATAAGCAAGATACCATTAAGCGTATCGACGGGCATCGCGTGATTAACGTGATGGCGGATATGGCTGAAGGCTACAATTTGGCGTTGGAACTGCCGAAAATTGAACAAGCGCTCAGTGAGCTCGGCCTTCCTTCTGGGGTGGAGTTTAAAATCCGTGGGCAAAATGAAGAGCAGGAAAACTCGTCTGCCTTTTTGCAAACGGCGTTTATGGTGGCGCTGGCCGTGATGGCTTTGATTCTTATCACTCAGTTCAACAGTTTCTATCAAGTGTTTCTGATCTTAAGTGCGGTTTTGTTTTCAACCGTTGGCGTGTTTGCCGGGTTACTGATTTTCCAAAAGCCCTTTGGCATTATTATGTCTGGGATTGGGGTGATTGCCTTGGCTGGCATTGTGGTGAACAACAACATTGTTTTGATTGATACTTACAACCAACTGAGAAAACGTGGATTGGAGAGGGAAGAAGCGATTCTCAGAACCGGAGTTCAGCGTTTACGCCCGGTGATGTTAACCACCATTACGACCATTTTAGGGCTGCTGCCCATGGTGCTTGAGATGAACATCGATTTGATCAATCAGAAAATCGAGTTCGGTGCACCGAGTACTCAATGGTGGTCGCAATTGGCAACCGCAGTTGCGGGTGGGCTGGCTTTCGCGACCGTTTTAACGTTAGTCCTTACGCCCTGTTTGTTGATGTTGGGTCGCGAGAAAGCTTCACCCATTGTGCCGGATGAATATGAGCTGCTGATTGCGGATGAAGAAGCGGCAGATACTGCGGTAAAATAGCGCTGTGAGAGGTATTGGGTGAAATAAAAAGAGGCAATTTGAATTGCCTCTTTTCGTTTGCCCGAAGGTTATTGCATTGCCAGCAGTTTGCTGTAGCGCTCCAATTTTTCCAGACTCAGTGTGGAGTTGGCGATAAAGGTCTGTTTTGCACTTCCGTTCAGTGATTGCGCCTGAGGCAAACTTACCGTTCTGGGGTTTTTATGCACCCCATTGACCAAAAATTCGTAGTGTAAGTGCGGACCCGTGACGCGGCCTGTCCCACCAAGCGTGCCAACCGTCTGCCCTTGCTTTACCCGTTGACCCGTTTTGACCAGACGTTTTTTCATATGCAAATATTTGGTGATGTAAGTATTGCTGTGTTTGATAAATACGTAATTACCGTTGAACTGGTTGTAGCCAGATTGCAATACCACGCCATCGCCCGCCGCCCAAATAGGAGTGCCCACTGGCGCGACGTAGTCCGTGCCACGGTGTGCTTTGACTTGGCCAGTCACCGGGTGAAGGCGACGTGGATTGAAATTGGAACTGACACGGCGAAAATCGATCGGTGCCCGAAGGAAGGCTTTTTTCATCGCACGGCCATTCTCATCGTAGTAATTGTCGGTTCTATCATCATAAATCGCAGTGAATGTTTCGCCTTGGTTGTGGAAAATCGCCGCGATGATCCGTCCGCGACCAATCACTTCTCCTTCAACGACTTGTTCTTGATACAGAACGCGAAAACTGTCTTTTTCACGAATATCTAACGCAAAATCGATATCCCAACCAAAAATGCCCGCCAGTTCCATGATTTGGTTAGGGGTTAAATTAGCGCTGATTGCTGCGTTCCAGAAATTGGAAGTAATCGTGGCTTCGGCGTAGGCGTATTGATAGTTGACCTCTTTGCGGTCTAATTGTGAAATAAATTGCTCGCCTTCTTTCTGTATGGCAAAGGTTTCGAACGCGTTTAATTGTCTTTTGAGTTGCAGCAGATTGTTTTGCTCATCAAAGCCAAATTGCAACAGATCGCCAGGGCGCAGCTTGGTTAACTGCTCTTGAATATCTTTGTTGGTGCTGATCAGCTGATGAAGCAAACTGGCCGACAAGCCAATCCGGCTAAAGAGCAATGCGGCGCTTTCGCCTTCTTTCACTCGGTGCTGTTCCCAACGGCTGATGGCCGACTCGGCGCTAAGTGGCGTTGTGAGAGAAAAGCTTTGCGTATTGAGTTCAATCGGATAATGCAAGCCGACTTGCAAATGATTTTCCTTGGGGCGCAAATCGTTTACATCGGGGAGCAAAAAGGCAGCGCTGAATATAATTGCACTAAAAAAGCCGATGAACATTTTGTGCAGCATTGGAAGACGGGTAAAAATCGAAAGCATGTCTGGTTTTTAATGATATCTAAGAGAGAAAAATAGCCTTGGAACAGTCTAACTTGTTTCAAAATGCAGTGCTATTCAAGTAAGATGTCCAGCTATTATATTTTGCCAAATTTGTGGGAGTGAACAAGCATGGCGAGCATTGAAGCTGCACTAGCCGAGATTAAACGCGGTGTTGAAGAGCTGATTCCAGAAGAAGAGCTAATCGCAAAATTAAAAGAAGGCCGTCCTCTACGTATTAAACTGGGCGCCGATCCAACAGCACCTGACATTCACCTAGGCCATACGGTTATTTTCAATAAGCTTCGCTTGTTCCAAGAATTAGGTCATGAAGTGACATTCCTGATTGGTGATTTTACCGCTATGGTCGGTGACCCAACGGGTAAGAACAGCACGCGTCCACCGCTCAGCCGTGAAGATGTACTGCGTAACGCTGAAACATATAAAGAGCAGGTGTTCAAAATCCTTGATCCAGCCAAAACCAAAATTCAGTTTAACTCTGAATGGCTTTCTGAGCTGGGTGCGGAAGGGATGATTCGTCTTGCAGCGAACCAAACCGTGGCTCGCATGCTGGAGCGCGACGATTTTAAAAAGCGTTACGCGGGTGGTCAGCCGATCGCCATTCACGAATTCATGTATCCACTGTTGCAAGGCTGGGACTCGGTTGCGATGGAAACCGATGTTGAGCTTGGCGGTACGGACCAGAAATTTAACTTACTGATGGGCCGCGAACTGCAAAAATCTCACGGCCAGAAGCCACAAGTAGTACTGATGATGCCACTGCTTGTGGGCCTTGATGGCGAGAAGAAAATGTCGAAATCGTCAGGCAACTACATCGGTATCAGCGAAGCGCCGAGTGAGATGTTCGGCAAGATCATGTCGATATCAGACACTTTAATGTGGAGTTACTACGAACTGCTCTCTTTCCGTCCTTTGGAAGAGATTGCACAGTTCAAAGCAGACGTTCAAGCGGGTAAAAACCCACGCGATATTAAAGTGTTGCTGGCGAAAGAGATCATTGCTCGTTTCCATAGCGAAGCTGATGCAGACGCGGCTGAGCAAGAGTTTGTCAACCGTTTTGCTAAAAACCAAGTGCCTGATGAAATGCCAGAGTTTACGTTTGCCGCAGGTACCGCGATCGCCAATCTGTTGAAAGACGCTGAGCTGTGCGCATCGACCTCGGAAGCGATGCGTATGGTTAAACAAGGCGCCGCGAAGCTAGATGGCGAAAAGATCGAAGACGCTAAACTTGAACCGCTTGCTGGCACTTATGTGTTCCAAGTCGGCAAACGTAAGTTTGCCCGTGTCACTATCGCCTGAACTCGGCTGATTGTCTTAAAGTGGAAAAGCGCCTTGTGAGGCGCTTTTTTTTTGCTGCTACCCGTAACCGTTAGGGGCGCTGAGTGGTGACTTGACTAAACTGCAGCAAATCGCGATAGAAGGCGTTTTCAAATTGGGTAATCGGTGCCACGGGCGTGCTTTCCTCTGACGGGTAATAGTCAGTGATAAACTGCACAAAAGCGGATCTCGGTTGGCCGTTTTGGTCGAGTATAAACCCGGCCATGTTATAGCTGCCATACAGCGAACCACTCTTGGCGAGAATTTGCCCTTTCACGGGTTCTTGGCGCATGCTTTGGCGGTATTTCAATGTGCCTGAGACACCGGATTTCGGTAGCATGGAGAGAATCCGCAGCTGGGCGTCGTGTTGCCAGAGATATTTTAATATCGCCATCATATCTTGTGGGCTCATGCGGTTATTGCGTGATAATCCCGAACCATCAGCGAGCTGTGCTCTGGAGAGATCGATTCCCGCCTTGGCGAACAAGACTTGCTTGATCGCTTCGGTGCCGTTGTTAAAACTTCCCGGCTGAAGATAGAAGTGTGCGCCCAGCGCTTTGGTCAGGTTGTCGGCAATCAAGTTGTCAGAATGCTTGAGCATTGAATCGAGTAAAGTCGGCAATGGAGCAGATTGATGCGTCGCGAGCAGCGTAGCTGAGGTCGAGTTCGGTGCACCAATGCGAATCTGCCCAGTGAATTTGATATCGAGCTGTCTTAGCAGGGTATAGACAATTCGTGTCGCGTACTGTGTTGAGTCCTGCACCGCAAACTTAAGCGGTAACGGCTTATCGCGTTCGACGAGACAACCTTGGAGCTGATACTGATTATTACTAGAGGTCAAAAGTTCTAAATCACAATGGCTCGCTTCTTTCACAGTTTTGGAAACGGTTTTTACGTCAGTCGTCACATAGATAGGAAAGTGCTCTGGTACGTAAACGCGCGTGTTTCCATCATCTTGGGTATAAATCGAAGCTTGGACGCAGTTTTCATCTAATGTAATGGCGCTCGATGGAGCACTGTAGCAAACGCCCAAAATATCCCACGGCCAACCCACGGCGCGTTCGTAGCCTGTAAACACACTGTTATCCAGCCAAATATCGCCTGAAATCTGCGTTATCCCCTGTGCTTTTGCCTCAGCAAAAAGGGTTTTGAGCTGTTCTGTTGTGAGCGTGGGATCGCCAGAAAAGCGTAAAATAATATCCTGCTTATCGCGCAGCAGTTGAGTGGTAAAAACAAAATCGTCTCCCAACTCTAATTTGGCTGCCAGTGCTGTGGCTAATTTTAAGGTACTCGCTGGTGGAAAAAGCTGTGGATTGCTTGGCAAGCTACTCAGGCTGGTTTGGTTTTGTAAGTTCTCAACCCACAAGCTGCTTCGACTACCCTCAGGCAGATAAGCCAAAGGGGCGTAATTGTCCGCTTGTACCGAGGTGACATGAGCAAAAAAGCCGCAGCCGAGAAGACACAATGATTGAAGAAAAAAGCGCATGCGTATTGCCTGTGGAGTATCAAAGTGCCAACAGTATAGCGGGGATAAAAAACGCCTGCTAGTTGAGCAGGCGTTGAGAGTCGTAGGCCGAATAAGGCGTATTAGAAGTCGTAACGTAGACCGATAGCCAGTTCGTCTTCTGCTTGTGCTTTGGTTGCTGTCGCAACGGTGCTACCAACAGTACCGTACTTATCACCTGCATCAATCAGGTTAAAGTTGTAAGAAACATAACCACGGAAGTTTGGTTTGAAGTAGTAAGTGGCATCCAATGCTACGTTATCTGCAGAAGTGTTCTTGTTAGTTTCTGCGTTGTTATAGGTGGTAGTAAAGACGGTTTGACCCATCGTATAACGCGCTGCTAATTCGTAACCAGTGTAATCACCACCAGTTTTCGCTAACTCACCATCGGTGTAAACGCCAGCAAAGTATAGATCGCCCATAGTGTAAGACGCCGCTAGCATATATTCATTTTGATCTTTTTGATCGGCGTAACCACCACCTAGTGCCAAGCCAGTATTACCGATAGCGTAGATGGCTGAAAGTGAGTAGCCGTCTTGACCATTGTTGACATACTTGCTGTCTGAACCTGAAGCTTCCTCATAACGGTCAGCAAAACGGTAACTTGCTTTCACAGTCAGTGCGTCAAACTGTCCAGCATAGGCAACCATATTGTCTACTCGATCGGCAACAGCAATTTTCTTCGCTGCAGAGTTACCGTGGTAAGACATGATGTCGGTAAAGTCAGTAATGATGCCAAGCGCGCCATCATTTTTACCGTAGGTGATCTCGCCAAACGTACCGCCGATACCAGCATAAGCGTAACGGTTGTCTAAGTTATTGTTGGTTTTGTTTTCACCATTGTCATTAGTAGCGAATTCGCCCTCGTAAAAACCGACACCGTATAGACCGTCTTGGATGTCTACTTTACCTAAAAGGTTTAGACGAACACGTGAGTCATCCTGCGCATTACCATCTTTTACTGAAAGACGCGCCTCTGCACGGCCACCTATATCTAGAGAAGCGCCGTCTTGGTTGTAAATTTCAGTTGCATTCACACCCGTTGCCACTGCAGCAGCAGATACCGAAAGAGCAATTAATGTCTTTTTCATCGTTTTATAGTCCTAGTTTTAGCAGTCCATATATCGCTATGAGTGAGGCTTAACGCTCTCGTGACAGATAGCTTTGTTTTGGTTGAATCTTCGCTGCGGCTACCCATAAACGTTTGAGGAGTAACGCGTATAAGAGCGAGCAACGTCGTTTGACTGCCATGTTGTACTGCCAAACCTCTCGAGCTGGTTAGTAAAATGATATAAATTCTAATAATGAACGGTGTTCGATTTTTGTTTTTTGCTTTTAATTTATTGAATATAAATGTTATTTTTCTTTCTTATGTGTGGGGTGATTTAGTTTGTTTTTATCTTTTTTTAGTTGTTTATCTGCAACTTAATCGTTAGGAATGTTGTCTATTGCGGCAGGCCATGGCTATTTTCGCAGGCTATACATGTTTGTTTGAGGCAGCGAAAAGCGATAGAACAAATTAAGATGATTTGGTGCTAAAGTTTGTTTACACTAAACACATAAATGTTCTGTAACTACCTACTCCTATGAGTGGGTAGATTTTTTTTGTCCAAAGGACACTTTGGCATAGAGGTAGAAAATGGAAAAAGTTCCAATGACAGCTCGCGGCGAACAGTTGCTGCGCCAAGAATTAGAAAGATTGCTCAAGTTGCGTCCACAGATTTCCGAGGCCATTGCTGAAGCCCGTGAGTTGGGCGATCTGAAAGAGAACGCCGAGTATCATGCTGCTCGTGAAGAGCAGGGGATATGCGAAGCGCAAATTCGCGATATTGAGTACAAATTGTCCGTGGCTCAGGTGATTGATGTGAGCAAAATGGAAAACACAGGTAAGGTTATTTTCGGTTCGACCGTGACATTGATCGATTGCGATACCGACGAAGAGAAAACTTATCAAATTGTTGGTGAAGATGAAGCTGACATCAAGGCGGGGCGCATTTCTGTCAGTTCGCCAATTGCACGTGGCCTGATCGGTAAAATGGAAGGTGATGAAGTGGCAATCACCACGCCTGGCGGCACGAAAGATTTTGAAATTGACCGCGTGGAATACATCTAAGCGTTTGATAAATAAAATTACGAAAAAGGTCGCACTGCGCGACCTTTCTTTTGTTCGTTGCTTACGTAAATATCGTCATTACTTACGTGGAAGTTCGATTTTACGTTGTTCCGATTGACGGAAAAGTACCAGAGTTTTACCGATTACTTGTACTTTCTCCGCGCCAGTTTCACGAACAATCGCATCGACAATCAGCAGCTTTGTTTCACGCTCTTCAGAAGCAATCTTCACTTTGATCAGTTCGTGAAAATTAAGTGCGATTTCGATTTCGGCAAGCACGGCTTCTGTAAGTCCATTTGCGCCCATGAGCACAACAGGTTTTAAACTGTGAGCTAGGCCTTTTAGGTGCTGCTTTTGTTTGGTGCTTAGGTTCATTCCGCCGCCATTTTTATTTAAACTAAGGGTTGAAAAAACCTATTTTAGCGCCATCTATTGCTGAAGACTATAATTTATTGAGCGATAGAGTCTGCCTATCAAAGTAATAGGTCTGCAAACAGCTTCGTTGAGATTAGAATGAGTAAACAGAAACATTCGGCCAGTTCTGGCCGTTGGTTAAAAGAGCACTTTGATGATAAGTATGCCAATGAGGCCAGAAAGAAAGGCTATCGTTCTCGTGCTTACTTTAAAATTGAAGAGATTCAAACGAAAGATAAGTTGTTAAAACCAGGAATGACCGTTGTGGATTTAGGGGCGGCACCTGGTGGTTGGTCTCAGTATGCGGCTAAGATTCTCGGCGAACAAGGACAAGTGATTGCGTGTGATTTGTTACCCATGGATCCGATTGCCGGCGTTAGTTTTTTACAAGGCGATTTTCGCGATGACGCTGTACTAGAAGCGCTTTTGGAGCGAATCCAACCTTCGATGGTGGACGTGGTTATGTCTGACATGGCACCAAATATTGCGGGCAACAACTCGGTCGATCAACCACGGGCTATGTACTTGGTTGAATTAGCTCTAGATATGTGTCGACAAGTTCTGGCGCCTAATGGTAGCTTTGTGGTCAAGGTTTTCCAGGGGGAAGGCTTTGATGAGTACGTTAAAAGCGTTCGCGACATGTTTAAGGTCGTTAAAATCAGAAAACCAGAGTCATCGCGAGCGCGTTCACGCGAAGTCTTTGTTGTAGCCACTGGTTACAAAGGTTAACTATTTAGCTCTAGCAGGGCAAAGTTAACACTATAGATACAGGTTACAAACTGTAGTACCCTACCTTTAATTACAATTAGTTATCGAGAGGCTGACACCTTGAGTGACATGGCAAAAAATCTAATTCTGTGGCTGGTTATCGCTGTGGTTTTAATGTCGGTATTTCAGAGCTTTGGCCCTGGTGAGAGTAACGGCAGAGCAGTTGATTACACCACATTTGTACAGGAAGTTGGCCAAGGCCAGATTCAGGAAGCAACCTTTAACAATGGTGAAATTAGTTTTGTTCGCCGAGGCGGAGGTGCGAAGTTCGTCACTTATATGCCTGTGTACGACCAAAAGCTACTTGATGACCTGATTAACCAAAATGTGAAAGTGCAAGGTACGCCTCCAGAAGAGCAGAGTCTACTTGGCACCATCTTTATCTCTTGGTTCCCAATGATCCTTCTGATTGGTGTATGGATTTTCTTCATGCGTCAGATGCAAGGCGGCGGCGGCAAAGGCGCCATGTCATTCGGCAAGAGCAAAGCTCGCATGATGAGCGAAGAGCAAATCAAAACGACATTTGGAGATGTGGCGGGCTGTGATGAAGCCAAAGAAGACGTCAAAGAGCTTGTCGATTATCTGCGCGATCCGAGCCGTTTCCAAAAGCTCGGTGGTAAGATTCCGACGGGCGTTTTGATGGTCGGACCTCCTGGTACGGGTAAGACGTTGTTAGCTAAAGCGATTGCTGGTGAAGCGAAAGTACCGTTCTTTACTATCTCTGGTTCTGATTTCGTTGAGATGTTTGTCGGTGTCGGTGCTTCTCGTGTTCGCGATATGTTTGAGCAAGCGAAAAAAGCCTCGCCATGTATCATCTTTATTGATGAAATCGATGCGGTTGGTCGCCAACGTGGTGCTGGTGTTGGTGGTGGTCACGATGAACGCGAACAAACGTTGAACCAAATGTTGGTGGAGATGGATGGCTTTGAAGGCAACGAAGGCATTATTGTCATTGCCGCGACTAACCGTCCTGATGTACTAGACCCTGCGTTGTTGCGTCCTGGCCGTTTCGACCGTCAGGTTGTGGTTGGTTTACCAGATGTCCGTGGACGTGAACAAATTCTCAAAGTACACATGCGTAAAGTACCGCTGGCGGGGGATGTTGAGCCTTCATTGATCGCACGTGGTACTCCTGGTTTCTCAGGCGCCGATTTGGCCAACTTGGTCAACGAAGCGGCTCTGTTTGCGGCCAGAGGTAACAAACGTAATGTATCTATGGTTGAGTTCGAGCTGGCGAAAGACAAAATCATGATGGGTGCAGAGCGCCGTTCTATGGTGATGTCAGAAGAAACCAAAGAATCGACGGCGTATCACGAAGCGGGTCATGCAATTGTTGGCCGTTTGGTGCCTGAACATGACCCAGTCTACAAAGTTTCGATCATTCCGCGTGGTCGTGCATTGGGTGTGACTATGTACTTGCCAGAGCAAGACCGTGTCAGCATGTCTCGTCAGCACCTTGAGTCGATGATCTCAAGCCTGTATGGCGGTCGTTTAGCTGAAGAGCTGATTTATGGTGCAGACAAAGTGTCTACTGGCGCATCAAATGACATTGAACGCGCGACAGATATCGCTCGTAAAATGGTCACTCAGTGGGGCTTCTCTGAAAAACTGGGTCCGATGCTATATGCCGAAGATGAGGGTGAAGTCTTCTTAGGACGCAGTGTGACACAGACCAAACATATGTCGGATGACACTGCAAAACTCATCGATGATGAAGTACGTCAGTTGATTGACCGTAACTACGAGCGTGCGAGACAGATTCTGATCGACAATATGGACATCATGCACGCAATGAAAGATGCGTTGATGAAGTATGAAACGATCGATGCTGGCCAGATTGATGATCTTATGGCGCGTAAAGAAGTGATTCGAGAGCCTGCAGGCTGGGCGGATCACGTCAATTCACAGCCTGAGAAATCCGCTGCACCAGAAGCGAATGCGGAAGCAAAAGTCGAAAAACCTGAGCAAGTTGATGAATCAACGGTTGAGGCTGCAGATAAAAAAGATGCAGAATAACGGTTAACTATCAAGGAAAGCCCCGAGGAAACTCGGGTTTTTTGTATTTATTGCTATGATTTTACGTTCTCATAAAAAACAACTAGACCTTTCTACCCCACAAATAATGGGAATTCTCAACGTCACGCCAGACTCTTTTTCTGATGGTGGGCAGTTTACGCACTTGGACGCTGCGCTTCGCCAAGTGGAGAAGTTGATCCAAGCGGGGGCAACCATCATTGATATTGGTGGTGAATCGACTCGCCCAGGAGCGCCGGAAGTGTCATTAGAAGAAGAGCTCAATCGAGTGATTCCTGTCGTTAAAGCGATCCGAGCAAGTTCTGATGTCTGGATATCGGTTGATACCAGTAAAGCAGAAGTAATGCGCCAAGCCATAGAGGCAGGCGCTGATCTGATTAATGACATTCGCGCGTTGCAAGAGCCAGGCGCCTTAGAGATTGCCGCTAAAGCACAAGTGCCAATTTGCTTGATGCACATGCAAGGTCAGCCTCGAAGTATGCAACATAGCCCTAACTATCAAGATGTACTGCGAGAAGTCGGTGAGTTCCTCCGTGAAAGAGTGAAAGTGTGCGAACAAGCCGGGATAGCAAAAGAGTTGTTGATTTTGGATCCTGGCTTTGGTTTTGGAAAAACGCTCGAACACAACTACCACCTTCTTGCGCATCTCGAATCCTTCCACCAGTTTGGTTTGCCACTGCTGGCTGGGATGTCGCGCAAATCGATGATCTTTAAATTGTTGGATAAAAAGCCTGCCGATTGCATGGTCGCTAGTGTAACATGTGCCACCATTGCTGCTTTGAAAGGGGCTCAGATCATTCGCGTCCATGACGTTGAAGAGACGGTTGAAGCGATGAAAATCATTCAAATGATGAAGAATAACCACTGAGCCGAGAAGAAAAATAAAGGGAAAACTATGTCAGAAAAAAGACGTTACTTTGGTACTGATGGTGTGCGTGGAAAAGTTGGGCAGTACCCAATCACTCCGGACTTTGTACTAAAACTTGGCTGGGCGGCGGGGCGTGTCCTCGCCAAACAGGGCACAAAAAAAGTGATTATTGGCAAAGATACGCGTATTTCTGGTTATATGCTGGAGTCGGCCCTTGAGGCGGGCTTGGCGGCGGCAGGTTTAAAAGCCACTTTCACTGGCCCGATGCCAACCCCAGCGGTGGCGTATTTAACGCAAACTTTTCGCGCAGAGGCGGGGATCGTGATCTCGGCATCACATAACCCTTATTACGACAATGGCATTAAGTTCTTCTCTTCCGAAGGAACCAAATTACCCGATGACGTTGAACTGGCGATTGAAGCAGAGCTAGACAAAGAGATCGAATGTGTTGAATCTGCGGCTCTTGGTAAAGCAACGCGTTTAAATGACGCCGCAGGCCGATACATTGAGTTTTGTAAAGGTACCTTCCCCTCGGCCTTAAACCTTTCAGGGCTCAAAATTGTGGTTGATTGTGCCAATGGTGCCACCTACCACATTGCACCGAGTGTCTTTTCTGAACTGGGTGCCGACGTCATAGCAATGGGGGTTGAACCGAACGGAATTAACATCAACCACGAAGTGGGCGCAACCGATGTGCGTGCATTACAAAAGCGCGTAGTAGAAGAAAATGCTGACCTAGGTTTAGCATTTGACGGCGACGGTGACCGCATTATTATGGTCGATCATCTTGGTAACAAGGTCGATGGCGATCAGATTGCTTACATCATTGCTCGTGATGCATTGCGTCGTGGCGAATTGAAAGGTGGAGTGGTTGGAACATTGATGACCAACCTTGGCATGGAAAATGGCCTTAAACAGTTAGGTATTCCCTTTGTTCGCGCTGCCGTGGGTGACCGCTATGTGATGGAAAAGCTTTTGGAAAAAGGCTGGAAAATCGGAGCAGAAAACTCAGGCCATGTCATTTTACTCGATAAAGTCACTACGGGAGACGCCATTGTGGCGGCCTTACAAGTGTTGGCGTCGGTTGTTGGTAGCTCAATGACCTTGCATGACCTTTCGCAAGGGATGACACTCTACCCTCAAGTATTGGAAAACGTACGTTTTTCCGGCGACAGTAATCCACTCGAAGCCGATGCCGTTAAGCAGGCGGTGACGGAAGTGGAAAATGTACTTGGCAGCAAAGGCCGAGTGCTGTTGCGTAAATCTGGAACTGAACCGCTGCTGCGCGTGATGGTGGAAGGTGAAGATGCAGAACTGGTCACTCAGAGTGCTCTTAAAATCGCCGATGCGGTAAAAGCGAACTGCTAACGGTTGGCGCACTTTACCTCAGAGCCATCAATGGATGGCTCTTTTAGTAGCAAAACTTCCGATTTGTCCCTTTTTTGACCGCTTGATGCTTGAGTGAGGATTTTTTCTTAATTTTCGCTTGTCAGCACAGCATGCTTTCGATAGTATTGCTCGGCCTTCAGTTAGGAGGACGCTAGCCTTGTTTTAATGCTCTGTTTCTAGAGCGAAAAACGGCGCTGGCTCAACAAATCGGAACATAGGTGGAAAAATGTTTACAGTTCTACTTGTGATTTACCTGTTGGCAGCGCTTGGTGTGATTGGCCTCGTGTTGATTCAGCAAGGTAAAGGCGCAGACATGGGAGCTTCATTCGGTGCTGGTGCCTCAAACACCGTGTTTGGTGCAAGCGGCTCAGGAAACTTCCTAACCAGAACGACTGCTATTTTAGCAACCGTATTTTTTGTTGTGAGCTTGTTGCTTGGACGTATGTCAACACACAAAGTTGAGTCTCAATGGGTTGATCCAACGCAGGGTCAAGTTATCGAACAAGTTCAGGACAATGTGAGTGATAAGCCTGCTCAGTCAGACGAAATTCCTCACTAATCAGATTTGATTGCCGAGATGGTGAAATTGGTAGACACACTAGCATGAGGTGCTAGCGCCTATGGTGTGAGGGTTCGAGTCCCTCTCTCGGCACCATTGATTTACAAACTTGTAAATACTGCTGTTGCGCGTATAATGCACAGCAAGTCGGACGCGGGATGGAGCAGCTTGGTAGCTCGTCGGGCTCATAACCCGAAGGTCGTCGGTTCAAATCCGGCTCCCGCAACCAATCTCCTTGAGATGCTCTGCAAGTTTGTCGTAGTGCTAACCACACTACAGTTAAGTGTTATTGGACGCTTAACATTTCAGGGTCCAGCAACAAAAAACCCCGACTAAATCGGGGTTTTTTGTTATCTGAATCTTCCTTTTTAGGAAATTCAGATAGTTGCTTGGTTTTAGTATTGGGCTCTGAGCCCTTTTTTTGTTTCTGGAGTGGTTTAAATGACTGGTTTAGAGAGACAACTTACTGAAATGCTTGAAGCGCCAGTCGGTGCTTCAGGCTATGAACTAGTTGGATTAGAGTTTATCCGCGCAGGTGAACACTCAACATTACGTATTTACATTGATCATGAAAACGGAATTACGGTTGAAGATTGCGCCGAAGTTAGCCGTCAAGTCAGTGCCGTGCTGGATGTTGAAGATCCGATCACTGTGGCCTACAACTTGGAAGTTTCTTCACCAGGTTTGGACAGGCCGCTCTTTAAGCCAGCACATTATGAGCACTTTATTGGTCACGAGGTCAGCATCGTTTTGAAAATGGCTGCAAGTAACCGCCGTAAATGGAAAGGTGTTATCCAGGGTGTGGATGGCGAAACCATCATGGTTATCGTTGATGGACAGCAGGAAGAATTTGCTCTGAGCAATATTTCAAAAGCTAACCTGATCCCTAAATTTTAGTTCCCTAAAAAAGT
The DNA here is from genome assembly GCF_000764325.1 of Vibrio navarrensis. Taxonomy (NCBI): domain Bacteria; kingdom Pseudomonadati; phylum Pseudomonadota; class Gammaproteobacteria; order Vibrionales; family Vibrionaceae; genus Vibrio; species Vibrio navarrensis. The sequence goes on along the minus strand of NZ_JMCG01000002.1, from coordinate 660,659 downwards.
TTTCAGCTTAGAGGCTAATTAAATGAGTAAAGAAATTTTAGCGGTAGCAGAAGCGGTATCCAACGAAAAAGCGGTACCTCGTGAGCGTATCTTTGAAGCGCTAGAAATTGCTCTGGCGACATCAACTAAGAAAAAATACGAAATTGAAATTGATGTGCGTGTTGCTATCGATCGTAAAACGGGTGAATTCGAAACTTTCCGCCGCTGGTTAGTGGTAGAGAATGTCGAAAACCCAACCAAAGAGATCTCGTTTGAAGCGGCGAGCTTTGACGATGATTCGGTTGAGATTGGTGACTATATCGAAGATAAGATTGAATCAGTCACATTTGACCGCATCACCACGCAAACCGCAAAACAAGTGATCGTACAAAAAGTCCGTGAAGCTGAGCGCGCACAGATCGTCGAGCAGTTTATCGACAATGAAGGCGATCTGATCACGGGTGTAGTGAAGAAAGTAAACCGTGAAACGGTTGTGCTGGATCTCGGTAACAACGCTGAAGCGGTGATTCTTCGTGATGATCAGCTACCACGTGAAAACTTCCGCCCGGGTGACCGTGTTCGCGGCCTACTGTACAAAGTTGCGCCAGAAGCTCGTGGCTTCCAACTGTTTATCACGCGTTCTAAGCCAGAAATGCTGGCAGAGCTATTCCGCGTCGAAGTGCCAGAAATTGCGGAAGAGATTATTGAACTAAAAGGCGCTGCACGTGACCCAGGCTCTCGTGCTAAGATCGCCGTCAAAACCAATGACAGACGTATTGACCCTGTCGGCGCTTGTGTTGGTATGCGTGGCGCTCGTGTCCAGGCGGTGTCTGGCGAACTTGGCGGTGAGCGTATTGACATCGTTCTTTGGGATGATAACCCAGCGCAATTCGTGATTAACGCGATGGCGCCAGCGGATGTAGCATCGATCATTGTAGACGAAGATGCACACTCAATGGATATTGCAGTAGAAGCGGGTAACCTAGCGCAAGCGATCGGCCGTAACGGTCAAAACGTTCGTTTGGCTTCTCAGCTAACAGGTTGGGAACTGAACGTCATGACGGTTGAAGATCTGCAGAAGAAGCACGCTGAAGAGTCTCAAGCGTCTATTAATAACTTCATGAAATATCTAGATATCGAAGAAGATTTCGCTCAACTGTTGGTTGAAGAAGGCTTCTCTACTCTGGAAGAGATTGCTTATGTTCCTGTCAACGAATTACTCGATATTGAAGGTCTTGATGAGGATCTGATTGAGGAGCTACGTAGCCGTGCAAAAGATGCATTGACCACTATCGCATTGGCACAGGAAGAAGCGTTTGAAGGCCTAGAACCAGCAGAAGATCTGCTTGGTCTTGAAGGACTTGAGCGCGAAATGGCATTCAAACTGGCGGCGAAAGGTGTTGCGACACTGGAAGATTTGGCTGACCAGGGTATTGATGACTTAGAAGGTATCGAAGGCCTAACAGAAGCACGCGCAGGTGAACTCATCATGGCTGCACGTAACATCTGTTGGTTCGGAGAAGAAGCATAATTTCAGCAAGGGGAGAAAGCGGCATGACACAACTTACAGTTAAAGCACTGAGTGAAGAAATTGGTACGCCAGTTGACCGCTTATTAGAGCAACTTGCTGATGCTGGAATGAAAAAAGCGAGCACAGATAATGTGACCGATGAAGAGAAGCAGAAGCTTCTCTCTCATCTGAAAAAAGAGCACGGCGACACGTCAGGTGACACGGCTCCGACTCGCTTGACTTTACAGCGTAAGACTCGCAGCACGCTTAGTGTAAGCGCTGGTGGCGGTAAGAGTAAGAATGTTCAGGTTGAAGTGCGCAAGAAACGTACCTACGTAAAACGCAGTACAATCGAAGACGAAGCAAAACGCGAAGCTGAAGAAGCGGCGCAACGTGAAGCGGAAGAAGCCGCAAAACGTGCCGCCGAGGAAGCAGCGAAGCGTGAAGCGGAAGAAGCGGCAAAACGTGAAGCGGAAGAAGCCGCAAAGCGTGCCGCAGACGAAGCAAAACGTGATGCTGAGAAATCGGTTGACCGTGACGCACAAGAGAAAGCGGAACGTGCTGCTGAAGAAAAAGCAAAACGTGATGCAGAAGAAAAAATTAAGCAAGAAGCAGCGCGAAAAGAGGCCGAAGAGCTAAAACGTCGTCAGGAAGAAGAAGCTAAGCGTAAGGCTGAAGAGGAAAGTCAGCGCAAGCTTGAGGAAGCTCGCGAATTGGCTGAAAAGAACAAAGAGCGTTGGTCTGCTGCAGAAGAGAAAAAGGGTGATATGGAAGATACAGATTACCATGTAACGACTTCACGATACGCACGTGAAGCCGAAGATGAAGCAGATCGTCAAGAAGAAGCCGCTCGTCGCAAGAAGAAGAAAACCAAATCATCGACCAAAGCAAGTGAAGATGATGAGCGTGGTGGCCCACGTGTTCAGCGCGGCGGGAAAGGCGGACGTAAAGGCAAACTGTCTAAGCCGAAGTCAATGCAACATGGCTTTGATAAGACCGCTGTTGTGGCAAAATCCGATGTAGTTGTTGGCGAGACTATCATTGTCTCTGAGCTGGCGAACAAAATGTCGGTAAAAGCGACTGAAGTCATCAAGGTGATGATGAAGATGGGCGCGATGGCAACCATCAACCAAGTGATCGACCAAGAAACTGCACAATTGGTTGCGGAAGAAATGGGTCACAAAGTGGTTCTGCGTAAAGAGAACGAGCTTGAGGAAGCGGTTCTATCGGATCGTGATGACAAGTTCGAATCCGTACCTCGTGCCCCAGTTGTGACCATCATGGGCCACGTTGACCACGGTAAGACATCAACTCTGGACTACATTCGTCGCACACACGTTGCGTCTGGCGAAGCGGGTGGTATTACTCAGCACATTGGTGCTTACCACGTAGAAACGCCAAACGGCATGATTACTTTCCTGGATACTCCTGGACACGCGGCGTTTACCGCCATGCGTGCTCGTGGTGCTCAGGCAACAGATATCGTTGTCCTTGTCGTTGCGGCCGATGATGGCGTAATGCCACAGACTGTGGAAGCGATTCAGCACGCGAAAGCGGCTGGCGTTCCTCTCATCGTGGCAGTGAACAAGATCGATAAAGAAGAAGCGAATCCAGACAACGTGAAAAACGAGCTGGCTCAATACGACGTTATGCCTGAAGAGTGGGGCGGTGAGAACATGTTTGTTCACATCTCTGCGAAGAAAGGTACTAACATTGATCAACTGCTTGAGACCATCCTACTACAAGCTGAAGTCCTTGAACTGACGGCAGTGAAAGACGGTATGGCTTCTGGTGTGGTGGTTGAGTCTCGTCTTGATAAAGGTCGTGGTCCAGTGGCGACGGTTCTGGTTCAATCAGGTACCCTACGTAAAGGCGATATAGTACTGTGTGGTCAAGAATATGGCCGTGTACGTGCAATGCGCGACGAACTGGGTAACGAAGTGAACGAAGCGGGCCCATCAATCCCAGTGGAATTGCTTGGTCTGTCTGGTGTTCCGGCGGCGGGTGACGAAGCAACGGTTGTGCGTGATGAGCGTAAAGCGCGTGAAGTAGCAAACTACCGTGCTGGTAAGTTCCGCGAAGTCAAGCTGGCGCGTCAGCAGAAGTCTAAACTTGAGAACATGTTCTCTAACATGGCAGCAGGTGATGTGGCTGAGTTGAACATTGTACTGAAAGCGGACGTACAAGGTTCAGTGGAAGCGATTGCAGATTCGTTGGTTAAACTATCAACGGAAGAAGTGAAAGTGAACATTGTTGGCTCTGGTGTTGGCGGTATCACTGAAACTGACGCGGTATTGGCTGAAGCGTCTAACGCAATCATCCTTGGCTTTAACGTTCGTGCTGACGCATCTGCGCGTCGTGCAATCGAAGCGGCAAGCGTTGATCTGCGTTACTACTCAATCATCTATCAGCTGATTGACGAAGTGAAACAAGCGATGAGCGGTATGCTTGCTCCAGAATTCAAGCAAGAGATCATTGGTCTAGCTGAAGTTCGTGACGTGTTTAAGTCTCCGAAACTGGGCGCAATCGCAGGCTGTATGGTTACTGAAGGTCTGATCAAGCGTAATGCACCAATTCGCGTACTACGTGATAACGTGGTTATTTACGAAGGTGAGCTTGAGTCTCTACGTCGCTTTAAAGATGACGTTGCTGAAGTTAAGAATGGCTACGAGTGTGGTATCGGCGTTAAGAACTACAACGATGTTCGCGTTGGCGACCAGATCGAAGTATTCGAAACGATCGAGATTCAGCGTACCATCGATTAATTGACTAACGTTGTTGCCACCTGGCAATGATAGGTTGTTGAATACGCCATGGGGGGCTGGGATTATCCATCCCCCCATTCTTTCTATATATGAGAAAAGATATGTCAAAAGAATTTAGCCGTACGCAGCGTGTCTCCCAGCAGCTGCAAAAAGAACTCGCGATGATCCTTCAGCGCGAAGTTCGCGATTCTCGTCTGGGAATGGTCACCATCTCCGATGTTGAGGTTTCCCGTGACCTGGCTTACGCCAAAGTGTTCGTTACCTTTTTGTGCATCGGCGAGCAAACGCCAGAGTCTTGTTTGGCTGCGCTGCGTGAGCACGAAGTGCACATTCGTATGATGCTCGGTAAACGCATTCGTCTGCGTCTAACGCCTGAAGTGCGTTTTTACTACGACAACACCTTAGTTGAAGGTATGCGGATGTCGAACTTAGTGACAGAAGTGGTCAACAAAGACAAGCTCAAGCAGAAAGATTCTGGCCGTGAGGACGAAGAGTAATGGCTCGTCGTCGCAAAGGTCGTCCGATTGATGGCGTTATTTTGTTGGATAAACCCACAGGTATCTCTTCCAACGATGCGCTACAAAAAGTCAAACGAATCTACTTTGCTGAAAAAGCGGGGCATACAGGGGCATTAGATCCGTTGGCAACCGGTATGCTGCCGATTTGTCTTGGCGAAGCAACCAAATTCTCTCAATTTTTGCTCGATTCAGATAAGCGCTATCGCGTGATCGCCAAACTTGGTCAGCGTACCAACACCTCCGATTCCGATGGTGAAGTGGTCGAAACACGTCCAATTGATGTGAGTCTTGCTAAGCTCGAAGCGTGTATTGAGCAATTTCGTGGCGAATCGGATCAAGTTCCTTCGATGTTTTCGGCGCTGAAGTACCAAGGTAAGCCCTTGTATGAGTACGCACGCAAAGGCATTGAAGTTCCACGAGAGTCGCGCAAAATCACCGTATACGAGATAGTGCTGCATCGTTTTTCTGACGATGAAGTAGAGATGGAAGTGCACTGTTCAAAAGGCACTTATATTCGTACCATCGTTGACGATCTCGGTGAAATGCTGGGTTGTGGTGCCCACGTGACGATGCTGCGTCGCACTGCGGTCGCTAACTACCCGTACGAGAGAATGGTGACGCTTGAGCAACTAAATGAATTGCTAGAGCAAGCCCAACGCGAAGAAATCGCTCCGCGCGAACTGCTTGATCCCCTGTTGCTACCGATGGACACCGCCGTTGAAAATTTGCCGGAAGTGAATCTTATCCCTGAATTAGCGGATATGGTGCTGCATGGTCAAGCCGTGCAGGTGTTTGGTGCGCCAACCGAAGGGACGGTGCGTTTGACCATGGGTGAGGAAAGGCTGTTTATCGGTGTCGGAGAAATGAACGACGACGGTAAGATTGCGCCCAAACGGTTAGTGGTCTTTCGTCACGAAGAGTAGTAAAACGACTGACAGTGACAATGCTGGCCAATGTGCCAGCATTTTTTCATTGCGTGGCAAGTGAATGTTCCCTATAATTCGCGCTTCCCGTGTCGGCTGAATCAGAGATTGGCTGGCACAAACACTAACCTACTCTTATTAGGAGAGAATTATGTCTCTGAATGCAGAAACTAAAGCAGCAATCGTTGCTGACTACGCACGTGGCGAAGGCGACACTGGTTCACCAGAAGTACAAGTAGCGCTACTGACTGCTTCTATCAACCACCTACAAGGTCACTTCCAAGCGCACAAAGGCGATCACCACAGCCGTCGTGGTCTGCTACGCATGGTTTCTCGTCGTCGTAAGCTTCTAGATTACCTAAAAGGTAAAGATCTAGCTCGCTACCAAGACCTAATCAAACGTCTAGGCCTACGTCGCTAATCAGTGGCTGCATAGTACAGTTTGTTCAAAAAAGGGGCGTAAGCCCCTTTTTTGTTACCTAAATTTAGCCAAATCGGTTTCAAGTCGTTATACTACGCACGGCTTTATCTCAACCCGTGAGATAACTCATCAGTTCAGGCATTACAGTCAACCTCGTCGACCTAAAGGTCGCGACTATTAAAAGTGGGTTTGTTTACCCATTGTGTCAAACACGCAGCTCAAGCCTATTTTTACTAGTCGCGATTCGTAATGTTCTGAGCCTCATTTAATTTATCTAAGCGTGTGCTTAGAGCAAGGAATAAACATGTTCGAAAAACCAGTTGTTAAATCATTCCAGTACGGTAACCACACCGTGACACTGGAAACTGGCGTAATCGCGCGTCAAGCTTCTGCCGCTGTAATGGTGACCATGGACGATACTGCGGTATTCGTGTCTGTGGTTGGTAAAAAAGAAGCCGTTGCAGGTCAAGACTTCTTCCCTCTAACCGTTAACTACCAAGAGCGTACTTACGCAGCGGGTAAAATCCCTGGCGGTTTCTTCAAGCGTGAAGGTCGTCCTTCTGAAGGCGAGACTCTGATTGCACGTCTCATCGACCGACCAATTCGTCCGCTCTTCCCAGAGGGTTTCACCAACGAAGTGCAAGTGATTGCGACGGTGATGTCGGTAAACCCAGAAGTTCAACCTGATATCCCAACCATGATTGGTACTTCTGCGGCGCTTGCTATCTCAGGTATCCCATTCAACGGTCCTATCGGTGCGGCACGTGTTGGTCACATTGACGGTCAACTCGTACTAAACCCAAGTAACACTGAACTCAACGCATCTCGTCTGGATCTCGTTGTAGCAGGTACGGCATCTGCAGTGCTAATGGTTGAGTCAGAAGCGGACAACCTAACTGAAGAAGAAATGCTTTCTGCAGTGGTGTTTGGTCACGACCAACAACAAGCTGTGATCAAAGCGATCAACGAATTCGCAGCAGAAGTTGCGACGCCATCTTGGAACTGGGTTGCACCTGAAGCGAACACTGCTCTTAACGAGAAAGTGGCTGATCTAGCAGAAGCGAAACTGGTTGAAGCTTACAAAATTACTGAAAAGATGGCTCGTTACGACCGTATCCATGAGATTGCGGCAGAAGTTAATGCAGCTATTCTTGCTGAAGATCCAGAAGCCGATGCGAAAGAAATTCACACCATCTTCCACGATCTAGAGAAGACCGTTGTGCGTCGTAGCATCATTGCGGGCAACCCACGTATCGATGGCCGTGAAAAAGACATGGTTCGTGCACTAGATGTGCGTACTGGTGTTCTTCCACGTACTCACGGCAGTGCGCTGTTCACTCGTGGTGAAACTCAGGCGCTCGTAACGGCAACGCTAGGTACTCAGCGTGATGCACAAATCATCGACGAGCTCACTGGTGAGAAGAAAGATTACTTCCTACTACACTACAACTTCCCTCCATACTGTGTAGGCGAAACGGGTTTTGTCGGTTCTCCTAAGCGTCGCGAAATCGGTCACGGTAAACTGGCGAAGCGTGGTATTGCGGCGGTAATGCCATCAATCGAAGAGTTCCCATACACGGTACGTGTGGTTTCAGAGATCACTGAATCAAATGGTTCGTCTTCAATGGCGTCGGTATGTGGTACTTCTTTAGCGCTGATGGACGCGGGTGTGCCAATCAAGGCTTCTGTTGCAGGTATCGCAATGGGTCTAGTGAAAGAAGGCGACGATTTTGTTGTTCTTTCTGACATTCTTGGTGATGAAGACCACCTAGGTGACATGGACTTTAAAGTCGCTGGTACTTCTACCGGTATCACTGCACTTCAAATGGACATCAAGATCGAAGGTATCACCAAAGAGATCATGCAAATTGCGCTTAACCAAGCTCAAGGCGCACGTAAGCACATCCTATCAGTTATGGATCAAGCGATTGCTGGTGCTCGTGATGATATCTCTCAGTTCGCGCCACGTATCCACACTATGAAGATCAGCGTTGACAAGATCAAAGACGTGATCGGTAAAGGCGGTGCAGTGATTCGTCAGTTGACTGAAGAAACGGGTACTACCATCGAAATCGAAGATGACGGCACGATTAAGATTGCAGCCACCTCTGGTGAGCAAGCGAAAGAAGCGATCCGTCGTATCGAAGAGATCACCGCAGAAGTGGAAGTTGGCCGTATTTACACTGGTAAAGTGGCACGCCTTGCTGACTTCGGTGCTTTCGTTAACATTCTGCCTGGCAAAGATGGTCTAGTGCATATTTCTCAAATCGCTGACAAGCGTATCGAGAAAGTGTCAGATGTGCTGTCTGAAGGTCAAGAAGTGCAAGTTAAAGTACTGGAAATCGACCGTCAAGGCCGCGTGCGTCTGAGCATGAAAGAAGCGGTAGAAAAGCCTGTAGAGGCAGAAACGCCAGCAGCACCAGCGGTAGAAGAGTAAGCCAACACGCGGCATAACGCCGTAATTTGGCGCTTTTCTCGCTTAAGGCGCTGAAAGCATGTTATAAAGGGAGCAACTTTGCTCCCTTTTTTATTGCGGTCTAACAGGAGTCTCCCTGAGTGAAATGGTTTCAAACCGTCGGCCTTTGCCTAGCCTTAGCGACAACAGGCTGTGCCTCTACCCTTAGCAGTAACAAGAGTCAGTGGATGTACCCTCCAATGGCCGTCCCTCTGCAGGCGAGCGTGCAGCAAGAAGTGCAGATTGCGCGTCTATCTCAGCTTTTACAGCGCCCAGATCTCAGCGATCCCGTTCGGGCCAAAATGCACTATGAACGCGGCAATTACTATGACAGTGTCGGTCTGAGAGATTTAGCGCGTTTGGACTTTAGCCAATCTCTACAACTGAATCCATCTCAGCCAGATATCTTTAATTTGCTGGGTGTCTACTACACCCAAGTAGGCGAATACGACGCGGCTTATGAAGCATTTGATTCAACTTTAGAACTTGACCCACACAATAGTTACGCAGAACGCAATCGTGCCATTGCTCTCTACTATGGTGGTCGTTTGGATTTGGCTCGTGATGAAATGGCGAAACATTATCACGATGACCCAAGCGATCCCTTCCGCGCACTGTGGCTGTATATTATTGAAGCTGAAATCGATCCCGTAGTGGCAAAAAATGATCTGCTTGAGCGCTATCGTCAACGCAGTGAAGAGTGGGGATGGGTTTTAGTGGCGCTGATGGCTGAGCAAGTCTCAGAAGAGCAGGCATTCAAAGCGATCATTGACGCATCGAGAGAAAATGTGTTGCTGGCTCAGCGACTGACGGAAGTCTACTTCTATCTGGCGAAACGCTACCAGTTGAAAGGCGACTTTGCTAATGCTATCTCATTGTATAAGTTGGCTATTTCTTTTAACGTCTATGAATACGTTGAGCACCGTTATGCTTTTCTTGAATTAGGTAATATTTTTGACCAGCTACAGGCTGAGCGTATGGCGAAGAGCAAATAGGTATATTTTCCAGTTATGTTATGACCGCCTTTTTGGCGGTTTTATTTTTTTGGGCTAGGCAAAACCAATTGAGTCATTATAATAGTTAGTTAGGCTAACTAAATGAGTGTGTTATGACCCTGAGTTTACAGCTAGAAAAGTTGGAACGCTTTTCGGCCAAAGTATGGCGACAAACTGCCAAAGAAGATCCTATTGGCCATTTGAGTTTCAATGAATACGACTACCTAAAAGCAGTGCAGTCTTTACCTGATCCTATTCGGCTCACCGACTTGGCGAATGCTTTAGAAGTGTCGAAGCCTTCTGCGACCAATATGGTAACCAAATTGGAGAGCAAAGGGCTGCTTGTTCGCGTGCCCTGTTCAATAGATGCAAGAGCCAAACGGATCTCTTTGACCGAGCGGGCAAAGCAACACTTGGCACTTGAGCTTGCGGTCTATGCACTTATCGCCGATGAAGTTGGCAAAAATCTCTCTCAGGATGAGCGTATTCAGTTAGACAATCTGCTAACCAAGGCATTGGGATAAGCCCAAGGTTAGCTTGTTGAATTATCTCTTCGTTGAAGAGCATGCAGAGTAGTAAAAAATGCAAGTATCGATTTACCGCCAGTTTTGGCGCTACGCGATTCCCACGATTGCCGCTATGTTGGTTAACGGTTTATATCAAGTTGTGGATGGGATTTTTATTGGCCACTACGTTGGGGCAGAAGGGCTGGCGGGGATTAACGTCGCCTGGCCGCTGATTGGTTCAGTGCTCGGCATCGGTTTGATGGTTGGAGTCGGTACTGGTGCTTTGGCGTCAATCAAACTGGGTGAGAAAAATCTTGATCAAGCCAGAAAACTTCTGTCGACAGGCTTGTCTCTGCTGATGTTAATCAGTCCACTCGTTGCCTGGCTACTGGCCAACTACGCGGACGATTTTCTCCGTTGGCAGGGCGCAGAAGGTGCGGTATACCAGCTTGGATTGCAGTACTTAGAGGTGCTGGTGTACTCGTGCGTCTTTACCTTGGGGTCGATTGCGATGCCCATCTTACTGCGCAACGATGGCAGCCCCAATCTGGCGACCATGTTGATGATCTTTGGTGCGGTGAGCAATATTGTTCTCGATTATCTTTTGATCGGGGTGTTGCAGTGGCAATTGACGGGCGCAGCAATCGCAACGGCGTTGGCGCAGATGATCGTCACTTTTGTAGGATTGAGTTATTTCCTATCACGCAAAGCGAAACTGCGCTTGGGTCGAGATAGCTTTGCGTTCCAATGGCGCGCATTGCCGAACATAGTTGCAGTTGGCACTTCCAGCTTTTTTATGTACGCCTATGGCTCGATGATGGTGGCGCTGCACAACAGTTTACTCCTTCAATACGGCAGTCCGATTTTAGTGGGGGCGTATGCCATTTTGGGCTATATCGTGGTGGTTTACTACTTGATTGCTGAGGGGATTGCCAACGGCATGCAGCCTTTGGCCAGTTTCAATCACGGTGCGGGTAATCGCAGTAATATTCGTAAGTTGCTCAAAGTGGCGATGAGTTCGGCCGTACTCACCGGAGTCGTGTTTGTCGTGCTTTTGAATCTTTTTCCTGAAAATGTCGTCGCGGTATTTAATGCTCATGATCAAGCCTTGACCGAAAGTACCGTCAAAGGAATTCGACTGCATATGTTCGCGATGTTTCTCGACGGCTTTTTAGTGGTGTGTGCCGCCTACTATCAGTCGATCAATCGTGGCGGAAAAGCGCTGTTTGTCAGTATTGGTAACATGCTGGTGCAACTGCCTTTTCTTTTCGTCATGCCTAAGTTATTTGGCATTACAGGGGTGTGGTTGGCATTCCCGTTATCGAATATTGCCTTAAGCAGTGTGGTGGCGGTGATGCTATGGCGAGATATGCGGCAAATGCCAGCGGATACGCTAGCGGCGAAAGCCAACTAAAGCGCGGAGCGAAGAGAAATCGATCCTCAGCTCCGCCTTGATGAATGGCTCAACTGATGTTTTTGATTTCCAGTCCAGCAATCTGATGCCAGTAACCATTGCATTGATGATCACCAATTGTGCTCGGTTGCTGGCCATTTTCATTGGCTATGAACTTATCAAGTTGCGAAAAGGTATCCAGACCAAGCGGGCTTAGGCGCACCACATCAACCAAACCGTGCATCCCCGCCAGATCGTTAATCAGGTTGTAGCAGTAACCGGATTGGGTTTGGATGCCATTGAGGTTAAACACGCTCTGCCCCTCTTGGCTGCAAACCTGAATACCTGTGGGATATTTGATACAGCAAGTTTCGCAATCGTCTTTGGCGCGATTCTCCGCTCGAGCGGTAAAACAACGCGCCGAATACGCCAAAGGCAGATAACCGTGGCTGAATACTTCCACTTCAAACTGCTGACGGATGCCGAGTGACTCACATTGAGTTAAGACGTTTTGTAACCACTGTTTTGACAGCTCAACCGGCATACACCAGCGAATCATGCCTTGCTTTAGCAACACATTGAGCGTGTGGGCGTTGTAGCAGTTTATCGCTGGGCCGACGATAAACGGCACCTTTTTTTCATGCGCCATTTGAATCGCGGCCACGTCGTTGGCTTCGATGGCAAAGTCACCATTGTCGATGTATTTCTTCATCACATTGACTTCGCTAGGAGCTTCAAGTAGTGCCATGGTCGAAAGCACCACTTGTTTTCCTGCCGAAGAGAGCTCTTTAGCCAACTCAAACCAGTGAGCGGGTTTCATTTCACGTCGCTTTGAACAGACCGATTCACCTAGATAGATGATGTCGGCTGAGCTCTGCTTTGCCTGTTGGTAGAAGGCTTCGACATTCTGTTTTGGCCAAAAGTACAGCAAAGGGCCAAGTGAGTATTTCATGCTAATTCCTCGTTACTGCCACTGGCGATGGTAGGCGCCGAGCGTGGTTTGTCGGCCTTCTGAAACATTGGCCAGTGCGGCGTTCCACGCCTCTTGCACCTGATAAGCTTGTGGGTTGGCTTGGTAGTGATCGATGGCTGCGCGCCAGGTACGAGTGACTTGTTCGACGTAAGCGGGGCTACGTTGTCGCCCTTCGATCTTCACCGAGGCCACATTGGCGGCAAATAGTTCCGGCAAGAGTGAAAGGGTATTGAGGCTGGTGGGTTCTTCCAGTGCGTGATAGCGTTTGCGTTCGCCCTCAATATCCGCCTCAAAGCGACCTTTACACAGCGTCGGGTAACCTGCGTTTTCTCCGTGTGTGTATCGGTCGATCAAAATGTTGTTCAATCTTGATTCTAGCCCCGTGTCGGTTTCTTGCCAGCGAACATATTTAGCGGGCGAACAGGCTCCGACGGTGTTCGGTGACTCGCCAGTTAAGTAGGAAGAGAGATAGCAGCGACCTTCCGACATGATGCACAAGCTACCGAAAGCAAACACTTCCAGTTCAACGTCCTTGGGGGTGTTTCTGGAGAGCTGTTTCACTTGATGGATGGAAAGAACACGTGGTAGCACGACACGTTTGACGTTGAAATTCTGCTTGTAGAACTCGATAGCCGCGACGTTGGTGGCGGAAGCTTGTACTGAAAGATGCAGCTCTAATTCAGGGTACTTCTCGGCGGCGTATTGCAAAATGGCGATGTCTGCAATAATCAGAGCATCCACGCCGATCTCAGCGGCCCTGTCCACGGCGTCAGTCCAGCGATGAAAACCATCCGGATGGGCAAAGGTGTTTAATGCTACGTGGATTTTTTTTTGTCGGTCGTGGACGTACTCAACCGCTTTATCCAGTTTTTTGCCAGTAAAGTTAAGGCCAGCAAAATGGCGGGCGTTGGTATCATCTTTAAAACCGATGTACACCGCATCGGCACCGCAATCGATGGCGGTTTTTAGCGCAGGGAGGTTACCTGCCGGGCAAAGGAGTTCCATATGCTGTCTAAAATCGAGACGAAAAGGTGGCAGCATTTTATGAAGGATTATGAATAGTCGATTTGATGTAAATTAGGTTTGTCGCAATAAATCCGATATTTACCCATTATGGGTAGTGGTGATAAAGGGCTAATAGCCAACATTGATTAGTTTTTGTGGCGACGGTTTTGTGCGAATAACTCTTCGATTTCATGCTTAGGCTGAGGGCGATAGAAGTGAAAGCCTTGGATAGAGTGACAACGTAAATTAGAAAGCAAAGCGGCTTGTTGATGGGTTTCCACCCCTTCTGCCACCACAGTGAGATCCAGCGATTTGCCGAGATTGATGATGTTTTCGATCACCGTGACTTGTTTGGGTAACACGTCAATGTCGTTGATAAACGCACGGTCAATTTTCAGTTCATCAATCGGAAAGCGAGCGAGGTAGGCTAGGGATGAATAGCCGGTACCAAAATCATCTATCGATAATGAAAAGCCTAATTTTTTGATGGAGTTGAGCATTTGCAGCGTATGCTCGCTGTCGCTCATTACCGCGCTCTCGGTCAGTTCAAAGGTGATGCAGCCAGGATCGAGCTCTGTGGTTCTGAGCAGCTTTTCCATAAAATCAATCAATTGTGGATTACCGAACTGCTCGGGAGAGAGGTTGATTGCCACCCGACCGGGCAAAATACCTTGCAGCTTCCAGCGTTTAACCGTGTTAAACACTTCACGCATTACCACGCGGCCTAAGTGCTCAATAAGGCCCGCTTTTTCGGCGACCGGAATGAACGCGGCTGGGCTGATGTAACCTTCGACCGGGTGTTTCCAGCGCACTAAGGCTTCAGCGCCATTAATGCTGAAGTCACGCGCATTCACTTTGGGTTGATACCACACTTCCAAGCCATTTTGTTGCAGCGCTTTTTGCAGTTCGATCTCCAGCCATAAGCGCATGCGCGCTTCTTTGTTCATCTGATCATTAAATTTGATCAGACGATTGCGGCCGCGATCTTTGGCTTCGTACATCGCAGTATCGGCATTTTGCAGCAGGACACGAGCGTCTTGCCCATCTTCTGGGTAGCGTACGCTGCCAATCGAGCAGGCAAGGCGTTTGCTGAAATGGTGCAGATCAAAAGGTTGATTGATCAAAGCGATGATTCTATCTGACAACAGCTCTGCCATGCGGTTGTTTTCCGGTTCGGGCAAAATGACACCAAACTCATCTCCACCTAAATGGCCAATCACGGCATGCTGTGGTAAAAGGCGTTTTAAGCGCGCAGAGACCTCCAAAATCACACGATCGCCAATATGGTGGCCTAGCGAGTCGTTGATGTTTTTGAAGTTGTCGATGTCCAAATACAAAAGCAGCAGCGGCGTTTGGTTTTTTATTAGCTGTTCCAGTCGTTTGGTAAAGCCAAAGCGGTTATACAGCTTAGTCAGAGAGTCGATATGAATATCGTCATCGCCTTGATTAGAAAGCTGTTTGGGCGTTTCATCCGCATCTTGAATCAAAATGAGTTGTGACTGGTTGCCCAATACCGTGGTGTTGTCGGCATGCAACTGAACGCGGCGCTCGAAACCGCAACGTGCACTGGTCATACAGACAAACGCTTTGCTGGAAAGCAGCGTTGAAAGCTTGTGGCGAAAGACCATTTTGGTCTTTTCATCGATGAACAAGCGGCTCAGCTCTTCCCCGAGCAAGTCATGAGGGGAGTTAAAACCCAGCAGCCGAGCAGCAGCTGGATTGGCAAATAAAACCGAATCATCCTCAACCAGCAGCAAACCGTCTGGTAGCAGTTGCGTCAACTGTGAGAACTTACTTTCTGATTCTTCGAGCGACTTGATTAAAATCTGTTTTTCTGAGGTGTCGATGGAATGAAAAACGATGTGTTGTATGCCATTTTCGTCGCGCAGTGGCGATAGGCTGAAATGCAAGCTGGTTTCCAGATCGGTTTCATCCAGCGTCACTTCCGCCTCTATAAATTCACCGTCAAACGCACGTTGATAGTAGGGGCGTAGTTTTTGGTAGAAATTTTCGCCGAGAATTTTCGCATCATTCATGCCGATCAACTCTTGCTCAGAGAGTCCCGCGATATCGCAATAGCGTTCATTGACCATGCAGTAGCCATGCTGACGATCGAGGATAGCAAAGAAGAATGGGCTGTTGGCTGTAAGTGTCTTAAACCAATGATGTAATTGCTTGGATGGCATTAAAGTACTACCGAGCTCCAGAGAGCGTGATTATTCGTCCATGTAATGAAAAACGCAGAGCCATCTAACTATAACTGTGAAAGTATGCTTATTAAAGGGTTTATCAATACAATAGTGACAATAAATTATCAAAGGTCAAAAAAACGTCGGACATTGTCATCTATTTACTCAGTGTGGTTATGCAATCGGTATAAAAGTCTTTTTTGATGCACAACAGGTATTCCTCTCATGCTATCCACTAAGATAGATGCTCCTTTGACAAAGTAACGGAAAATGAGCGTGATAAACAAGATTCGCTGTCAACTAGTTCAAAACGCCGCATCAATTTTGCGATCTCCAGTCCAGTTATTGCCGCAAGCTGTACAGAAAAAAGCCTTGCTTGAAGGGCTGAAACTGGTTTTTAAAGAAGCGCTCGATGATGGTGATTTTGAGTTTCTACAAGATAAGTGGCTAAAAGTAGAGATAAAAGACCTGCAACTGTATTGGTATATCAGCTATCAGAATGAACAACTGGTGGTGGCCAAGAATGAGGTGGAAGCGTCGGTGAGCTTCGCCGGTAATCTCAATGATCTGGTGCTGATCGCTGGACGTAAAGAAGACCCAGACACCCTCTTTTTCCAACGTCGTTTGTCAATTGAAGGCGATACGGAATTAGGTCTAGAAGTGAAAAATCTGATGGATAGCGTTGATTTAGAACAGTTACCGAAAGCGCTACAACAGTTGTTAAATCAACTGGCCGAGTTCGTTTATAAGGGAGTACAATCAGCCCAAACACACAATGGGGTTGTAAATGCTTATTCGAACTGAAGCGCCAGCGGATCTCCTGGCGATTGATGCACTGCTCAAAGCGGTGTTTCCCACCGACGCTGAAGCGAACTTGGTGATGGCGCTGCGTGAGAACGGGCGTTTGACTTTATCGCTGGTGGCGTGCAGTGAAGAAGGGGAAGTGATCGGCCACGCGATGTTTTCTCCGGTGACGCTCAATGGTGAGGACTTTTCATGGCAAGGCTTGGCGCCGCTCGCGGTCAAAGCGCAGTACCAAAATCAGGGCATAGGGGCCGAGTTGGTGCGAGAAGGTCTGACCTGCTTGGCGGAATTCGGTTATCCGGCCTGCTTTGTGTTGGGCAATCCGGCCTACTACCACCGTTTTGGTTTTACGGCTGCGAGTGAGTTGGGATTTGCATGCCAGTGGGAGGTGCCTGAAGGGGCTTTTCAATCGCTCGCGTTAGCTGACAATGAATTTCAGGGACGCCAAGGTAACATTGAGTACAGTGCGGAATTTTCCATGTTTTAAGCCAAACGGCCTGCTGTACAGGTCGTTTGGTGCTCCAAGCTTCGCACAAAGTCAGTGTCAGACTTACTCTGACTCGACGACAAATTTTTGATACTATTGCGCCGTTGATGGAAATGGTCAGATGATGTCAGAAAACGAAAAACTCTACTTACAGCAAATGGGTATCGCCACCTGGGAACTTACGCATCCTGAGCGGTTGGCAGGTTTCCAATTTGCTCAAATCGATTTGTCAGCAGAGTGTTGCTTGCTATTGGTGGCAGAACAGTGCCCCAAAAATCACACTGCGCAACTGTTTGAAAGAGTGCTGAAGAGCATCAAGCTTGAGCTTTCACAAGCCAGACACGTCTCTCCCGCAGAGCTTGCGCAGGTGAACCTAGAACCTCTCACTTGGATCTGGTTTGCTGGTACAGTGACTCAAATAGTGCCAGCGACGGTGAAAGTACTGCACTCTCCTGCATTGAGTGACATCGACGGAAATACCGAGCATCGCCGTGCGCTTTGGCAGCAAATTTGTGCTTATGAGTAAATAGAAATGAGTTGTACTTTAGTCGCTATGAACGTCGAGCACCTCGACGCGGTTTATCAGATAGAAACTCGCGCTCACTCCCACCCTTGGGCGCAAAGCTTGATCCGCGATCTCTCCAGCCGTGGTGCAATGCATCACGTGATGTTGGTTGATGGCAACGTAGTGGGCTACTTTTACGCGCAAAATATTGTCGGTGAGCTGACTTTACTCAATATCGCTGTTTGTCCGACGCAGCAAGGCAAAGGGTACGGACGTCACCTGCTGGAGTCTTTTATTGAGTTAGGTGAGCAACAAAACGCAGAAAGCGCTTGGCTGGAGGTGCGTGAGAGTAACCAGCGTGCATTGGCCTTATATCAAGAAGCGGGCTTTAACGAGGTGGATCGTCGCCGTAATTACTACCCGACCCAAACTGGTCAAGAAGATGCCATCATCATGAGCTATCTGTTCAACTGCTTTTGAGCATCGCTGCGGCTCGGGTTTCTCCGTAGCTGTTCTCTTTTAATCTTTGCGTGATGACATCAACCGGTTGGGGCTTATCAAAGAGATAGCCCTGAAACTGCCCACAACCGAGCTTCATTAACGCTTCCATCTCTTCGTGCTCTTCCACCCCTTCGGCGATCACTTCTAAGTTGAGACGGTCCGCGGTCATGATAATGGTGTCGACGATCGCTTGGTCGCTTTGATCCAGATGCAATTGGGTAACAAAGGAGCGGTCGATTTTCAGCACGTCTACCGCCAAATGTTTGAGGTAACGCAGGGATGAGTAGCCAGTACCGAAATCGTCGATGGAAATTTTCAGATCAAGCTCTTTGAGCTGCGCCATCTTGTTCATCGCGCTTTCCACGTTCTCTAACAGCAAACTTTCCGTAATTTCCAGCTCGATATGCTCGCCGGAAATCCCCGCTTGTTTAAGGGCATGGGTAATGTGCTCGACAAAAAACTGTTGAGAAAACTGCAGTGGGCTGATGTTGATTGCTAAGCGACGGAAGGTGTCCGGTAAAACGCCCAATTTTTTCCACTGCGCGTACTGGTAACAAGCTTGTTCGATAATCCAGTCACCGATTGACAGAATTTGCCCGGTTTCTTCGGCAATAGGCATGAAAACACCAGGAGGGAGTAATCCACGTTCCGGGTGATTCCAACGAATTAAGGCTTCCACGCCAATGATCTGCATCTTGTCGTTCACTTGAGGTTGATAATAGAGTTCAAGTTGTTGTTGATGTAGGGCTTCATGCAGACCTTTTTCAATCTCCAGAAACGACTCAACTTGAGCGTGCATTTCTGGCTCATAAAACATGTATTTGTTGCGTCCAGCGACTTTAGCGCGATAGAGCGCCGTATCGGCTTGGCGCAAAACGTCAATGCTAGAAATGCCTTCACTGGGGAACTTGGAAATGCCAATACTCACCGTGCAGTAGAGTTGGTGGTCATCAATCGAATAAGGATTTGATATTAAAGCGAGTAGCTGCTGAGCTTTGTTTGCCGCATGCTCTAGTGACAAGCTCGGGATCAGAATGGCGAACTCATCGCCACCGATACGAGCTGCCGTTTCGCCATCGTGTAGCCAACCCTCCAAACGCTTGGCAATGGCTCGCATTAGATTGTCGCCGATGGTGTGACCGAGCGAATCGTTGATGGTTTTGAAACGATCCAAATCCATGTAGAACAAAACGCCATTGCTGTTATTACGTAGTGCTTCATTCAAACTATCATTGAGCGTTTTCAGCAGCAGGCTGCGGTTAGCAAGTCCAGTCAGCGTATCGTAGTAAGCCAGTTGGTTTAACTGGCTTTCCGCCGCCGCGCGCGCTTGCCATAAATTGTGAAAAGAGAGCGCCAAACGACCGAGCTCATCATTACTGTTTCTTGGTGGTAGCTCTATCGCCGTTTTGCGGTTTTGCAGCGAATTCACCCAATTATTTAACCTAATGATCGGCTTGGAGAGCTTGACGTAGAAAAACGCTAACAAAATGGTGGTCAGTAGAATATTGCGAAACAAATCAAATAACAGGATACGGCTCGATTTGTTGATAAAGGCTTCGGCAATACTGGAACCATTGACGGAAAAGCTGAGCGTGCCAACCACCACGTTTGAGTTGGGCTGGTGGAGCTCCGTTTTGTAAAACGGTGTGGCGGGCGTCAAGATGGTCGAGAGCAGTTGCGTGACCATATCTTGAGCTTCAATCGGCCTATTTTTTTGCGTGAGAACCTCACCGAAATCGTCGACAATCGCGACACTGTAGACGGCGTTATCCATCATCAAACTGGAGGCGACTTGCTCTGCGAGCAGGTGATTTAAGTGGTATGCCGCTTGGCTGGCGTTGGAGTAATTTTGCATCAACTTAAACTGGTAGTGTTCTTCGATGCGCCGCTGCTCCTGATGGAGATCAATCAGGATATGGTACAAGCTAAAACACAGGCCAAGTACAACCGAAACCAGAAACACGGTTCTTGCCTGCTTAAAAGCTAAAGAATGTACTTTTTTATTTTTTAGCATACCGTCAACCAATCCTTCTTACTCCTATAGTTATAGAACATATAGCCAAGTAACCCAAAATACTTGAACGAGATAAAATTGTTTGTGTTGCTACACATAGATGTTGAAAAGTCGTGCCATTGTGATGGAATTTTGCCCACTCGCAGGCCGTTGAGTTACCGTTGAGCGCATGTCCAGAGTTGCCGATTGGCGAATAATAGGCGAGAATACCGCGCAAAATTGAATCTACCTTAGGAAGGGGCGCCGCAGATTCCTATCTGCAAGGGTTATTGAGCAAAAGCGATAGCCGCCCGTTTCCCCGTCCAGAAAACACAAGAAGACCAGTTTCATGTCAAATGCTCCATTTTTGAGCGAAGTTGCCAAGCGCAGAACGTTCGCTATTATCTCGCACCCGGATGCGGGTAAAACCACCATCACAGAAAAAGTCCTGTTATTCGGACGTGCTATTCAGACTGCTGGTACCGTGAAAGGTCGCGGCTCAAGCCAGCATGCCAAATCCGACTGGATGGAAATGGAGAAAGAGCGTGGCATCTCGGTGACCACTTCTGTGATGCAGTTTCCTTACAATGACTGCTTGGTCAACCTGCTGGATACTCCCGGACACGAAGACTTCTCTGAGGATACCTATCGTACGCTGACGGCCGTTGACTCGTGCTTGATGGTGATCGATGCCGCCAAAGGTGTTGAAGATCGAACACGTAAGCTGATGGAAGTTACTCGCCTGCGTGATACACCGATCGTCACCTTCATGAACAAACTGGACCGTGATATTCGCGATCCGATGGAGCTGCTGGACGAAGTTGAAAGCGAACTCAGTATCGCGTGTGCACCTGTCTCTTGGCCAATCGGCTGTGGTAAAGAGTTCAAAGGTGTCTACCACATTCACCGCGATGAAACGATTTTGTACGCCACTGGTCACGGCCACACGATCCAAGAAGAGCGCATTATCAAAGGATTAGACAATCCAGAGCTGGATAATGAAATTGGCGCTGATCTGGCTGAGCAACTGCGCGAAGAGCTCGAGTTGGTACTGGGCGCTTCGCATGAATTTGATCTGGAGATGTTCCTTAAAGGCGAACTGACGCCGGTTTTCTTTGGTACCGCTTTAGGTAACTTTGGTGTTGATCACATGCTAGATGGCCTGACCCAATGGGCGCCTGCGCCACTGCCGCGTATGGCCAATGAGCGTCAGGTAGAAGCGACCGAAGACAAATTTACTGGGTTCGTGTTTAAGATCCAAGCGAATATGGATCCGAAACACCGTGACCGCATCGCTTTCATGCGCATTGTATCTGGTACTTACAACCAAGGGATGAAAATGAACCATGTTCGCCTTGGTAAACAGGTCAATATTTCGGATGCCGTGACCTTTATGGCGGGGGACCGTTCTCGTGCTGAGGATGCCTACGCCGGTGACATCATTGGTTTGCACAACCACGGCACAATTCAAATCGGTGACACCTTTACTCAAGGTGAAACACTGAAGTTCTCGGGTATTCCCAACTTTGCTCCAGAGCTATTCCGTCGTATTCGTCTACGCGATCCTCTAAAGCAAAAACAACTGCTCAAAGGGCTGGTTCAGCTGTCTGAAGAAGGTGCAGTACAGGTATTTCGCCCGCTGCAAAACAACGATTTGATAGTCGGCGCGGTCGGTGTGCTGCAGTTTGACGTGGTGGTGGCGCGTTTGAAATCAGAATACAACGTGGAAGCGATCTACGAGGGGGTAAACGTTGCTACGGCCCGTTGGGTTGAATGTGCGGATGCGAAGAAACTCGATGAGTTCCAACGTAAGAACCAAGCCAACCTAGCGCTGGATGGCGGTAACAACCTTACCTATATCGCGCCAACCATGGTCAACTTGAACTTAGCCAAAGAACGCTTCCCTGAGGTTGAGTTCCGTGCCACGCGTGAGCACTAAGCGCTGAGTGATTGAGAATCGTCGCCCTGGGTTTGCAGCCCGGGGCGCTTTTTTATATGGTGAGTAAAACAGTGTAGAGGTGATGAGTATGCAGTGGTTGAAAAAGTGGTTAAAGCGCTACGACGATTGGTGCCGAGAGCTTGGTTTAACGCCGGAGCAAAAACGCAGTTGTGTACCTTACAAACAAGATCCTGCGCGAGAACGCAATAAAAATGACGCTGTTTGATAGTCATTGCCACCTCGATTTTCCGCTGTTTGAGACCGACTTTTCGCATATCTTGCAATCTGCTCAGCACGTGGGTGTGAAGCGATTCCTTATTCCTTCCGTTGGTCCGGAAAATTGGTCGCGAGTCGCTGAGCTGTCATCGCAACATCCAGAGATTTACTACGCACTCGGCCTGCACCCTTATTTCTTAAAAGCTGACTATACGCTTTACCAAACACAACTGATGGCACGATTGGATGCGCGTCCGACGCGCTGTGTCGCCATTGGTGAATGTGGGCTAGATTTTGCCATTAAGGTTGACCCTGCCTTACAAGAAGAAGCGTTGCAGTGGCAATTTGAGTTAGCGAGGCAGTATGGTCTGCCGGTTATTTTACATTGCCGTAAGGCGCACAATCGCCTGATCCAGATGGTCAAAGCCGCTAATTTGCCTAAAGGGGGCGTACTGCATGCATTCTCAGGCAGTTATGAACAAGGGATGGAGTGGGTGAGATTGGGCTTCTCGCTCGGTATTGGCGGCACAATCACCTATCCGCGCGCCAACAAAACTCGCCAAGCGGTGGCGAAACTGCCGCTTGAGCATCTGCTTTTGGAAACCGACGCGCCAGATATGCCACTGAATGGTTATCAAGGGGGAGTAAATACGCCATCACAAATAGTTAACATCTTGACTATACTCTGTGAGCTGAGAAATCAGACAAAGCAAACGGTTGCTTCGCAACTTTGGAAAAATAGCAATTCGCTATTCTCTATCTGTGAATAAAATCTAACATTCCCACTTAAACGATATGTCGTCTCATATATTATTGTGAAGATACTCACAAACAAAAGTGAATTTGCACCGAGTCTGATGGGAAAGTGTGAAGGTGGCATTACTTTAATTGTTAAGGCGTGAGTATAATTGCCTCCGCTTTATAGCTCCATTTTGTAACACGCCAATAAATAACTTAATAAGGAAGTCATAAACTATGAGCCTGTTTATGAGCCTAGTCGGCATGGCAGTATTGCTAGGAATTGCATTCTTACTGTCTGACAACCGCAAAGCTATCAATCTAAGAACTGTGGGTGGCGCTTTTGCTATCCAATTTATCATCGGTGGTTTCGTTCTTTACGTACCATGGGGTCGTGATCTACTAGCAGGTTTCTCTGCTGGTGTTCAAAGCGTTATCGACTTCGGTAAAGACGGTACTGGTTTCTTGTTCGGCAGCCTAGTTAACTTCTCAGTTGACGGTATCGGCTTTATTTTTGCCTTCCAAGTACTACCAACACTGATTTTCTTCTCAGCACTTATCTCTGTACTTTACTACATTGGTGTGATGCAGTGGGTTATCAAGATCCTTGGTGGTGGCCTGCAGAAAGCACTGGGCACGTCTCGCGCCGAGTCAATGTCTGCTGCAGCAAACATCTTCGTAGGTCAAACTGAAGCGCCACTTGTGGTTCGTCCGTTTGTTCCTCACATGACGCAATCTGAACTGTTTGCAGTAATGTGTGGTGGTCTTGCTTCTGTTGCTGGTGGTGTACTGGCTGGTTACGCCTCAATGGGTGTGCCACTAGAATACCTAGTTGCGGCATCATTCATGGCGGCACCGGGTGGTCTACTGTTCGCAAAAATCATCAAACCTGAAGTTGATACGCCAAAAGAAGATCTTGGCGCTGAGATTGACGGCGGTGACGACAAGCCTGCAAACGTAATCGATGCAGCCGCTGGCGGTGCGTCTGTTGGTCTGCAACTTGCGCTGAACGTAGGTGCAATGCTATTGGCATTCATCGGTTTGATCGCTCTGATCAACGGTATCCTTGGTCTTGCTGGTGGTTGGGTTGGTATGCCTGATCTGACGCTAGAAATCATCCTCGGCTACATCTTCTCTCCACTTGCATTCCTCATCGGTGTGCCATGGGAAGAAGCAACACTAGCGGGTTCTTTCATCGGCCAGAAACTGGTGGTGAACGAGTTCGTTGCGTACCTAAACTTTGTTCCTTACGTTGGTGAGAACGCTCAAGTTGTTGCGGCAACGGGTGCAGTGATGTCGACTAAGACAACGGCAATCATCTCTTTTGCTCTGTGTGGTTTTGCGAACCTTTCTTCTATCGCAATTCTACTGGGTGGTCTAGGTGGCCTAGCGCCAAACCGTCGTCACGACATCGCTCGTATGGGTGTTAAAGCGGTTGCAGCAGGTACGCTATCTAACCTGATGGCAGCGACCATCGCTGGCTTCTTCCTGTCTTTCTAAGTTAGTTAAGAGACAGTATTTATAGACGCCGTTTAACTTCGCCCCGTAGCAAGAGATTGCTGCGGGGCGTTTTCAGTTTTTGCGCCACTGTGAATGAAATGGGCTCAGTGAGAGCGAATCGTCATGGGCGTTGAGGCTGAGTTTTTTGAGATACAAACCGTTTGCGCTCTATTTGGTGCTACAGTTTTGCGATGAATATCTATAATGTAGTAATCACAGAAGAGGGACGAAGCAGGACGTTTTATCGCTCATCTGAATAGATATGTTTTGGGCAAATGAGCTGCCCGATACTCTCTGCCTTGGTCGCTAAGCTGATAGAGCGACTTACACCAAGTGCAGATAAAAAGACACCGCAATCATAGATTGTTGTGCCATAGGCCAAATTGGTACTGTGCGGTGACAAGGATAGCAATTGGCAAGTAATGACTGCCGAGTCTTCAGGGAACCAAGTCCGTTCATCAATGACTGTTTAGCAAAGACCTTTTTGCTGAGTTGCTGTTTGCTTTTGAGGTGAGCAGAAACAGGGAAAAGGGGCTGAGTAGTAAAATTTTTGAATATTGATCGGAGATAGAAATGAGCGATTTAAAAGCAGCAGCACTACGTGCACTGAAACTTATGGACCTAACCACGCTAAATGACGATGACACAGATGCGAAAGTCATCAAGCTTTGTCATGACGCCAAAACGCCTGTAGGTAACACGGCTGCGATCTGTATTTACCCTCGCTTTATTCCTATTGCTAAGAAGACACTTCGTGAGCAAGGTACACCAGAGGTTCGCATTGCGACCGTAACCAACTTCCCACACGGTAACGATGATATCGCTATCGCCGTGGCAGAAACCAAAGCTGCGGTCGCTTACGGTGCTGATGAAGTTGACGTTGTTTTTCCATACCGCGCGCTGATCGCTGGTGATGAAAAAGTCGGCTTTGAACTGGTTAAGCAATGTAAAGAAGCCTGTGGCGATATTCTTCTGAAAGTGATCATCGAAACCGGTGAGCTAAAAGAAGAAGCGTTGATTAAGAAAGCATCGCAAATCTGTATTGAAGCGGGTGCCGACTTTATCAAAACTTCAACGGGTAAAGTGCCAGTCAACGCAACCCCTGAATATGCACGTATGATGCTCGAAGTGATTCGTGACATGGGTGTGGCTGAAAAAGTGGGCTTCAAGCCAGCTGGCGGTGTGCGTACTGCGGAAGACGCTGCGGCTTACTTAGCAATGGCAGATGAGATCCTAGGTGCTGAGTGGGCGGATAATATGCACTACCGTTTTGGTGCATCTAGCTTGCTAACCAATCTACTAAATACATTAGAAGTGACAGACCAAGTCGCCGATCCTGCGGCGTACTAATTCTAATAAATGTCTGAGCGTGGCGCGTTTTGCGCCACGCAACCTTCTTACTCTACTGTTACCACGGCTCATTTTGAGCTTGGGAGGCTCTAATGTATTTACCTCAAGAAATTATTCGTAAAAAACGTGATGGCGAAGTGCTGACTGCCGATGAAATTAACTTTTTCATTCAAGGCGTGGCGAAAAATACCGTGTCTGAAGGTCAGATTGCGGCCTTTGCCATGACGATTTTCTTTAATGAAATGACCATGCCTGAACGCATCGCACTGACGTGTGCCATGCGCGACTCTGGTATGGTGATCGACTGGAGCCACATGAACTTCGGTGGCCCTATTGTCGACAAACACTCCACTGGCGGTGTGGGCGATGTGACCTCACTGATGCTTGGCCCTATGGTGGCAGCATGTGGTGGTTTCGTGCCAATGATTTCTGGTCGTGGCCTTGGCCATACTGGCGGCACCTTGGATAAACTGGAAGCGATTCCGGGCTACAACATCACCCCAAGCAATGATGTGTTTGGTCAAGTGACTAAAGATGCTGGCGTGGCGATCATCGGCCAAACGGGCGATCTGGCGCCTGCGGACAAACGTGTGTACGCCACGCGTGACATCACGGCAACGGTTGACAACATCTCGTTAATCACCGCATCCATTCTGTCGAAGAAGCTGGCGGCTGGTCTTGAATCACTGGTGATGGACGTGAAAGTGGGCTCTGGTGCCTTTATGCCAACCTACCAAGCGTCACAAGAGCTGGCGAAATCGATTGTTGCCGTGGCCAATGGTGCGGGCACCAAAACCACCGCCATTCTTACCGATATGAACCAAGTGTTGGCCTCATCGGCGGGGAATGCGCTGGAAGTGCGCGAAGCGGTGCAATTCCTCAAAGGCGAATACCGTAATCCTCGTTTGCTCGAAGTGACGTTGGCGCTGTGTGCGGAAATGTTGGTGCTGGGTAAGCTGGCGCAAGACACTGATGAAGCGCGCGCGAAGTTGATGACGGTGTTGGATAACGGCAAAGCCGCCGAGTGTTTTGGCAAAATGGTGGCTGGTTTGGGCGGTCCTGCGGACTTTATCGACAACTACGATCACTACTTAGACAAGGCGGAAATCGTCAAGCCGGTTTATGCCAAAGAGAGCGGTGTGGTATCGGCGATGGATACACGTGCCATCGGTATGGCGGTGGTTGCGATGGGCGGTGGACGCCGCGTTGCGACCGACAGCATCGATTATGCGGTTGGCTTTGATAGCTTCATCCGTTTGGGTGAAGTCGCAGACAGTAACAAGCCTTTGGCGGTAATTCATGCGCGTAGCGAAGCGCAATGGCAAGAAGCGGCAAATGCGCTGCAAGCGGCGATTAAAGTGGGTGGCGACTACGTACCAACCCCTGATGTTTACGGCCTGATTCGCGAAGAAGATATTTAATGACTATTGGGCCTGCTTGCACATTTGCGTACCGGCAGGCCTGAGGAAGAAGCAATGAAAAGAGCATTTATTTTAGTACTGGATTCTTTTGGTATTGGTGCAACGGCGGATGCCGAGCAGTTTGGCGATGTGGGTTCCGATACACTGGGCCATATTGCGGACCAGTGTGAGCAAGGCTTGGCAAACAACGACAAGCGCCAAGGGGCTCTTCGTTTGCCAAATCTGTCCAAACTGGGCTTGGCAATGGCGCACAAAGAGTCAACTGGTCGTTTTGCACCGGGTTTGGATGCCAACGCGGAGATTATTGGCGCGTACGGTCATGCTGCTGAGCTCTCGTCTGGTAAAGATACGCCGTCTGGCCACTGGGAAATCGCGGGTGTGCCAGTTCTGTTTGAATGGGGCTACTTTACCGACAAAGCCAACAGTTTCCCGAAAGAGCTGACCGATCGCATTCTTGCTCGTGCTGGCATTGATGGTTTCCTCGGCAACTGCCACGCATCTGGTACACAAGTGCTTGATGACCTTGGTGAAGAGCACATGAGAACGGGCAAGCCAATTTTCTACACCTCTGCGGACTCGGTATTCCAAATTGCCTGTCACGAAGAGACATTCGGTCTAGATCGCCTACTTGAGCTTTGCCAAATCGCTCGTGAAGAGCTAGCAGACTACAACATCGGTCGTGTGATTGCGCGTCCGTTCATTGGCCCGGGTAAAGGTCAGTTTGAGCGCACTGGTAATCGTCGCGATCTTTCTGTTGAGCCGCCATCAGCGACCGTTCTGCAAAAGTTGGCTGAGGAAAAACAGGGCCAAGTGGTCTCTATTGGTAAGATTGCCGATATCTACGCCAACTGTGGTATCACCAAAAAAGTCAAAGCGACGGGCATTCCTGCGCTGTTTGAAGCGACACTGGAGCAAATTAAACAAGCGGGCGACAACACCATCGTGTTCACCAACTTCGTTGATTTCGACTCTGCTTACGGCCACCGCCGTGATGTGGCGGGTTACGCTGCCGCGCTGGAGTACTTCGATGGTCGCATCCACGAAGTGATGGAATTGATGCAAGAAGATGACATCCTCATCCTCACGGCTGACCACGGCTGCGACCCAACTTGGCCGGGCACCGACCACACTCGCGAGCACATTCCAGTGCTTGTCTATGGTCAAAAAGTCCC
Source organism: Vibrio navarrensis (assembly GCF_000764325.1). NCBI lineage: Bacteria > Pseudomonadati > Pseudomonadota > Gammaproteobacteria > Vibrionales > Vibrionaceae > Vibrio > Vibrio navarrensis. Next base: position 632,401 of record NZ_JMCG01000002.1, on the reverse strand, counting down.
TGCGGGCTCATTGGGTCGCCGCGAAACGTTCGCGGATATTGGCCAAACACTGGCGAGCTACTTTGGCACATCGCCAATGGATTACGGCAAAAACTTTCTCTAATCCAGAGCTATAATGGAACTTATTGAATAGAGAGGTGTGCCTCTCTATTCTTTTGCGAATACAAAGCAAGTCTTTTGTGAATGAAAAACAAGGAAACAAAAACATGGCAACTCCGCATATTAATGCTGAAATGGGTGATTTTGCAGACGTCGTTCTGATGCCTGGTGACCCACTACGTGCAAAATACATCGCAGAGACGTTTCTAGAAGACGTGGTTCAAGTGTGTGATGTACGTAATATGTTCGGTTTCACTGGTACTTACAAAGGTCGTAAGGTATCGGTTATGGGTCATGGTATGGGCATCCCATCTTGCTCTATTTATGCGACTGAACTTATCAAAGACTACGGCGTGAAGAAAATCATTCGCGTAGGTAGCTGTGGCGCAGTGAGCGAAGCGATCAAAGTGCGTGATGTGGTGATCGGCATGGGCGCGTGTACGGATTCCAAAGTGAACCGCATCCGCTTCAAAGGTCATGACTTTGCCGCTATCGCGGATTACAAAATGGTCAAAGCCGCTGAAGAAGCAGCGAAAGCGCGTGGTATCGATGTAAAAGTGGGTAACCTATTCTCTGCTGAACTGTTCTACACACCAGATCCAGACATGTTCGACGTGATGGACAAATACGGCATTGTCGGCGTAGAAATGGAAGCGGCGGGCATCTACGGCGTTGCTGCGGAATACGGCGCAAAAGCATTGACGATTTGTACCGTGTCTGATCACATCAAAACCGGTGAGCAAACCACCTCGGAAGAGCGTCAGAACACCTTTAACGATATGATGATCATCGCGTTGGACTCTGTGCTGCTGGGTGATGCTGAGTAAGTGCTTTAGATTTTACAACGCAATACCAAAGAGCCTGCGAAAATGCAGGCTCTTTTTTATGGATCTTTATGAGTGAGTAACAGGTTCTCGACTTTAGGCTGCGGCTTTTTGCGTAGGATGAGAATAAAGAGCATGCCGCCGACGAAACTCATCAAGATCATCAAAAACATATAGCGGTCACTTTTACGGTAGTGATGATCAGAAATTGCCGTCACCTTGCCGGTCTCAAACGTGATGCGGATAAAACCTATGATGCTGTTATCGGCATAAACGGGTTCGACCAACTGTTGGCGGCCAATGCCCGCTGTTGCAAGCGGCGTATCCAGTCCCAACACCTCACGCACCGTCAGCGCTTTTTCGCTGGAAGCGAGACGGATGCCTTCTGCGTCGTAAATGGTGGCATCAAAGACCAAACGCTCTTTTGCTAACTGATTGGTTAACTTGAGCAACTGTTCCTGATCTTTTTGCACAATCATATCACTGGCCGAGAGGGCAGCCTGAGAGCTTAACACTTTGGTTAAGGTTTCCAGTTGTTGCGCCTGGATGCGTTCGTTCCCCTTGCTGATCACCACGCTGTTTTTGATGGTGATGAAAAACATCACCCCTAAAATGATCAGCGCGACGACGCGTAAGGCATTCCGCAGTGAAAAAAGAGACTCTTTCATATCTAGCACTAACTTTGATTCGCGAACAAATGCCAGTTTGGGGCTTGCCTTTTCAAATTGCAATAGGTTAACGTTTGCCAAGGTTCACAAAGGATTAGATTCATGGAAGCGCTAAAGACATTGCCGCTGAGAAGGCATACTCAACTTTTGACTCGTTTGCCAGAAACTCGATTTGCTACACAGCTGGATAAAAACAGAGCCAGTTGGCTGATGTATGCGGAGTACTTGGCTCCGGGACATTTTGAGGATATCGATTTTTTTACCGGTATGTACAACCCGATCATCGATACTTGGAAAGTCGGGCGCTACGAGGTGGCGCTGATGGCGGGCGAACTGACTGCAGAACATGAAACCATCTTGCAAAGTCTGCAAATTGATTACGCCAATTTGCAAGATGTTCCCGATCTCTCCAAACCGGGGTTGATTGTTCTGGATATGGACTCCACTGCCATTCAAATTGAATGCATTGATGAAATTGCTAAGTTGGCGGGCGTAGGCGATGAAGTTGCCGAAGTCACCGAACGGGCTATGCAGGGCGAGCTGGATTTTGAGCAGAGCTTGCGAGCACGTGTCGGAAAGTTACAAGGCGCCGATGAGTCGATCCTCGAGAGCGTGCGCGCGCAGTTGCCCTTAATGCCGGATTTACCGGAGCTTATCAACACCTTAAAAGCGTTTGGTTGGAAGACGGCGATTGCTTCAGGTGGGTTCACCTATTTTTCTGACCACTTAAAGCAGAGCTTGGGTTTAGATCATGCCCAATCTAACCAACTAGAAATTATTGACGGACGGTTGACGGGGCAGGTGTTGGGCGAGGTGGTCTCTGCGCAAACCAAAGCCGATATTCTCATCGAGCTTGCCGAGAAATATGACGTCGAAATGCACAACACGATTGCTGTCGGCGATGGTGCCAATGATTTGGTGATGATGCAGGCAGCTGGACTAGGAATTGCCTATCATGCCAAACCCAAAGTGGAAAAGCAGGCACAAAACGCGGTGCGCTTTGCTGGTTTAGGTGGCATTGTGTGCATTTTGTCTGGCGTATTGGCGCGGCAGCAAAAAATCAGTTGGCAAAGTAAGCCTTAATCGATTGAGTGTTCTCTAAACAACAAGGCGCGATCATCGCGCCTGGTTGTCTATGAGTTTTAATCGCTTAACTCAAGACGAATCAATATTTCTTCAGTGATCTCTTCCATTTCACAATAACCTATTAAGGTGGAAAGCTCTTTCTCCAGCTTGCTGGCTTGGTGCATGCTCAGGTGGGCTAAATCGTTCAGATCTTTTTGCAGCAATGAGGTCATCGGGCTGAAAATCGGCGCGGTGGAGAGCCTCAGTGCGTAAAACTCACCAGACATTTTCGCCTTTTTCACAAATTGGATGCGCTCTTTGACGCTGTCGAATTCGATCGGTGCCTTGGTCTGGACGGCTTTGATCTTGTCTCCGAATTTGGTGACGGCAATATAAATCTCGTGATGAACGGGCTCTGCTCCGTCGATCCTTTTGGTCGGATTCGCAATCAGCGTATTCGAGCGGCCTTTGTAGAGTGGCTCAAGAGAGAGGTTCTCTTTGTGGCCTAGCTTTGCCAACAGCATCAAGTGCTTCTCTAGTGGAAAATTCACACCAATCGCTTTGGTGCGATAACCTGATGGCGTTTTGCTGATAAAAATGGGCGTGCTCACCATCTTGGAGAGCAAAATGCTGTGCAATGATTCTAGTAGCTCATTGCTTGGCAGGATCTCTTGCTGGGCAATCAGCTTATCTTGGTTATGTTCAATAATGCTGTTGAAAAAAGCGATGGTTTTGATGGTTTGACTATTTTCATCAATCACCAGTTGCAATTGCTGACCATCAGGGCTTACGCGTATTACTCGATACGGCACTTTATCTAAAGGGAGTTTTTTATCGTACAGTTGCAGTTCAAGGTAATTGACCTCAACCTCTTCTCCGGCAATCAGTGCCAACGGCGCATTCAATTGCAAACTCAACCCGCGCTTGGACAAATCGAGCGTATTCCCTTGTGCTTGTGAACCGTCACTCTTAGTTAAGAGCAGAGGCGACTGGAAGCTGTATCTTGGCTCTTTGCGTCTTGATTTGGCGTCAAAGAAAATCCCTTTGGGTGCGCCGACGATCTTTCGTGGGTGACGAAACGTATTCAGTGTGCTGGCTGGGATACGAGGTTGCTCGGTAAACAGATAGTCGTCACCCACACTGTCATCGGCGATTTCTTGCAAAATACCGCAGTGGGTGAGGGCGGTTGACGCATCGGCAAGTTCAGAAGAGAAAGAGGCCAACTGCTGCTTCTCTTTGTCTGAAAGCTCAAAAATAGAAATGCGGAACGCGCGCCAGCTTGAACGACGTGCTCCTAAATGCCAAAAAAGCTGTCGTTGTTCTCGGGTCGCTTCTGGCATCAGCATCGAATAGAAGAAGGTCTTGTTCTCATGCTCGTGAGTAAAGGAGTAGATAACGTTGCTTGTCCCCTTTACGCCAGACTTAATCAACATCTCCATTCTTTGCGGATTAAACAGTGTGCCGAAGACTTGTTGTTTTCGCTCATCGTGCCAGTAATTCCAAATCGGCGCATTATTTGGCGTCATCATCGCCAGTTTGAGCTCACTTCCTTGGAAAAACAGCGGCAGGTTACAGGTGTGTTTAAGATAGATGTGCTCGTATCCACGCGTTCTTGAACGAATGATTTTGTCTTGGTTATCGTGGCGAGTCCGTTTGGCTGAGTTACTCAATGACTCATCGATCACACGGGCGATGATGTTGGTTTCGGTTAGGCGTAGACAACGTAGAAATTTAACCGCATCGTTCTCATAAGAGTCTTCTACGGCGATCACGCGATACTCTAATTTTTTGTCGATGTTCGCCACTTGCGAAGTTTTGGCGAGCTCGGAAAAGGAGACCTGGATAATTTCTCCGAGATTGTAATTAAAGGCACTCGGCACTTTGAATTTGGCACCTGAGCTAGAGAGATCGACGCTCACACCATGCAAAACTTGTCCTTTGGCCAGTTTTATCTCCACCTGTGACTGCACGCGCAGGCGCTTTTCTTGTCTTTTGAGATCGTAGCCAAGGTAAATAGCTTCAGCTTCATAAGGGCTAGCTGGATCGGTTAACCCGAGCCCTTCCGGCTGCTGCGTGTTTTTGCCCAACACACGGAAACTATTGCGTGTGTTGCTTAACGCTTCCCACACTCCTTCGGTATAGCGGCCAAATTTCTTGGTGTTTTTGTGGTAGGCATTGAAAGCGACATCATCAAGCCAATGCTTTAAACCATCCAGTTCGTATTCACGGCATTCACCTTGCACCCGACCACGTAAGTCGATACTTTTTTTGCATGGTGCCATGATGCGGTTAAGCTCCATCTTCACCAGTAATTTAGCCGATGGCGGTTCTCCCTCGGTCAGTTGACTCAGGACAAAATCAAAATCTTCCGTGTTGTACAGCGGGATGAGCCTTTCTGCGATTGAGAGAATTTCAGCTTGTTCCATCTTTTCTGTTACAGTATCTGTTCTTGATAAGAGTATCGGCAAAGTGATAATAAACTTAAGTATAACAGCACTTTGTTCTGTGTTTAATGAATCAGTGGTCTGACAGGATCACAGGCTGGACAATTTGAGGCGGCATGGTGAAAGCAAAACGCGCGTATGTATGTAACGACTGTGGGGCAGATTTTCCTCGCTGGCAGGGGCAATGCAACGCCTGTGGCTCTTGGAATACCATTACTGAAGTGAGGCTAGCCGCTTCGCCGAGTGTCGCTCGTAATGAGCGTTTGTCAGGCTATGCGGGCAGTGCAACCGAGTCCAAAGTACAGACCTTGTCTGATATCGATTTACAGGAAGTGCCGCGTTTTACCAGTGGCTTTAAAGAGCTGGATCGCGTATTGGGTGGGGGCATCGTGCCCGGTGCGGCGATTTTGATTGGCGGAAGCCCTGGCGCGGGTAAATCGACGCTGTTGTTGCAAACGATGTGCGCGCTCTCGGCACACATGCCTGCTTTGTACGTCACTGGCGAAGAGTCTTTGCAACAAGTCGCGATGCGCGCTTCTCGTTTGGGATTGCCGAAAGAGCATTTGAAAATGCTCTCAGAGACTAACGTGGATAAGATTTGCCAAATTGCCGAAGAGGTGCGACCACGCATCATGGTAATTGACTCGATTCAGGTGATGCATGTTTCGGATGTGCAATCTTCACCCGGAAGCGTCGCGCAAGTACGTGAATCCGCCACGGCATTAACCCGTTACGCCAAACAAAATAATGTCGCTGTCTTTATTGTTGGCCACGTAACTAAAGACGGCACCTTAGCGGGCCCGAAAGTGTTAGAGCACATTATTGACTGTTCTGTGCTGCTCGATGGCGATACCGATAGTCGCTTTCGTACCCTGCGTAGCCACAAAAACCGTTTTGGTGCGGTGAATGAACTCGGTGTGTTTGCCATGACCGGGCAAGGATTGCGTGAAGTGAGTAACCCGTCGGCGATTTTCTTGTCACGTGGGGAGGAGGCAACCTCTGGTAGTTCGGTGATGGTGGTTTGGGAAGGCACTAGGCCGCTTCTGGTCGAGATCCAAGCTTTGGTGGACTATTCGCAGCTTGCTAATCCTCGTCGGGTCGCTGTCGGTCTTGAGCAAAACCGTCTCTCTTTATTATTAGCGGTTTTACATAAGCACGGCGGCTTACAAATGGCTGACCAGGATGTCTTTGTCAATGTGGTCGGTGGGGTAAAGGTGAGTGAAACTAGCGCTGACTTGGCGCTGATTATGGCGCTACTGTCTAGTTTTCGCGATCGGCCATTGCCAAAAGATGTGGTGATTTTTGGCGAAGTGGGCTTGGCTGGCGAGATCCGCCCGGTACCCAGTGGCCAAGAACGTCTCAATGAAGCGTTCAAGCATGGCTTTAAGAAAGCGATTGTCCCTATGGCCAATATGCCGAAAGGCGGAATAGTGGGCATGCAGATCCACGGGGTGAAAAAACTCGCCGATGCGATCAGTGCTTTTGATGAACTCTAGAGCGTTCGAGCTTCATAATAAGGGAAATTTTGTGCGTAAACAGAGGAAGCAAAAATATAGTTTCGCGCCGCTTTGCAAGCTAAGCATTGGTAAGCTTTACTGTTGTAGAAGAAAATTTTTCTTAACGAATGGCATGCAAGGGTATCAGTCTTGAACGATTGTGATATACTCTGCGCGCACTTTATACCTTATTAACAGAGTAAGACAATGGCAGATTTATCAAAATACAGAAACATTGGTATCTTCGCGCACGTTGACGCGGGCAAAACCACTACCACTGAGCGCATCCTAAAGCTGACTGGTAAAATCCATAAAATGGGTGATAGCCATGACGGCACAACAACAATGGACTTCATGGAACAAGAAGCTGAGCGTGGTATCACTATCCAGTCTGCTGCGACTACCTGTTTCTGGAAAGACCACCGTTTCAATATCATTGATACCCCTGGACACGTTGACTTCACAGTTGAAGTTTATCGTTCTCTGAAAGTTCTTGACGGTGGTATCGGTGTATTCTGTGGTTCTGGCGGTGTTGAACCTCAGTCAGAAACTAACTGGCGTTATGCGAACGAATCAGAAGTATCTCGTCTGATCTTCGTAAACAAACTAGACCGTATGGGTGCAGACTTCTTCCGCGTTGTTGATCAAATCAACAATGTTCTTGGTGCAAAACCACTTGTTATGACTCTACCTATCGGCCGTGAAGATGAGTTTGTTGGTGTGGTGGATGTACTAACTCGCCAAGCGTTTGTATGGGATGACTCAGGCTTACCAGAAAACTTCGAAGTTAAAGAAGTTCCTGCAGATTTGGTTGATCAGGTTGAAGAATACCGTGAAATGCTGATCGAAACTGCTGTTGAGCAAGATGACGAGCTGATGATGGCTTACATGGAAGGCGAAGAGCCAACTATCGAGCAAATCAAAGCTTGTATCCGTAAAGGTACTCGTGAACTAGCATTCTTCCCAACTTTCTGTGGTTCTGCTTACCGTAACAAAGGTATGCAGCTGGTTCTAGATGCGGTAGTTGATTACCTACCAAACCCAACTGAAGTTCAACCTCAAGACCTGACTGATCCGGAAACTGGTGAATCTACTGGTCAAGTTGCAACTGTATCTGTTGACGAGCCATTCCGCGCTCTAGCGTTCAAGATCATGGATGACCGTTTCGGTGCTCTGACGTTCATCCGTGTTTACTCAGGCCGAATCAAGAAGGGTGATACCATTCTTAACAGCGCAACAGGTAAAACTGAGCGTGTTGGCCGCATGGTGGAAATGCACGCAAACGACCGTAACGAGCTGGAAGCTGCACAAGCAGGTGACATTATCGCTATCGTTGGTATGAAGAACGTTCAAACTGGTCACACGCTATGTGATCCTAAGCACGAATGTACTCTTGAGCCAATGATCTTCCCAGATCCAGTTATCTCTATCGCTGTTAAGCCAAAAGATAAAAACGGCTCTGAGAAAATGGGTATCGCGATCGGTAAAATGGTTGCAGAAGATCCATCATTCCAAGTTGAAACTGACGAAGATTCAGGCGAAACAATCCTTAAAGGTATGGGCGAACTTCACCTAGACATCAAAGTGGATATCCTGAAGCGTACTTACGGCGTTGAGCTAGAAGTGGGTGCTCCTCAGGTTGCTTACCGTGAAACAATCACCAAAGCAGTTGAAGACAGCTACACGCACAAGAAGCAGTCTGGTGGTTCTGGTCAGTTCGGTAAGATCGATTACCGCATCCGCCCTGGAGAGCAAAACTCAGGCTTCACATTCAAATCAACCGTAGTTGGTGGTAACGTTCCTAAGGAATTCTGGCCAGCAGTTGAGAAAGGCTTCAAGTCTATGATGGCAACTGGTACGTTGGCTGGTTTCCCTGTACTTGACGTTGAAGTTGAACTGTTCGACGGTGGCTTCCACGCAGTTGACTCATCTGCAATCGCATTTGAAATTGCAGCGAAAGGCGCATTCCGTCAGTCAATTCCTAAAGCGGCTCCTCAGCTTCTTGAACCAATCATGAAAGTTGACGTGTTCACTCCTGAAGATCACGTTGGTGACGTAATCGGTGACTTGAACCGTCGTCGCGGCATGATCAAGAACCAGGAAATGGGTGCAACTGGCGTTCGCGTTAAAGCAGACGTACCACTTTCTGAAATGTTCGGCTACATCGGTACTCTACGTACAATGACTTCTGGTCGTGGTCAGTTCTCTATGGAGTTCTCACACTACGCACCATGTCCAAACAACGTAGCAGAGCAAGTAATTGCTGAAGTTAAAGAGCGTAACGCTAAGAAGTAATTCTTAACTTAACTCGATAACAGAAAAACCCGCAGGCAACTGCGGGTTTTTTATTATTTGAATATCAAGGTACGCTAAGCGGCTCTCTTTGTTCATTTGACTCAACTATTCGATATGGCTGATCACATCGATGCCGGTGAGAGGATAAGCACATTGAAAGTTGGCTATTTCGTCGAGAAGCCACTGGCGAAAAAGCTGGACTTTCTCTCGGCGGAAATAGCCGGCAGGCGCGCACATGTAGTAGCTGTATCTTGGTTTTAACGCGGTATTGCCAATGCGCACTAGCTTTCCTTCCTTTATATAGCGTGCCGCGAGTGAGTGCTTGACCAACGCCACGCCTTGTACCGCTAACGCGCCCTCCAAAACAAAGTGCGAGCCGTCATATTTGAGTGTCGACTGGCCCCCCTTGAGCCCGAGATTATGCAGGAAAGAGGCCCAGTCCATGTCTGGCCAAGTGTCTTCAATCAGTTCCACTTGGTTGATGTCTGCCAGCGTTTGGATATTGTGCTGTTGCCGATAAATCGGGTGGCAGACGGGATACATAACATCATCCATCAACCATTGGCTCTCAATATTGGGGTAGTTTCCTCGTCCGTAGCGGATGCATAAATCGATTCGGGAATCATCAAATGTGATCAGTTGATTGGTTGGTTCGAGTAGCAGAGCGATATGAGGATAACGGCTTTTGAACTCGGTTAATCTGGGCACCAACCAATGCTGAGCAAAAGAGGGCAAGGTGGAAACCGATAGCTGCTTGGGGTTAGGATCGGTATTGATTAAGCGAATCCCTTCTTGCAAGTGGGTAAAGCCTTTCTTTGCCTGTTCAAAAAGCAGCACACCTTCCGCGGTCAGCTGTACTTTTCTATGTTGGCGAACAAAAAGATCAACGTTTAACCACTCTTCCAACTGCCGAATTTGTTGGCTAACCGCCGCAGCAGAAACAAATAGCTGCTCGGCCGCAAGCTTGAAGCTGCCTTGCTGGCAAGCGACATAAAAGTAATACAAACCTTGCAGCGGTGGCATCCTCTCTTTCACTTAAGTATTCCTTAACTTAATGACGATTTATATCGTTTGAGGCTTGGAGTCGATAAAGCGATTATTAGCTCGAACAAAGCTTAATATCAAGGAGTCAATATGGAATCCAGCATAAATCATCTTCCATTAAATGCGAAGAAAACAGTACGGTCGCTTAAGTGTTTATTTATCGAAGTGTTGCGTTGGAAACGAAACCATCACACGCGGCGACAGTTGTCCGAGCTGTCAGAACATATGTACAAAGATCTTGGTCTGACTAAAGAACAAGTTTCGAATGAGGTGAAGCGTAGCTTTTGGGACTAACTGAGAAAGGTCATATCGATGTTTTTAATGGAAAAACCGCAGACTCAGGAATAGGAATAAGGCTGCGGTTTTTTGATTTTTAAGGCGTTGCTGGACGGGTTATTCTTCCCAAACGACCAATTTATCTTTTGGCCAGTTGTGACCAATTTCGTGATACTTCTGCTCAAGCACATGACGTTTTATTTTCAGTGTTGGCGTCAAAATGCCGTTTTCGATACTCCAGGGCTCTTTAATCATCAGGACTCCCTTGATCTGCTGATGAGATTCCAATTCGGCATTCATGCGTTTGATGACTTTTTGCGTGGTCCGTTCATACCGCTCACGGTCAAAATGAGGGAAGTTATGTGGCACAACCAGTAAGATTGGTGCCGGTAACCCGGAGCCAATGAGGCACATCATCTCCACACGGCTGTATTCAAAGAGTTTTTTCTCGATGGGAACAGGTGCGACAAACTTTCCTTTGGCGGTTTTGAAGGTGTCTTTCTTACGACCTTGAATGGTCAAATAGCCTTCGCTGTCGATGGAGCCTATGTCGCCAGTATGTAGCCAGCCTTCTTTATCAAAAGATTCTTTGATCGCAATGTCATTCTTATAGTAGCCAGAAAAGAGCCCTTGGCTGCGAACCATGATCTCGCTATCTTCGGCGATTTTCAGTTCAATGCCCGGTCCTGCATTGCCAACACTGCCGATTTTGTCGGCCCTAAATGGGTAATTCAATGTGGTGTAGGCAAAGGCCTCTGTCATCCCCCAAGCTTCAGTAATGTTGAGCCCGACACTGTGGTACCACTGGAGCAGTGCAGGGGAGACTGGGGCGGAGCCGCAACCCAGCACGCGAGCTTGATCTAAACCAAGTCCATCGGCCAGCTTCTTTTTGATCAAGGAATTGACTAAGGGAATCTTCAGCAAAAAATTAAGACGTTTTTGCGGCAATTTGTCTTGGATGCGCTGCTGGAACAGTGTCCATAAGCGTGGTACGGAAATGAACAGCGTTGGGCGCTGCATTTTGACATCTTCGATAAAAGTATCCAGCGATTCGGGAAAGGCAGTAGGAACACCTCCGATCACTGAAGAGCCAAAGATATAGACGCGCTCAGTGATGTGCGCAAGAGGTAAATAAGAGAACAGGCGGTCGTTTTCTTGAATTCCGATGTGTTTAATCAGTTGATGCACCGACCAACAAAATGCGCCATAAGTGAGCATCGCGCCTTTCGGCAGACCAGAGGTTCCAGAGGTATAGACTAAAGACATCAGTTTGTCATCGTCGTGCTGCGGGCGTTCTTGACTCGGCTCGGCCTTGGCAATTAAGTTTTTGTACTGATATTGACATTGTGGCGCAGAATCATACGGCAAAGCGATGCTCTTGATATCGGTCATCTCATCGATAACTTTTTGCGTAGTCTCTGGATTATCAAGTTTACCCGCGATCAAAATTTTACTTTCACTGTGGTTCAAGCAGTATTCAATCGTTTCCGAACTCGCGGTGGGAAAAATCGGGACACTGACGTAATCGCCAAGCATCATCGCCAAATCGCAGATAAACCACTCGGCGCAGTTTTTCGAAATCAGTGCGACGCGATCGCCCGGTTGTGCCCCGAGTTCGCGAAGAGCGGTGACTAAACGCAGGGCTTGGTCAGCCACTTGTGCATAGGTGAACTCGACGAACTGGCGGTTAATGATTTGTTTTAGATAGACCTCATTGGGGCGTTCCGCTGCCCATTTTAAGATCATTTCATTTGGCGGTGGGAGAGCACAGTTGGGTTTGCTTAACTCGTTAGGCTGAATCATTCTCTAACTCCATGTTATTGGCAAAATAATCGTTATTGTTATGTTAATTTATTGTTAATCTAGCATGGTTTGGGTTGGTCAGAAATAAAAATCCACGTTTTGTTGTTGAGAAATTGTGTCAAGAAATGGATCTAATCCGTTTCACTGACTTTTGTCGGGATGTGGTATCGAGAAGAGAAGTCGGCGTTGCCTAACTGAAGTCAAAACAACCCGTTGGGCAGTCAATAGGCTTAACCATCCTGCGAGTAGGACTAGAAGCTGCCGCTGACAATACCAGCGAGCATAAAGAAAATAACCAGCGCTAATATGGGCAGCTTTACCTGTTTGTGTAGAAAAAAGCCGCACAAAATTATCCCGACATCAAGACCAGAGCTTACCGCACTGCTAAACACGGGTTGATAAAGCGCCGCTACCAGTAGACCCACCACTGACGCGTTGACGCCCATCAATGCGCCACTGACTTTCGGTTTGTTTGCCAGTTGTTGCCAGTTTTTCAAGACAGCGAGCATCAGAAGAAAACCAGGCAGAAAGACGGCGCATGTCGCGACTAAGGCTCCGAAAATCGGTGCTTGTGGATGAAGTACATAGCCAATGTAGGTAGCAAAGGTAAACATAGGCCCGGGCACGGCTTGTGCAGCGGCGTAACCGGTTAAAAAGGCGTCTTGACTGAGCTTATCGCCGACAATGTTTTGCAAAAGAGGCAGCACTACATGACCACCACCAAACACCAGGCTGCCTGCTTGGAAGAAATCGTTGAAAAGCGTGAAAAGAGAGTGTTGGGTCGCGGCAATGGGCAGAACCAATAGCAGCAGAACAAACATCACCAGTGGCCATAGTGACGGTTTAAACTCGGATGGAGAAGCGACCTTGTCGTTTTTTATAAAGGCCACACCAATCACGGCAGCCACAAGTAACAGCAACATTTGTGTCGCGATAGAAGGGAAAACCAGCAAGGCAAAAGCAGTGACCACACACAGCGCTGTGGTTAGACGTGTGCGACAAAAATTCTGATACATGCCCCAAGCCGCATCGGCGACCACCACCACGGCCAGCAGCTTGAGACCATGCACTACCTGTTCGAACCAGATATTGCCCATGATTTGGCTGCTCAGCAGCGCCAACAGCAACATGACAATGACTGACGGAAGCGTAAAACCGAAAAAAGCCGCACAAGCCCCAGCTAAGCCCCCTTGTTTGTAGCCTAAACCAAAACCGACCTGACTTGAGCCCGGCCCCGGCAAAAATTGGCTTAAAGCGACTAATTGAGCGTACTCCTCATCGCTTAGCCAATGGCGTTTTTCCACAAAGGTATGACGAAAATAACCAATATGTGCTGCAGGGCCGCCGAAACTGATCCAGCCCAAGTAAAAGAAGGTTTTGAAAATTGTGAACATGGATTTTTCTCATATAAATGATGAGCACACTGTACGCAGCGACTTATAATGATTCAAATTAATAGTTTTCATTTTTTGTATGAACAGGATGGGATGAAAGTGCTCGGCGATCTGAACTGGAAGAATATGGATCTGAACCTGCTGGTGGTCTTCTCACAGCTTTACCGCTACCGGAGTGTCAGCGTAGCCGCCGAAATGGGCTTTGTTAGTCAGTCAGCCATGAGCCACAGCTTAGGCCGTCTACGTATCATGTTGGACGATCCGCTGTTTGAACGCAAAGGGCACAAGATGGAGCCAACCGAGTACGCACATAAAATTGCGCCGTTTATTGATGGGCTACTTGAATCGATTTCACGCGAGCTTTTGACTCGGCGTGAGTTCTGCCCATCACAGTTTGAAGGTGTTTGCCGTATCGGTTTGACCGACTATGCAGAGTTCATCTTCGCGGCTCAATTGTATGACGCGATACGTTCGGAAGCACCTAACGCGCAAGTCAGCTTTGTCAATGTCAACCGTCAAAACTATCTCTCCTTAACGGAACAAGAAAAGTTGGATGTGGTGATAGGATCGATCCCACAACTGGATAGCAAGTTTTGCGCGCAGTACCTCTACACTGAGCGCCATGTATGCCTGTGCGATCCAAAGCTTATTGATGTGCAAGGCATGACGTTAGAGAAATTTGCCGCGCTTGAACAGGCATTGGTCAGTACTGATGGCAGTTTGACGACACAAACCGACAAAACGTTAGCTTCATACGGTTTGAGCCGCCGAGTCTCTTTAGCCAGCCGAAACTTTCTTACTATTCGCCATCTTCTCGCTGGCCGAGAGTTAATCGCCATCGTGCCGGAACGCATGGCGAAAGCGAACGGTTTTGATGATGGCCTGGTGACGTTTCAGCCACCTCTCGCCGTAGCCGATTTCGATATCTCCTTGGTTTGGCATTCGAGTGCCACACAGAGTGACAAGGGACTTTGGCTTAGAGGGGTGGTGAAAGCTTCGATCGAATAGGTTAAATGGCCAGAGTAGACGCATAACTACTTGGTGCATTTCATGGTTTTGCATAATGTTTTTTGAGCTTAATAACAATCTGCATTTCTATTCTGGCAAAGTAAAAACCGTCGACCATGCTAAATAAAGTGAGTCTAAAAATAACAAAATTATCAGTTTCAACATTTGTTCAAGATTGATTTAGGGTGGTATCACGTCATGTTGAAGCTAAGAAACATCAAAGTCAGCTACAAGCTGACTATTATTATTGCGGTTGGAATACTGGGATTTCTCTCTACTGGCTATTTCTGCTAATGCACTTAAACAAAACCTCATTTTTGAAAGAGAAGCCCGCTTAAATGCGGTGATACGCAGTGTGTTTTCTCAGGTGGCTTATCTCAATCAGACGTTACCGAGACAAGAAGCGCAGCAACAAGCGAAAGCATTGATCAAACATACACGCTTTGACGGCGAAAATTATCTATTTGTGATGGATGAAAACCGCTACACCATTGTCCATCCCATTCGTGATGATCTGGTCGGAAAGCAGATGGGTAATGGTAGCGACGGGCAATTTTGGTTCACCATGGTAGAAAAAGGCAGTAGTGGCCGAACCGGATCATTGATCTACCCTTGGCAGAATAATGCTGGCCAGCCAGCCGATAAGCTCTCGGTGGTACAAGGTTTTGCGCCATGGGGATGGATTATTGGTTCGGGTATGCTGCTAGATGGCATTGAAGCGGCGGTCAACCAGCAGATCATGAAAATGGGGCTAGCCACTTTAATCGTCACCTTGCTGATGAGCGGCTTGGGTATTGTGATTACCCGTGCTGTAGTTGAGCCATTGCAAGCGATTCGCGAAAGCATGAAGCAAGTGGCGAAAGGCGATTTAACCGCTCGCGTGAAGGTTGAAGGTCGAGATGAGTTCGGCCGCTTGGCGCACGATATCAACGAAAGCATTACTTCGGTTCGGGATGCTCTGTATGAATCCGTGCAGTCAGCGTCAGAAGTGGCCGATGCCGCGGTGCGTATTGCTACTTCAGCGGAAGAGACCAGCCAAGCGGTAGTCAGTCAGCGCGATCAACTCAATCAACTGGCGACCGCGATGAATGAGATGAGTGCGACGGTGGCCGATGTGGCCGGGCATGCTGAAGATACGGCGCGCGATACACTCGATGCAACCAAAGAAGCCAACCTCGGTGATAAGGATGTGCATTCTAGTGTCGATAGTATTCGCCAACTTTCTGTTGAGTTAAATGTGGCTAATGAGCAGGTCAACAAACTCAAAGAAGGCGTGATGCAAATCAGTGAAGTGACCAGTGTGATTAGCGGCATTTCTGAACAAACCAACCTTCTAGCTCTTAATGCGGCAATTGAAGCCGCTCGCGCTGGTGAACAAGGACGAGGCTTTGCCGTGGTCGCAGACGAAGTGCGTAATCTCGCTGGGCGTACTCATCATTCGACCGATGAAATTCAAACCACGATTAATCGTCTGCAGCAACTCGCCGTGGCTGCGGTGGATGCGATGCAAAAAAGCCGCTCTTTGGCCGACAGCAGTGTGGCTCAGGCAGAGCATGCTGGAGAAGATTTACAGCTTATTGTTGACCATATTCGTCATGTGAGTGACAAAGCGACGCAAATAGCCACTGCCGCGGAAGAACAGAGTGCCGTGGCGGAAGAGATGAATCGCAACGTCAGTGGGATTAATGACGCCGCGATGGAGATGTCGCAAGCCGTCAATTTCTTGGCCGAAGAGAGTGAAACATTAGCGGAACTCTCTCGCCAGCTCGATGAAAAAATGACGCGCTTTAGACTCTAATGTTTGTCGAATAGACCGCTTATGTCGCTGTTCTATCGACTTATTGATAAATGACCCAAGGGAGCATTATGCTCCCTTTTGTGTAATCAGTGCATCGATCAGTGGATAGTGATGCTCCTCAACGCCAGCTAAATTGCCATATTTTGGCGCGTGGCGGTCGTTTTCTTTGGGAAAGTGCCAACCGACAGTGTAGTCGATAAAATGACGGGCAAAATCGGCCGAGATTTCCAAGCAGCCAGCTAAAACCGTATCGACATAGGTTTGCATGATAGGGCTTAAAGTGCAGGGCGGTTCCGGCTGCTCTTTTACATAAACCCAAATCGGATAGTCACGATGAAATGTGTGTTCCGTTTCTATCTGTTCTGCGCTGATGGCAATGCGGTGATAACCGCGCTCTCTTCGATCAAACTCAGCTAATGCCAGCTCATTAATCTCAAGTAACACTCCGTTGACTTGGCTGTCGCCGCGGTTAACCACCAAAGGTGAGAGAACATAGCTTTCATCCACTTTGCCCCAATAGCGCACTAGGCCATGAGCAATAACAGGAATTGCTTCGCCTGTTTGTCCGGTTAATTGGCGCGACGCTGAATTGATCAAACTACCATAACCAAAGATATACATATGAGCTCCCAAAGTGATCGCGGTGAGACTATTTATACCCACCTGAGAATAATTTTAAACTTGTATTTATTTTGCATCTTTTGATGTTACACTGCTGTTAGGCGAGCAAAATCAAATCAAGTTATGGGGGCTGCGATGATAAATATTACGGATAAGCGGGTAGAGGAAACGATCCCACCTTGGTTAAGACTGGGGTTTCGTCCTTTCTTTCTACTGGGCTCGATTTATGCAGTCGTCGCCATTGTTGCCTGGGTATGGATGTTTCAAAAAGGGCAACCTTCTTGGTTGGCGGTCCCTGCGCTGTGGTGGCATGTCCACGAAATGCTGTTCGGATTTGCCATGGCGATCGTCGCTGGCTTCTTACTCACCGCGGTACAAAACTGGACAGGGGTTAATGGCACCAAACACCATCGTCTCGCTTGGCTGGTGGTACTTTGGATCTTACCAAGAGTTCTGCTCTGGACACCCACGCCACTTTGGCTGACCTCCAGTATTGAAGCCTTGTTCCTTGCTTTAGTCGCGTATGAAGTCGGCAGTCGCGTGGTAAAAGCGAAAGGTTGGCGCAACCTGTTTTTCGTGCCCCTTTTTCTGTTGGCGATAGCGGCCAATTTTGCCAGTTACGCCACCATAAAAGGCATGCCGCCTTTTAGCGCCTCCGCAGTGTGGCAGGCAATGTTGTGGTGGTTTACCTTACTCCTTTCGGTAATGGGCGGCCGCGTTATCCCGTTTTTTACTGCCCGTCGTTTTAACTTTGAAAAAGCGCCGACTTTAGTTTGGTTAGATTGGCTGGCAAACTTGCCACTGGTTTTGCTGTTTGTTCTTAGCTTTTTCCCGGTCACTTTTCTGCAAATCGGTCCGGCGCTGATGCTGTTTACTGGGATTGCACAATTGGTTCGTTTTTGCCGTTGGCAACCATGGCGAACATTGAGCGAGCCTTTGGTTTGGTCACTACACGGCGCGTATTTGTGTCTGCCGCTTAGCTTGATCTTGCGAGGTATTTGGCATACTCCGCTGGCAACGCATAATTTGCTGCATTTATTTGCCATCGGCGCGTTGGGCGGCTTGATCTTGGCGATGATTGCGCGTGTGACGATGGGGCACACCGGGCGGATGATATACAAAGGGCCTAATCTGCGCGTCGCTTTTCTCTCCATTTTGTTGGCGGCGTGCGTGCGCAGCTTGGGGGTGATCACTTTCCCTGAACATCTGTTTGTGTGGGTAAACTTGAGCGCGGCGCTGTGGGTTATCGCTTTTACCTTGTTTGTGGTTAAGTTTGGCAAGATGTTACTCACGCCAAGGGTGGATGGACATCCGGGATGATAGAAAAAACCAAGCCACTCATTGTGAGTGGCTTGGTTGTTCGCAGAGCTTGTTGTGTAAGATTAGAAACCGCGCATCTGAATACGGCGCAAGAATTCGGTCATGATGCGATCGTAAAGTAAATCACCGAGGAAAGCGTCTTCGACATGATGATCGATGCTCGGGTTATCATTGACTTCAATCACGTACACTTGGCCATCAATCTCTTTGAGATCCACGCCGTAGAGGCCATTGCCGATCAAGTTGGCCGCTTTGAGCGCCACATCCACCACATTTTTCGGCACTTGTTTTAGATCCAGCGTTTCAAAGCCACCGGAAGAGACGCGGCCGCTGTTGTGATGCTGATAAATCTGCCAGTGACCACGGCTCATCATGTATTTACAGCCAAAGATCGCTTGGCGGTTCAAAATCCCAATGCGCCAGTCAAAGTCGGTTGGCATAAAGGCTTGAGCCAAAATCAACTCGCTTTTTTCAAACAACGCCGCGGCTTCTTTTTCCAGCTCTTCTTCATTACGTACTTTTACTACGCCACGTGAAAAAGCGCCGTCTGGAATTTTCAGCACCATAGGGAAGGTTAATTCGCTGAGTAGATCACTTTTCCACTCCGGGTCAAAGTTTTTCAAAATCACGCTGGCTGGCGCGGGTACTTTGTTGTTTTTCAGCAGCTCAGTGAGAAAGACCTTGTTGGTACATTTCATGATCGACTCGGAGTCGTCCATCACCACCAGTCCTAGTTTCTCGGCCGTTTTGGCAAAGCGGTAGGTATAGTTGCTGATATTGGTGGTCGCGCGGATAAATAGGCCATCGAACTCACCAAGGCGCGAAATTTCATCACGAGAAATAGTTTCCAAATTCATCCCTAAACGTGCAGCGGCACGCTTAAAGCGTTTGAGCGCGGAAGGGTCTGACGGGGGCATTTTCTCTTCGTCATCGACCAGCATCGCGATATCGTAGCGATATTTTTTCTCTTGCTTGGGTTTGCGCCATACTTTGTTGGAGAACATCTCTAGCGATTCGATAAAGAAGTTTTCCTCTTGTTCTTCAAGATCTTGGAATGGGAAAGGCTGTACTGAGTCGATTTGCCAGTTGTGCTGATTGCGGGTCATTTTCAGCTCAATCACTGGCACCATAAATTGTTCAAAAAGGCGTCTGGCCAGCTTTTCTAGCCCTTTTTGCTCTGTACGGCCAAAATAGATCTTGCACGCGATCTCATCTTGATCTTTCGGTAGACGATGAAGGCGAAGAAAACCGGAGGAGATCAATAATGGCTGGGTAATGTCGTTGATGGCGGTGACGGTCGGAATGACGCGATGTCCACGTGCGCCTGCCATCAGTGAACAGTAGTAGCCACTGCTCATGTAACTGTAATCTCGGCACAGGTTAACAACCTGTACACTGCGCTGATTGTGTTGCCATTCACTGTCTAAATATTGGGCAACATTGACCACTTGTTCGGATGGAAAATACTGCTGCCAATCACTGGTTTGGTCAGTCACAATTAAAAGATTTGCCATCTCTTTTTTTCCTTAATAAACGAGCTATGATGAGGAAGCTTTCTTACTCATTCCCGAAGGTGCCAAATGGATTTTCGTGTCGCGAAAATGACCGATCTTGATGCGTTAAACAGGCTGGAAAAAGAACTTTTCACTGGTGACAGAATTGCACCGAGACAAATGAAACGTTTTATCCAATCTGAGCATGCCGTACTGCTGGTTGCGGATAGTGGCCAACAGTTAGCAGGCTATGCGCTGTTACTGTTTCATCAAGGAACACAACTATCAAGATTGTATTCGATTGCTGTAAGACCTGACTTTCGTGGGCAGAAAATTGCTCAGTCTTTGATTGAACTATGTGAGCGTTCGGCCATTGAACAGGGTTTCACTACATTACGCCTTGAGGTTCGCGAAGACAATACAGCAGCAATAAATTTGTACCAAAAATTGGGTTACAAAACCTTTAAATTACTGATTCATTATTATGATGATTTGTGTGATGGCATCCGCATGCAAAAACGGTTGGCGCACTATGGGCCGAAAACGTTACTACCGATGCCTCTATACGTGCAGACTACGCCGTTTACTTGTGGCGCGGCGTGTTTGCTGATGGCCTTTGCACATCACACTCCGGAGTTTACGCCGTCAAGAAAAGAGGAGTTACAACTGTGGCGTGAAGCGACAACCATTTTCATGGCCGCTGGGCACGGCGGTTGCAGTGGCCACGGCTTGGCGCTTGCTGCGGCGCGACGTGGTTACCATGTCGAGCTGTGGAGTCATGCTAAATCGACCCCGTTTATCGACAGCGTGCGAGATGAAAACAAAAAGCAAGTGATTGAAATCGTCCATCAAGATTTCTGCCAACAGTTGCAAGAGTTTGACGTCAGTATGATTGAAGCGCCGCCAAGCCAAATGCAATTGGAGCAGTGGGTCAGCGAAGGGGCGAGCGTGCTACTGCTGATCAGCACCTACCGCTTTAATGGTAGTAAGGAGCCGCACTGGGTGTTGTTGAGCGGCATGAGCGAGCGCTTTTTCTTTATTCACGATCCGCATGCCGAGTCTGAACAAGATGCCATAGCCTCGGCACATGTGACGGTGAGTAAAAAGGCGTTGTCGCAGATCATTGGTTTTGGCAAACAGAAACACACGGCCTGCGTGGTGATCAAACCAGGCTGTGTGCCCCGAAAATAATGGCAATGGTCACCAAAATTTAAGCCGTTTGAGTAGCAATACTTCAGCGGCAAAAATTACCACTAAACCAATGCAAAACCACATAAAGGCAACGGGGGATTCCACACCTGGGATACCACCGATGTTGATGCCCAGCAATCCCGTTAAAAAACTGGTCGGCAGGAAAATACTGGCAATCAAGGTAAATAAGTAGCTGTTACGGCTGATCTTGTCTTCGCGCAACTGTTGAATTTGTTCTTTCAACAGTTGCAGCTCATCTAAGTAGAAATCGATAGTTTCATTGATACGCGTGATGTTACTGAGCGCGTAATTAATCAGCAGTGTTTTGTTTTGTAAAAGATTGAGTTCAGACATGGCGAAGTCGGCAATCGCGTATTGCTGTGGACGAATGAAGCGTTTAACGCTCAGAAGCGATTTCTGCACCTCAATCACATCGCCAATCTGCTCGGTGTCCAACTCAAAGCGTTCGATTTGATCTTCGATTGTTTGCAGATAGCTCTGCAATTTCCCCGTCAAGCCATCAATAATGGCGAGTAGCAGATCGCCGAGTGTTTGCGGCCCTTTATGTTGCGTCAGCGTTTCGCGGATCTCGGAAATGGCTTTGGAGGAGATTTTACGTGTAGAGATTAAGCAGCCATTAAAATAGAGAATACGCACACTTAGCATGTCTTCTGGAGTGGCGTTTTCGTTCATGTTCACACCACGCAGGATCAGCATGAAGCTCTCATCATCATAGCGATGAAAAGAGGGCCGAGACTCGTCTGCTAAAAGGTGGTTGATGGTGCTCAGGGGCACTTGATTGTCGATTAGCCAGTGGCGGATATCAGGATGGTGGCGTTCACAATGATACCAGTGACCTGCTTGCATGCGCAGTTGATTGTTATTTGGCTGATTCGCCGGGGCGGAATTGAAATCCCAGTGATCAATGATAAATCCCATGGATAGGCTCTCTGTTTCCTAAAAAATGGCAGTGTTCAAAGTACGCGACTTACTGCCATGACGCCAGTGTTGTTTGCTAAGAAACAGAGAGCTTAGGTTTAACAGACCGCTTTAAGTGGTGCTGGCTGAGTGCCTTCTACTTGCTGCTTAATGTAGCGTTTGAGTTCATCGACCTGCTCAGGGGTGAGGTAAAGGCCAAGTTTAGTACGTCGCCACAGTACATCGTCTGCGCAACGGGCAAACTCATGATTCAGCATATAATCGATCTCTTTTTGGTAGACACCCTCGGCAAACTGTGTACCCATGTCGCTCTCTTGAGTGACATTTTGCAGCAGCACTCGAGCATCGCTACCAAATTGCGCTACGTAGCGTTGTGCCAAAGCAGGGGTAAGCCATGCGTGCTGCTGGGTCAGTGACGTGGCGAGCTGCTCACGTGTACAACTGAAGTGCCCGCCCGGCAGGGCTTGGTTGGCGGTCCATGCCTGACCCATCTCGCTAAAGTAGGGGGCTAATTTGCGCATTGCCGATTCTGCCAGTTTGCGGTACGTGGTCAGTTTACCCCCAAAGATGGAGAGCAGCGGCGCTTGGTCTAACTCTTGCTCAAGCTCGATAGTGTAGTCGCGGGTAATGGCTTGCGGTGAGTCCGACTCATCATCGCATAAAGGGCGCACGCCGCTGTATGTCCACACGACGTCTTTACGCTCAAGCTGGTGGATAAAGTGCTGATTGACGATATCAATCAAGTACTCGATCTCTTGTTCGGAGATGGCCACTTCGCGCGGGTCGCCTTTGTATTCCACATCGGTGGTGCCGACAATTGAGAACTTATCTAGGTAAGGGATAACAAAAACGATCCGACCATCGTTGTTTTGCAAAATATACGCCTGAGGATCAGGATGCACGCGCGGTACCACGATGTGTGAGCCTTTGATCAAACGAATATTGCGCGGTGATGGTGTATCCAAGCTTTGATCGTAAAACGCTTTTACCCAAGGGCCAGCCGCATTGACCAACGCACGCGCCATGCGCTCAAAACGCTCGCCAGTGTGCTGATCTTGCAGCGTGACTTTCCACATCCCTTCCGTGCGTTCGGCTTTTTCCACTTTGCAATAGTTGCGCACTTCCGCGCCATTTTGCTGTGCGGAAAGGGCATTCAAGAGTGTGAGTCTGGCATCATCCACCCAGCAATCGGAGTACTCAAAGCCCACTTTCATCTCTTCTTTGAGAAGGCCTGTCTGCGCCAGATTGACCTTTTCACTGCTTGGTAACGTTGTGCGTTTGCCAAGGTGGTCATACAAAAATAGCCCACAGCGAATCATCCACGCAGGGCGCAGATAGGAGCGATGTGGCAAACGAAAGCGCATCGGAAAGGCGATGTGCGGTGCTTTTTTCAGCAGCACTTCACGTTCAGCAAGCGCTTCTGAGACCAAACGAAACTCATAGTGTTCAAGGTAGCGCAGACCACCGTGGATCAGTTTCGAACTGGCTGAAGAGGTGGCTGAAGCGAAGTCTTTCATTTCATATAAACCAACGCTAAGCCCACGGCCTGCTGCGTCGGCGGCGATACCAGCGCCATTGATCCCACCGCCAACGACAATGAGATCAAGAATTGGAGATTGTTGAGGTTGTGAGTTCATCATAGAAGCTGACCTATTTTTGTATTGTTATGTTGAGCGAACGAACATTTTGGAAACTAAAAGAAGCCTAACCGAATTTTCGAATGAGATCATCCTTTATTTTCGTTTTTGAGCGTTTGTGTGATTTGCGCATACGAACGAAGAAAGGGAAGCTGATAAGGCGTGCGTTTTGGGTGTTTGCGGTGGCGAAAACAGAAACGCCCCACCAAAGAGGTGAGGCGCAAAGGGAACTTGAGGAAAGTAGATTAGTGGCTGGCGATTTCTAACGGAATTTGATGCTCTTTAAGTATGGCGCTGATCTCTTCGGGAGGCTGCTGATTGGTGATCAGTAAGTTAATTTGTGAAATGTTGCCCAGTTTCACCATCGCATTACGGCCAAATTTGCTGTGGTCGACCGCTAGGTACACACTGCGGCTGTTTTCGATAATGGCTTGCTTAACGCGCACTTCGTGATAGTCGAAATCGAGTAGGGAGCCATCATAATCAATGCCACTGATGCCTAAGATGCCGAAATCGAGGCGGAACTGTTTGATGAAATCCAGCGTGGCTTCTCCGACAATGCCACCATCCCGGTTACGCACTTCTCCGCCCGCGAGGATAACTTTGATCTCTGGATTGCTGAGCAAAATACTGGCGACGTTGATGTTGTTGGTAACGACGCGCAATTGCTTGTGATTTTTGTTGAGCGCTTTGGCAACCGCCTCAGGCGTGGTGCCGATGTCAATAAACAACGTCGCGCCATCGGGAATGTGCTTGGCCAGCTCTTCGGCGATCAGATCTTTCTCGGTAAAGTGCTCTTTTTTACGGGTCGAGTAGGAGGTGTTTTCTGAGCTGAGCGGAATGGTTGCACCACCATGGTAGCGGCGGATTTTATTCTCGTCGGCAAGTTCGTTCAGATCACGGCGAATGGTCTGCGGGCTAACATTAAATTTCTCGACCAGCTCCTCGGTGCTGACGTATCCCTGCTTTTTCACCATTTCAATGATTTGTTGATGTCTTGGTATCTGCTTCACTTTGTCTCCCTGATGCCTCTAACCAGCTTAGCCCTTAAGGGTTAGAAATGCTGGCATTCGAAAATAATCACTCGGGCTATTGTGCGCTAAATAACGCATTCATAGAAGCAACCAACATCAAGAAATCGGCTGAAACAACAAAAAAGGGCGCCATGAAGGCGCCCAAACATAGGGGGAGGTAAGAATTAATCTTCGAGATCGCGCATTTCAGACCAAGTTTGCGCACACTTAACCGCACGCTTCCAGCCTTTGTAGCGGCGGTTGCGTTTCTCTTCGTCGTGATGAGGAAGGAAAGAGCGATCGATTTCCGCTTTGTTCTTCAGCTCATCAATGCTGTTCCAGTAACCCACGGCAAGGCCGGCAAGGTATGCCGCGCCAAGTGCGGTTACTTCGGTCACTTTCGGACGGTGCACTTCAGTATCCAATACATCCGATTGGAACTGCATTAAGAAGTTGTTGGCCACTGCACCGCCATCGACACGCAGCGCTGAGAGCTTGATGCCCGAGTCGGCTTGCATCGCATCCAACACATCGCGAGTTTGGTAGGCGATGCCTTCCAGTGTCGCGCGGATGATGTGGTTCGCGTTCACGCCGCGAGTCAGGCCGACAATGGTGCCGCGAGCGTAGGCATCCCAGTATGGTGCGCCAAGGCCAGTAAAGGCTGGCACCACATACACGCCGTTTGAAGTGTCCACTTTGGTAGCAAAGTATTCAGAGTCGTGCGCATCAGAAATCAGCTTAAGCTCATCGCGTAGCCATTGAATCGATGCACCGCCCATAAATACCGCGCCTTCCAGTGCGTAGGCGGGTTCGCCTTGTGGGCCACAAGCCAGTGTGGTCAGTAGGCCGTTTTGCGACGCCACTTTCTCTTTACCCGTGTTCATCAGCAAGAAGCAGCCAGTACCGTAGGTGTTTTTCGCTTGCCCCGCTTCGACACACATTTGTCCGTACAGTGCTGCTTGTTGGTCACCTGCGATCCCGGCGATTGGAATACGCGTACCACCTTTACCACCGATGTTGGTTTGGCCGTAGACTTCAGAAGAGCGTTTCACTTCTGGCATCATTGAGGCTGGAATGCCCATTTCGTCTAGAAGCTTCTGATCCCAACACAAATCGTTGATGTTAAATAGCATGGTACGAGAGGCGTTGGTGTAGTCGGTTACGTGCACACGGCCTTGGGTCATTTTCCAAACGAGCCAAGTATCGACGGTACCAAACAGCAGTTTGCCAGCTTCGGCGTCTTCGCGCGCGCCTTCCACGTTATCGAGAATCCACTTCACCTTGGTGCCCGAGAAGTAAGGATCGAGCACTAGGCCTGTATTGTCACGGATGTAGCTCTCCAAGCCGCGTGCTTTCAGATCTTCACAGATATCGGCGGTGCGGCGACATTGCCACACAATCGCGTTATACACCGGTTTGCCAGTCTCTTTATTCCATACAATGGTGGTTTCACGTTGGTTGGTGATACCGATGGCGGCCACTTGGTCGCTGCGAATGCCGGATTTACCCAAAACTTCCACTAAGGTTGAGCTCTGGGTGGCGTAAATTTCCATGGGATCGTGCTCTACCCATCCTGCTTGAGGGTAGATCTGAGTGAATTCGCGCTGGGAGACGGAAACAATATTCGCGTCGTGGTCTAAAACCACCGCGCGGGAACTGGTTGTGCCTTGGTCCAGCGCCACAATGTACTTCTGCTCAGTCATGGTAAGATCCTTTCGTTTCGTTAGTTATATTTTAGTCAATTTATTAAGCGCGAGCTTCTTCAACGTCTTCAGCAGCATCGCATTGATTCGGGATGGTGCAACCTTGGCCAACATTAGGTAGGTAGGCCGCAATTGCTTTTGGATACAACCAGCCACCAAAACAAGCACCGGCAATCGGAGCAAGAATTGGCACAATAAAGTAAGGAATGTCTTTCGCCCCAGTCAGGGCATAATCCCAGCCAGCAAAGTAAGCAAACAGTTTTGGTCCGAAGTCACGAGCCGGGTTCATGGCAAAACCGGTGAGTGGGCCAAGTGAGCCACCGATGACCGCAATCAAAATACCGATCAATAGTGGGTTCATTGCACCGCGAGAAGCGCCGTTGTGCTCATCGCCTAGCGCCAAAATGGCAAACATCAGTACCGCAGTAATCACAAATTCCACCACAAAAGCGCCAAGGAAAGAGAGTGAAGCGTGTGGGTAAGTGGAGAATATGCCAGCCGTTGCTAGGCCTTCTTTGCTGCCACGGATCAGGTTGTGTGCCAGTTCGTAGTCAGTGAAGAGGTTGCTGTACAGGCTGTAAACCAGCGCCGCAGAGCAAAATGCGCCAAGCAGTTGAGCGATGATGTAAGGCACGACTTTCGCTTTGTCGAAGCCGTGGAAAGCAGCCAGTGCGATGGTCACCGCTGGGTTGATGTGCGCACCCGATACCCCTGCAGTACAGTAGATAGCGATGGTGACCCCAAAGCCCCACACAATGCTGATTTCCCATTGACCAAATTGAGCACCGGCAAGAACCAGCGCAGCAACGCAGCCAACACCGAAAAAGATAAGTAGACCTGTACCGATGAATTCGGCCAGGCACTCTCCGAAGAGAGTTGTTTTTTTGTTTGTCATGGTAAGAGTCCTTTATGTTCCACAGTCGGCGTGCTTATTTTTATAAACCACATGCACAGCGGTTATTTTGCACATTTAAACGATTGCGAAAATAAACAATCAATCAAATTGAGCGTTCGAGCATAATTTTATTAATGATACGTATCTTTTTTGTTAAATAAGTCATTGTTTGAACATTTTTCGCGCAACAGGCGATTGAAGGCATCGTTCTCATAGGCAGTCAGCCATGTACTTGAGATGTCGAAGTGGTCTCTTCTCGTTAAGTATCAGAGAATCTTACATTTTATTAACTAGGTAAGTAGAGCTAGGTTAGGGAAATGTGAGATGAGTGCGCAGCATGTTGGCTGTTCGCTTAAATAGCCAGCGACGGGTAGCGTGACTGGTCATACCAAATGGAGTTTAAAAGAAGGTTCGAAGTCGAGTGTTTACGCAGCGAAATTGGTATCCGTTGGTAAAATAAAAGGCGACAGCCTGTGCTATCGCCTAGATGATCCAGCCAACGGAGCAGTACGTTGAGGTGCTCTGCACACTCGCAGATGCTCTGGCTTAGTTATTTTTGTGCAGTTCGCTGTTGAGTTCCACCGCGGTTTTGTTGGCAAGACACTCGATTTGTCCTGTCACTGAGTTGCGGCGGAACAGCAGATCAGAGACACCAGCCAGATCGCGCGCTTTGACCATTTCGACTTCTTGACCGCTTGAGTCTAGCATGCGCACTTTCGAACCTGCGGTGACGTACAAACCGGACTCCACTGTGCAGCGATCGCCCAGCGGGAAACCAAGACCTGCGTTTGCGCCAAGCAGTGAGTTTTCGCCAATCGATACCACCACTTTACCACCCCCAGAAAGCGTGCCCATGATAGACGCGCCGCCGCCGATATCTGAGCCATTTCCGACCACCACGCCAGCAGAAATACGGCCTTCAACCATGCTCACGCCTGCCGTGCCGGCGTTAAAGTTGATGAAGCCCTCGTGCATTACAGTGGTGCCTTCGCCAACATGAGCGCCAAGACGCACGCGAGAAGTGTCTGCAATGCGCACTCCCGTTGGTACGATGTAATCGACCATTTTCGGGAATTTGTCGACGCAATCGACAGTCAGCACGCGGCCTGCAAGGCGCGCTTCGATTTGGCGTTCAGCCAGCTCAGGCAGATCGATCGGGCCTTCGTTGGTCCAGGCGATGTTGTGCAGCAGGCCAAAAATGCCGTCCAGTACGGTGCCGTGCGGTTTGATCAAACGATGCGAAATCAACTGCAGCTTGAGGAAACCTTCTGCCACCGATTGAGATTGCTCATCTGTTGCGAGGATCACCAATACCAGCGGCTGGGTAGACTGCGCCGCTTTAGCCGCAAACGCGGCGTTGGCCGCATCGCCGTTTTGCTCAAACGCGCTAGCAAGCTCAACGCTTTGCGCAGCAGAGATCTCAATGGCTTGGTTGCCTTGCTTGTATCCGGCCACTGTAGCCAGTGCGTCAACCAGCGCTTCGCTTGGGTTTAAAACTGGATGAGGAAAAAACGCTTCGATAATTTTGCCATCGCGGTTTTTAGTTGCCGTGCCAAAGGCTAGGGAAAAGTAAGCCATAGGAGATCTCCATCTGTTGAATCTTGGTGCTCGTCTGTTCACTGAAGAGCATGAATAAAGTTGAGTTCATCATAAAGAGACAAAAAACGAACTTAAAGGTTTAGCGGGGAGAAAGTCCGTCAGTGAATACTTTTTGTCTTTTTATCGATATATTTCTTTAACGAGAAATTGCTTTGATGAGAAATTGTGTCGTACGGCCAATAAAAAACCGCCACTGGCGCGACGGTTTCTTGGAGGTGTGGTCAGAGCTTAAGCTGCATCTTCAGCGGACTCTTCTGCTGATGGTTCATCCACAGCAGTCAGCTTTTTCTCTTTCTTTGGCGCTGGGCGACGTTTCGCTCCCAGAGCGTAGAGAAGCTCTTCTTTGTTCTGTGCAAGGAACATCGCTAGATCTTCCTGTTTGCCTTCATCTTCTAGAAGGTCACTTTTACCCAGTAGTTCGAAAAGCTCGTCTGCCATATCGAGCATCTTGTCGTATGCGTCAGCATCCGCTTTAGAGGTAAAAGTCATTTTCTCTTCTCCGTTGCGTTCTACCACGTACTTGACGATAACAGCCATGGTTAATCCCCTAGGTTAGTCGTTGCGAAAATTTACTGTCTGTTTATACAGTTTTTGCTCGGCAATGTCCAATTGTGCCTGTCAGAATGAGAGGCTGGAGGGTATACGTTTTTAGACGTTCTGCCACTCCTTACAAAAGGCGATAAACGCTTTCAGAAGCGGGTTTTGGTATTTCTCTTTGTGTACCAGCAGCCAAAAGCGGCGTTTCATATCCAGCGGCATGTTGAGCATTTTTACTCGCCCATCACGAATTGCGGGCTCAGCCGATAAGCGTGACAAGCAGCCAAGCCCGAGCCCGGCAGCCACCGAGTTGATCAGCGCCTCGGTGGTATTGAGCTGAAACGCTTCTTGCCACTGCTCTAAACGGGGCGCGATGACTCGCAGAAAAAACTCGCGGGAACCAGAAC
The DNA here is from genome assembly GCF_000764325.1 of Vibrio navarrensis. NCBI lineage: Bacteria > Pseudomonadati > Pseudomonadota > Gammaproteobacteria > Vibrionales > Vibrionaceae > Vibrio > Vibrio navarrensis. Next base: position 602,832 of record NZ_JMCG01000002.1, on the reverse strand, counting down.
CGGCCTCGCGCAAAATCCACTCACTGTTTTCCAGTTCGCTCAGCGTTATCATTTGATTGGCGTTGAAAGGGGCGTCCATGGCGCAGATCACGCACATTTCATCTTCACTAAACTGGCTGGAGTGTAACTCTGGATGGAGTGTTTTGCCTTCTATCAGCGCAATATCCAGCTCATAGTCCACCAGTTTGTCGCAGATCTGCGCCGAATTGGAAATAAACAAGCTTTGTGACTGATGCTGGGTCTGACGGCGAAAATCGCGCAACAGATACGGAGCCACCTGGTTGCCGATGGTGTCACTTGCACCAATTCGTAACTGACCGGATAAGCTCGCGTCACCATCAAACAGGCTTTCGATATCTCGGGCGCGACTGAGCAGTTCGTCGGCTAAAGGTAAGAGCTTTTGCCCTTCTTGATTGAGAATCAAACGGTTGTTCACTCGGTCAAACAGCGCGTGGCCGATCTGTTTCTCCAGTTCAGAGAGCGCCATGCTAACCGCGGCTTTGGAAAGGAATAGACTTTCAGACGCCGCCGTCAAGGTATGATGCTGCGTGATGGTGGTGAAGACTTTCAGTTGTCGCAGTGAAATGTGGCTGGCCATATTTGTTTAATTTCGTTGAACGTTGGTTATAAATAATTAGATATCTTAAAACATGACGCAAGCTTAAAATGAACTTGTTTCCTAAATACAGTAGGTCGAGGTCATGATGATTCAAGCAACAAAAGCAAAAGTGATGGGTGCTCCGACGCCGATGGCTGGCTTGGCGCTAGGAATTGCCAGTTTGGGTTGGTGCTGGGAAAACTTCGCCGAACTCCATGGCTACGGGCAGTGGCTTAGCGCTGCGCTTGCCAGTGTCTTGCTGTTGATCCTCGCGGTAAAGTTCCTTTTTCATCGCCATTTGTTGAGACAAGATTTGGCACACCCAGTTGTGGGCAGTGTGGTGCCGACTTTTGCCATGGCGACCATGGTGGTATCGAATTCACTAGGGCATTTATTCCCTATCGCTGGTGATGTCATGTGGTCTGTGGCGGTTGCGTTACACATCGTATTTTTGCTGAGTTTTGTTTATCACCGTGCAAAAGAGTTTGAACTTCACCACATGGTGCCCAGTTGGTTTGTGCCTCCGGTTGGCATCATCGTTGCGGATGTCTCTTTCTCCGGTAACCCTGTATTGGCGCCTGTTGCGCACGGTGCTTTGCTCTTTGGCATGATTGCCTATGCGGTGATGCTACCCATCATGATCTACCGTTTCATGTTTACCCATGAAGTGCCCGATGCAGCCAAATCCACCATGGCGATTCTGGCCGCGCCAGCGAGTCTCTCTTTGGCTGGCTATTTGACCGTTACCGCGCATCCTTCGCCTGTGATTGTAGCGCTGCTATTTGGCATTGCAGTCTTGATGACGGCCATCATCTATCTGGCGTTTTTTACTCTGCTGCGACTGCCTTTTAGCCCCGGTTATGCAGCGTTTACCTTCCCGATGGTGATTGGCTCGACCGCGCTGTTTAAAATGGCGGCTTGGATGAAAACGGTCGACATCAGCGCGGAATATGTGGCGCAGGTGCAGTGGCTAGCGAGCTTAGAACTTATTGTCGCCACCTTAGTGGTTGGCTATGTGGCGATGCAATACGGTTATAACCTGCTCATTTTGCCCAAGATGCAGCAGGCTCAAGTAAGACAGTGCTAAAGTAGCAAGCCCGGCGGGAAGCCGGGCTTGGTATTAGCTTTTTTTCGCGAAAAAGCGCGACATTTCGTCGAGCGACTTCTGAATCACACTCGGCGGGATTTTCTCTTCCCGGACCACACTCAGTTGGCTGTTCAACTGCTTGGCATTACCTGCCGGATTAACCACCATCATGATCTCTTGCCCCACCAGTGCATAGTTGTAGTAACTGCCTGCAATAAACCACTCACGCTTGACTGAGTCATCAAACAAATTATGCCCGACGCTGTAAGTAGCGGTATCGGTTTGCTCACCGAATAAACGTTCCATCAAGGTCGGCACCAGATCAAAATGGGTGGTACGGTAATCGTAGCGAACCGCTGGTTGGTCAGGCGTGTAAATGTACAGCGGCACATGGATCTGCGCTTGACTGTAGTTACCAGAGTGGCCCCAGTAGTTCATACCGTTGTCGTTAAACTCTTCACCATGATCTGATGTGAGTACTACGATGGTGTTGCTTAAATCGATATTTTTCAGCACCTTGCCAATCAGACCATCGATGTAGTACAGCGAGTTTTTGTAGCGATTGTGGTAGAGCTCGGCGTCAAAATCGTTATTGAGCAGAATATGATCCACACGTTCCCAGTAGGGGGTGAATTTCGCCCCTTCAGGTTCAGGAAACTCAGTGCCGTGGGCTGAATCGTAAAAGAGAAAACCGAAGTACGGCTGAGAGTTTGGTTGCTGAACAAACTGCAGAAAGTCATTTGTGATGCGCGCGTCACGCTCCACTTGACTATCGCCAGGTGTTTTAAAACGTAAATCTTTCACATTCTTGAACACGGTACGCGACAGCGGAGGGCTGGTGAGTGACGCGGAACCAAAGATCCCCATGCGATAGCCGGAATGTTGTAGCGCGTCGAGAAAGACGGGCGCGGTTTGGCTGGCATAAACGCTGTCCCAGTACGTCGCGGGCAAACTATAAAACAGGCTAAACATCCCAGCCTGAGTTGAGTTCCCGCCGCTCATGTGTTGGGAAAATTGCGCGCTCTTTTCGGCAAATTGGCTCACGTTTGGCATGATCTCGGCGGTTGCATCACTGTAGCGCCACGCGTCAATCAGGATAAACAGCACGTTTGGCTGCTGCTCTGGCGTTGTCAACGCGACAGGTTGC